>NZ_CP108002.1:302597-605194 GCF_041435055.1 Streptomyces sp. NBC_00341 | reverse complement strand
AAGTCGGCTGTGTTCAACCTGGAGGCCGGAGTCCCGGTGGGCTGAGCCCCGACGCGATCCGTGCGGCGGACGTCCACCGCACGGATCCACGAGCTGGGCGCGCATCGCCCACCGCGTGGCGGCGGGGCCGGTACGCGGTGAGCGGGCCACGGTCCGGCAGTCCGGCGGGTCGCTGACCGGGCGCTCAGGCCTTCTTGGAGGCGGCGTAGTTGCGCAGGAACAGCGCCTCGGCCACTGACATCCGTTCCAGCTCCTTGGGCGACACGCTCTCGTTCACCGCGTGGATCTGCGCCTCGGGCTCGCTCAGCCCGATCAGCAGGATCTCCGCCTCCGGGTACAGCTCGGCGAGCGCGTTGCAGAGCGGGATCGAGCCACCCATGCCGGAGGACTGCATCTCCTCGCCGGGATACGCCACCCGCATGGCGTCCGCCATCGCCGTGTACGCCGGGCTGGAGACGTCGGCGCGGAAGGGCTGCCCCTGGCCGACCTGCTCGACCGACACCCTGGCACCCCACGGGGCGCGCGACAGGAGATGCGCGGTGAGCAGCTTCGTCGCCTCGTCGGCGTCGCCGCCCGGCGGCACCCGGAGGCTGATCTGGGCCCGCGCGCTCGCCTGCACCGACGGCGTCGCGCCGACGACGGGCGGGCAGTCGATCCCGATCACCGTGACGGCCGGCCGTGCCCAGATCCGGTCAGCGACCGTACCCGTGCTGATCAGTTCCACCCCGTCCAGCACCTTCGCGTCCTTGCGGAAGTCCGCCTCGGGGTACTGGAGGCCGTCCCACTTCGTGTCGGTGGTGAGGCCGTCGACGGTCGTCGTGCCGTCCGCTGCGCGCAGCGACGCGAGCAGCTGGATCATCGCGGCCAGCGCGTCGGGCGCGGCGCCGCCGAACTGCCCGGAGTGGAGGTTCCCTTCGAGGGTGTCGAGACTCACCCGCAGCATCGTCATCCCGCGCAGGGTCGAGGTGACCGTCGGCAGACCGGCGCGGAAGTTGCCGGTGTCGCCGATCACCACGGTGTCCGCGGCGAGCAGTTCCGGATGGGCCTGCGCGTACTGCTCGAGGCCGCCGGTGCCCTGCTCCTCGGAGCCCTCGGCTATCACCTTCACAGAGACCGGCACCCCGCCGTTCGCCTTGAGGGCGCGCAGCGCGAGGAGGTGCATGACGAAGCCGCCCTTGCAGTCGGCGGAGCCCCGGCCGAACCAGCGGCCGTCGCGTTCGGTCAGCTCGAACGGCGGGGAGAGCCAGGCGGACTCGTCGAGCGGCGGCTGCACGTCGTAGTGCGCGTAGAGCAGCACCGTGGGCGCTCCGGCCGGACCGGGCAGGAAGCCGTAGACGGCCTTGCTGCCGTCCGGGGTGTCGAGCAGGGCGACGTCCTGGAAATCCTCGTCGCGCAGCGCCCCGGCGACCCACTCGGCCGCGGCGTCGCACTCACTCCTGGGGTACACAGCGGGATCCGCCACCGACTGGAAGGCCACCAGCTCGGTGAGCTCCGCCTTGGCGCGGGGCATCAGTGAGGCGATGGTTTCGGAAATCGGATGGGCGGTCATGGGCACGCTCCTAGCAGGTGCGACGTTATAGGTACGAATCCGTGTACTTGAACGCCGCGAACGCGGCGTTGTGGTGACGACGGAGGCACGGTCGATCCTCCCACAGCAGGGGTTGGCCCGAACGCGCCGTAGGATGCCGTGAGCAGCTTGGGCCACTGGTCGGATCGGGAGCAGAAGCACATCGTGAGCAGCGAGAACGCAGACGCCGGACATGAGCACGAAGAGTCGTCCGTGTGGGATGTCGTCGTAGTCGGCGCCGGACCGGCGGGCGCCTCCGCGGCATACGCGGCGGCGGTAGCCGGCCGTCGGGTGCTGCTGCTGGAGAAGGCGGAACTGCCCCGTTACAAAACATGCGGCGGCGGAATCATCGGGTACTCGCGTGATTCGCTGCCGCCCGGATTCGAACTGCCGTTGCGGGACCGGATCCACGCGGTCACGTTCTCGCTGAACGGCAGGCTCTCGCGGACCCGCCGCTCCAAGCGCATGCTCTTCGGGCTGATCAACCGCCCCGAGTTCGACGCGGGGCTGGTCGAGGAGGCGCAGAAGGCCGGAGCCGAACTACGCACCGGGGCGACGGTGTCCCGGGTGGAGCAGCACGGTGCCGCGGTGCCCGACCGGCGCACGGTCGCGGTCGTGCTGTCCGGCGGTGAGACCGTCCTGGCCCGTGCGGTGGTGGGCGCGGACGGCAGTGCCGGGCGGATAGGGGCCCATGTCGGGGTGAAGCTGGATCAGGTGGACCTCGGCCTGGAGGCGGAGATCCCCGTTCCGCAGACGGTCGCGGATGACTGGGCCGGCCGGGTCCTGATCGACTGGGGCCCGATGCCCGGCAGTTACGGCTGGGTCTTCCCCAAGGGCGACACCCTGACGGTCGGTGTGATCTCGGCGCGCGGCGACGGTGGCGGAACGAAGCGGTACCTGGAGGACTTCGTCGCGCGGCTCGGCCTGGCCGGCTTCGAGCCGAAGATCTCCTCCGGCCATCTGACGCGCTGCCGCAGCGACGACTCGCCGCTGTCGCGCGGCCGTGTGCTCGTATGCGGTGACGCGGCCGGTCTGCTGGAGCCGTGGACCCGCGAGGGCATCTCGTTCGCGCTGCGTTCCGGACGGCTCGCCGGGGAGTGGGCGGTCCGGGTCGCGGAGTCGCACGACGCGGTGGACGCCCGCCGCCAGGCGCTCAACTACGCCTTCGCCATCAAGGCCGGGCTGGGTGTCGAGATGAGCGTGGGGCGGCGGATGCTGAAGCTCTTCGAGCGCCGCCCGGGTCTGCTGCACGCGGTGCTGACGGGATTCCGTCCGGCGTGGAACGCGTTCGCGGGGATCACCCGGGGAACGACTTCGCTGGCCGAACTGGTCCGTTCGCATCCGCTGGCGCAGCGGGCGCTGTCGACGATGGACCGCACGTAGCCGTCGCGGTGCGGGGGGCGGAGCGCCGTCGGGGTTGGCCGTCCGGTCAGTCCTCGACGGTGATCCGGAAGACGGGGTGGTCGGGGCAGGCCGCGAGGAGCTCGGCATCCGTCGACTTCGCCGTGATGCCCTGGAAGTACTGATTGACCTCCCAGCCCCAGCGCTTCAGGTAGGCGCGGACGACGATCACCTTCTGCTCGTCGTCCGCGATCTCCACGGCGGTGAAGGCGTGACTGCCGCGGCCCTTGCGCAGTTCGCCGCCGCCCGCGGCCCGCATGTTGCGCACCCACTGCGAGTGGCCGCGTGCCGAGACCAGGTACTGAGCGCCCTCGTGGTGGTGAGGGTTCACGGGGATGCGCTGCATCCGGCCGCTCTTGCGTCCGCGGACCGACAACTCCTGGGTACCGAGCAGACTGACGCCGTGCCGGGCGAGCCGGCCGACGAAGCTGTTCAGGCGGACGGTGAGCGGGCTTCCCTGAAGGTAGTAAGCCTGCGACATGGTGACCCCCACTGTTCGGAGAGCGGTGCTCTCGCTTGAGATCAGTGTGCACGAGAGTGGCGCTCCGAAGCAAGAGCGCCGCTCTCGTTATTGGTCGACGCTCTGATCGCGTGACAGAATGCGGCCCATGAGCGCCATCAGGGGAGCCAGGGAACGGGCCCGTATCGAGGTCACCGCCGCCATCAAGGACGAAGCGCGCAGGCAACTCGCCGCCGAAGGAGCGGCCAAGCTCTCGCTGCGCGCGGTGGCGCGGGAGCTCGGCATGGTCTCCTCCGCCCTCTACCGCTATTTCCCCAGCCGCGACGAACTGCTCACGGCCCTGATCGTCGATGCGTACGACTCCGTGGGCGAGGTCGCGGAGAACGCCCACCGGGCCGCCGCCCCGGACGGCTCCGCGCCCGCCGCGCATCTGGCCCGCTGGGTCGCGGTCGCCTGTGCCGTTCGCGACTGGGCGCTGGCGCACCCCCACGAGTACGCCCTGATCTACGGTTCGCCGGTGCCCGGCTACACGGCGCCGCAGGCCACCATCGCGCCCGCGTCGCGCGTCGGCCTCGTCCTCATCGCCGTTGTCGAGGACGCCCACCGAGAGGTGGGGCTCGCGCTGCCGCCGCTCACCGAGGAACTGCGCCCCGAGGCCGAGCGGCTCGCCGCAGACCTGGCCCCCGTCCTGCCCCCCGCCGTCGCCCCATCGATCGTCGCCGCCTGGGCGCAGCTGTTCGGACTGGTGTCGTTCGAGATCTTCGGCCAGTTCGACCGGGTGGTCGAGGCCAGGGCGGCCTTCTTCCGCCAGGCCGTCGAGGAGCTGGGCCGCACGGTCGGCCTGCTGGGCACGGCGGCGCGCGGCACGGCGGACACGGCGGGCCCAGTGCGGCGGAACGGCCGGGCGCGGCGCTGAGCGCTGAGCCCTCGCCCCGCCCGGCCGCCCGCCCGCCCGGCCGCCCGGCGAGGCTGTCCCGGCCCCGCTAAGCTGTCCCGCCCCGCCCCGCCGTCCCCGTTCTCCGTACTCCACAGGGAGTACGGGTGATCGCCACGCCTGGCGGACGCCCGTGGGGTGGTCCGCGGTCTAGCGTGACCGGCATGGAAGAGCAGCGCTCACAGGAAAGCGGCGGTCCCCCGGGCGACCGGGGCGGACCGCCGCGGCGACGGCCGTGGGCGCACGGCGGGACGGGCGGCGGGACGGGGGGTCCCCACGGGCCCGGCACGCCCTGGAGCCATGGCGGGCCGCCGCGCTGGCTGACCGGAGCACCGGGAATGTCCGCCGCTCGTCTGCCGTGGGTGTCGACCCTGCTGCTCGGCGTCGTCGTCATGGTCGGGTCGAACATCGCGGCCCACGGCCAGCTCGGCGAGAAGGCCCCGCTGGACCTCTTCGCCCGGCTTCTGCTCCTCGTCTCGGTGGCCGTGCTGCTGGTGCGCCACCGTCACCCCGTCGTGGCCGTCTTCGTGAGTTCGGCCGCGGCGATGGTCTATCTCGGTGCCGGATATCCGTACGGGCCGGTCTTCCTGGCCGTCGCCGTGGGCTGCTTCAGCGCCGTCGTCGCCGGGCACCGCCGGGCCGCGTGGTCGGCCGTCGGCATGGTGTGGCTGGGGCATCTGCTGGTCGCCCACTGGCTCTACCGGTGGCTGCCTCCCTCGGGCGACTCGGCCCCGCCCTGGGGGCAGGAAGTGGGGGTCGCCGCCTGGGTGGTGGCGATCGTCGCCGCCGCGGAGTTCGTCCGGGTCCGCCGCGAGCAGTGGGCGGCGCAGCGGATGGAACGGGCCGCCGCGGAGAGGCGGCGGGCCGACGAGGAGCGCCTGCGGATGGCCCGGGAACTGCACGACGTCCTCGCCCACAGCATCTCCGTCATCAACGTCCAGGCCGGGGTCGGCCTCGCCCTGCTCGACTCCGACCCCGAGCAGGCCCGCACGGCGCTCACCACCATCAAGGCCGCCAGCAAGGAGGCGCTCGGTGAGGTCAGACAGGTCCTCGACACGCTTCGCACCCCTGGGGACGCGCCGAGGGCACCGGCCCCCGGACTCGACGGACTGCCCGAGCTGGTGGAGCAGGCCGCGAGCACCGGCCTGACCGTCACCGTCACGACGGACGGCGCACGCGGCGCCGTGCCGCCCGGTGCGGACCTGGCCGCGTTCCGGATCGTGCAGGAGGCGCTGACGAATGTGGTGCGGCACTCCGGTTCGCGTACCGCACAGGTCGCGGTCCGGTACGAGCACGGCCGCATCCGGCTCCGGATCGACGACCGGGGACCCGCCACCGGCAGCGACGCCGGGGGCAGCGGCAACGGACTGGCGGGCATGCGGGAGCGGGCCGCGGCGCTGGGTGGCACGATCGAGGCGGGGACCCGGCCCGACGGCGGCTGGCGGGTGCGAGCCGAACTTCCGCTGCCGCCCGGCACGACCGGCGGGGCACCCCCGCACGAAAAGGAGACACCGTGATCCGCGTACTGCTCGCCGATGACCAGCTGCTGGTCCGGGCGGGATTCCGGGCCCTCCTGGACGCCCAGCCGGACATCGAGGTGGCGGGCGAGGCGGCCGACGGCGAGGAGGCCGTCCTGCTGGTGCGCGAACTGCGGCCGGACACCGTACTGATGGACATCCGGATGCCGCGTCTCGACGGCCTCGCCGCGACCCGCGCCATCACCGGGGACCCCGCGCTGAACGAGGTGAAGGTGGTCATGCTCACCACCTTCGAGCTCGACGAGTACGTCTTCGAGGCGATCCGCTCCGGAGCATCCGGTTTCCTGGTGAAGGACACCGAGCCGGAAGAGCTGCTGCGGGCCGTCCGGGCGGTCGTCGCCGGTGACGCGCTGCTGTCCCCGGGCGTCACCCGCCGGCTGATCGCGGAGTTCGCGGCCCGTTCCAAGGAACCCGTGGCGGCTACGGGCCTGAGCGAACTGACCGAACGGGAACGGGAGGTGATGGCTCTGGTCGGCATAGGGCTCTCCAACGAGGAGATCGCCCGCAGGCTCGTCGTCAGCCCGCTCACGGCCAAGACCCACGTGAGCCGGACCATGGTGAAGCTCGGCGCCCGCGACCGGGCCCAACTGGTGGTGCTCGCCTACGAGTCGGGCCTCGTACGCCCCGGCTGGCTGGGCTGATCCGGCGCCGCGGGACCATGTGCCGGACCGCGTGCGGTACCACCTGCCGCACCACTCGCCGGTCGGGCGGAGCCCAGCTCCACGGCGGAGTCCCGGCGGCCGAACCGCCACAGCACGTCGATGACCCGCCCCATGAAGACGAGTGCCGCCACGCTTGCCGCGACCATCAGCAGCACGGACCGCAGGCCGTCGTGCGGTGCGAGGAAGGCGGTGGGGACGCAGACCATGACGAACGCCACGGCGGCCAGCACGGCCCCGGTCAGTACGGCGAAACCGATCTCGACGGTCATGGCGTCCCGGTCGGCCTGGCTTCGGTGTCCCATGTCCGGAGTTTCACAGCCGAGATGACAGGCGGGCAACCCCGCCTCCGGCGCGAAGCGGGGCTCCTGCGGCGGGGGCGGGCGCCGGGATCTAGTTGACCGCGGAATTCTCCTGCCACAGCCGGGCGAGAGCGGGGTCACCGGTCACGGTGAGGGTGGTGAGCGGCAGCCGGTTCCAGAGCGAGAGATACAGATCCCGGGCCGTGCCGCTCAGTTCGCAGTCCGCAGCGCCGTCCACGGCGTGGTCCGTCGGTGCCCCGGTCCCGCGTACGGTTCGCGGCGGATCCGCCGAGAGCGCCACGGTCCACACCGCGCCGGTGTCGGTGGACCGGACCCGCAGTGTGCGGGGCAACTCGGTGCGCAGCCGGGTCTTCGGGCGGGCGTGGAAGCCGCGGAGCAGTTCATCGACGCCGTCCGCGGCGTGCGCGGCTGCCACCGGGGACAGCTTGCCGCCCCGTGCGGACTCCGCGTCGACCCGGTGGATGGCCGTCTCGTGCGCCTGCCGCCGCGCCCAGAAGGTGAGCGGCGAAGGCGCGGCGAAGAAGGTCCAGCACCGCAGGTCCGGCGACGCGCCCTCCAGGGCGTCCAGCAGTCGGCGGTGCCCCTCGCGGAACCGGTCGAGCAGCTCGGGGCCGTCCAGGTCCGGTTCGGCGGGGCCGCGGACGTACGTGGTGTGCCCCTCGGTCACGAAGGCGGTCGCCCAGGCGTGCACCATCGCGGTGTGCCGCAGCAGATCCCGAACCTGCCAGTCCGGGCAGGTCGGCACGGGCGCCCCGGTCCCGGCCTCCGTGGCGGCCTCGGCCAGCAACCGGCCTTCTTCGGCCAGGGTGTTGATGTGGTCCGCGATGTCCATGGCAGGGATTGTGCCAGTGGTCAGGCGCCCTGCGGGTGGGCCGAGCGCGAGCGCGTCCGCCCCGCGCCCCCGCGCAGCAGACGTACGAACCAGCCGAGGACGAACGACTGCACGAGCACGGACACGATCAGGGCCAGGTACATGTACCAGTCGGGTCCGGCCGAATCCGCTCCCCACAACGTGCTGTCGAGGATGAGGAAGAGGAACACGGTGGGGGCGGCCAGGAAGAAGAGCCAGACTCCGGAGAACGAGGCGTCCTCGTGGGCGACGAACAGCGTGTCCACCGTGACGAACACGGCGGTGGCCGCGACCACCCCCAGATAGATCAGTGACGCGGCGTTGCCGAAGGTCAGGCGCGCGACTGTGCGGAGGTGCTGCGTGGTCGTAACCGTCTTGTTCATCGTTGCTCCCCTTTGGTGGCTGACCTCTCCATCGTGCGTCCGGGGAACCGTTCCTGCCTGAGTACGGCTACTCACTCGTGACGGTATGCGACACATTGCGGGCGGCGTACCCCAGCGCCGCCGCCGCGGCCGCCAGCAGGGTCACGGTGGTGAGGGCCGCGGGCAGCGAGAACCAGTCGGTGAGGAACCCGATCGCGGGCGGGCCGAGCAGCATTCCGCCGTAACCGAGCGTCGAGGCCGCGGCCACCCCGCCGGGACCCGCCAGCTCACCGGCCCTGCTGACCGCGACGGGGAAGATGTTGGCCAGCCCGAGCCCGGTGATCGCGAACCCGAGCAGCGCGAGCCAGGTGGTCGGAGCGAGCGCGCCGAGCAGCATGCCCGCCGCGGCGGTGCCGCCGCCCGCGACCAGGGTCCGGGTCTGGCCGAGCCGTTCGAGCAGCGCCGTACCGGTGAGCCGGCCCGCCGTCATGGCCAGGGCGAACAGCGAGTAGCCCGCCGCCGCGATCCCGGGATGGGCGTGCAGGTCCTGCTCCAGGTGGAGCGCGCCCCAGTCGGCCAGGGCGCCCTCGCCGTAGGCCGTGCAGAGCGCGATCATGCCGAAGAGGAGCACCACACGGCGGGCCCGCCCGCCCAGGCGCTTGGGGCGCTCGCTGCTCGCGGCCGACTCCGCCGGAGGCTTCGCGACGGTGTGCCGGAGCAGTACGGGGCCCGCGAAGGCGGTCACGAGCAGTCCGAAACCGGTCAGGATCAGGAGATGCGCGGAGGGGGAGAGGCCGCCCGCGACCAGTCCGCCGAGCCCGGCGCCGATCATGCCGCCGAGGCTGAACGCGGCGTGGAAGCTGGGCATCACGGGTCGCCGCAGCGCGTTGACGAGATCCACCGCCGCGCTGTTCATCGCCACGTTCATCCCGCCGTACGCGGCGCCGAACACCAGCAGTACCAGGCCGAGTGAGAGTGCCGAGTGGGTCTGTGCGGGCAGCGCGATGCTGAGCGGGAGCAGGACTCCGCAGACCACGGTCACCGTATGGCTGCCGAAGCGGTGGCAGAGCCTGCCGGTGAGCATCATGGTGATCACGGCGCCGGCGGACACGCCGAGGAGCGCGAGGCCGAGGGTGGCGGCCGAGGCGCCGGTCTGGTGCTTGATGGCCGGGATACGGACCACCCAGCCGGCGAAGATGAACCCGTCGAGGGCGAAGAACACGGTCAGTGCGGTACGGAGACGGGAGGACGAGGGTGGGGCGGGGTTGCCGCCCGGTCCCCCCGGCAGGGCCGTCCGCAGTTTGTTTAGTTGCGGCACAAAGTCAGCATAGAGGCCTGCGGACAACGGGCGCAAGGTGGCTGCCGACGGGCGTCGCGCAAGGGGTGAACCCGGCCACCGCGGCGTCGGCAACACCTCCGGATCATGGGAGACTCGCCCCCATGAACGGCAAGGTGACCCACACCCGGACGAAGTTGGAGAGGGGCCGCAGCGCGCTCGGCCCCGCGCTGGAACTGGTCCATACCGGACGCGCGCCCACCCGTGCGGTCCTCACCTCGGAGCTCGGTGTCACCCGCGCCACGGCGGGCGCGGTCGCCGCCGAGCTGGAGGCGCTCGGCCTGATCAGGGTGGACTCCAGCCCCGGTTCCGCGGCGGGCTCGCAGGGGCGCCCCTCGCACCGGCTGGCGGTGCGGGAGTCCGGGCCGGTGGCCGTCGCGGCCCAGGTCCACGCGGACGGCTTCCGGGCCGCACTGGTCGGACTGGGCGGCCGCCTCGTCGCGACCGCCCCCGGCTGCGTCACCATCACCGCGGACCCGGCGCAGGTCATCGGTGAAGTCGTCGACGACTGCGCCCGGTTGCTGCGGGACAGCGGGCTGCGGTGCGTGGGGGCCGGACTCGCCGTGCCGTCCGCGGTGGCCGAGCCGGAGGGCACCGCCCTCAACCCCCTCCACATCGCCTGGCCGGCGGGCGCCCCGGTCCGCGAGATCTTCGCCACATGCGTCCGTGAGGCGGGCATCGCGGGACCGGCGTTCACCGGCAACGACGTCAACCTCGCCGCGCTCGCCGAGCACCGGCACGGAGCCGGGCGAGGCGCCCAGCATCTGCTCTGCGTGGCCACCGGCCACCGCGGCGTCGGCGGCGCGCTCGTCCTGGACGGCCGTCTGCACAGCGGGAGTTCCGGGCTGGCCCTGGAGGTCGGCCACCTCACGGTCAACCCGGAGGGCAGGCCCTGCCACTGCGGAGGCCGGGGCTGCCTCGACGTCGAGACCGACCCGCTCGCCTTCCTCACCGCGGCCGGGCGGCGGCCCGGCCCCGAGGAGTCGCTCCTCAAGCAGTCCGGGGACCTGCTGCGCAACGAGTACGACGACGTGGCGGTGCGCGTCGCCGCCGAGGAGCTGATCGACCGTCTGGGACTCGGTCTCGCCGGTCTGGTCAACATCCTCAACCCGGACCGGATCATCCTCGGCGGACTGCACCGCGCGCTGCTCGACGCCGACCCGGAACGGCTTCGGGCCGTGGTCGCCGACCGCAGCCTGTGGGGGCGCAGCGGCAGTGTCCCGATCCTGCCCTGCACCCTTGACCACAACAGCCTGGTCGGCGCGGCGGAGCTGGCCTGGCAGCCGGTGCTGGACGACCCTCTGGTCGCACTCGCCTGAGCGGAGAAGACCCCCTGATCGCACTCGCTTGAGCGGACGGGACTGAGAGGCCGCGCCCCGCCGACCCTCAGGCCTCCCGGACCGGTCCGAACGCGAACGCCCGTGCCGGGTTGCCGACCAGCGCCGCCTCCATGAGCTCCGCCCCCAGGGCCTCCTCCAGGCGCGGACGCAGCCGGCGCAGCAGGTACGGCATGCCCGGCGTCTCCGGCACGGTGGTGTCGCCGCCCAGCAGCAACTGCCCGCCGAACCCCGCCTCGGCCAGCGCCGCCAGTTCCGAGGGCAGCCGCCAGTCCGTCGCGTGGTGCGCCCGGGACGGACCGTCGAACGCGAGGAACGCCCCCGCCCGCGCCGCGTCCCGCTGCACGGCACCGTCCGGTGAGCGGCCCGGATGGCCGAGGATCACCCGCTGCGGCGCGACGCCCAGCTCCCCGCAGAACAGATCCAGCACATCGAGCGCGGCGGTGCCCAGCTCCAGATGGACGGCGATCGGCGCGCCGGTGCGGTGATGCGCCTCGGCCGCCGCCGTCATGGTGAGCCGGGCGTGCGCGTCGACCGCGTGGAACGCCCCGGCGACCTTGATGAGCCCCGCCCGTACCCCGGTGGAGCCGATGCCCTCCGTGAGCTCCGCGACGAAGAGCGGGGCGAGCCGGTCCCGGATGCGGTCGAGCCGCGCGGGCGGATAGTGCGCCGCCTGGTGCAGCCCGGTGGCCGCCACCACGTGCACGCCCGTCGAACGGGACAGCGCGGCCAGCGATCCGGCGCCGCGGCCCATCCCGTGCGGCGTCCACTGCACCACCGTGCGTCCGCCCAACTCCCCGAAGGAACCCAGTCGTCGGGCGGCGTCCCGTTGGTCCGTCAGCTCCTGGCCCGGCAGCAGGGGGCTGCGCAGGAAGAGGTGGTCGTGGGCGTCGCACACGCCCAGTTCCCCGGCGGGGACGTCCCCGAGAACAGTGCGGACCGTGGCTACCACTGGCGCCCCTCCCTGAGCTCCTCGCGTTCCGGCCGGCTGACGTGGAGCACCTCGAAGCGCTCGCCGGGCTCCTCGGGCGCGGGACCGTCCCAGAGGGTGAAGTGGACCAGCTCCCAGTGGCGGGGGTCCACGGCGAGCGCCGTGACGACGGCGCCGGGCGCCTTCGCGAGCCGGCGGCTCTCCTCCAGCGCGGCTTCGACGGCGTCCGCCGGGGCGGCCGACGCCGGAACGGGAGCGCGGCGGCGGGTGGCTGAGCGGGGGAGCGCGGCCGACGAGGGGCCCTGCGCGAACGACAGCCCTGTCCAGTGCCGCACCTCGGGACGCCCGAAGTCCCGCACGACGCCCTGGAATCCGGAGCCCCAGAGGAAGGAGTTCATGCCCTCGGGCGTCGACCACAGGTAGAACGGCGCGTACTGGTTGACCGGCGAGTCCTCGCCACGCTCCCGGATCAGGTAGGCCTTGATGCCGAGTCCGGGGAAGTCGTCCAGGAGGTGGCCCTTGGTCGCCACCCGGTCCCGGATGATGCCCATGTCGTAGTCGGCGGGAAGCGTGATCTCGTACTGCATGGCGTGCATCGTCTGCTCCTCAGGCCGCCGGGTATTCGGCGACGCCGGCGTCGGGGTGCCAGTGGATGGTTGAGCCGTCCTCGGCCGCCTCGACGAGGGCCAGATGGGTCATGAAGGTGCGGGGTGCGGCGCCGTGCCAGTGCCATTCGTCCGGCTCGATCCACACGGTGTCGCCCGCCCGGATCGGCTCCACCGGACCGCCCCGGCGCTGCACCAGGCCCTCGCCCTCGGTGACATGGAGGACCTGGCCGTGCGGGTGGGTGTGCCAGGCGGTGTGCCCGCCCGGGGCGAAGTGCACGCTGAACGCCCTGAGTCGGGAAGGCTGTTCGGGCGCCGCGAGCTCGTCGAGCCAGACGCTGCCGGTGAAGTGTCCGGGCGGTCCGGCCTGCGTGTCCGGGCGGTTTCTGGTGATGCGCATGTGCGGGGTGCTCCTTGTACGGTCGGTCGCGTGTGACGGTAGGTCAGCCGGCAGCCGTAGCGGGGGCGAGCAGTGTGAGCAGTCCCCGGACGGCGGCGTCGAAGGCGTCCGTCGAGCCGGAGGCGCGGGCCAGTACGTAGCCGCCCTGCACGGTCGCGACGATCGTCGCCGCGATGTCGTCGGGCACCAGGGCGTGGGTGAACTCGCCCCGGTCCAGGCCCTCCTGGACGATCTCGGCCAGCCTGCCGCGCAGCCACCCGATCGTCTCGTCGACGGGGGAGCGCAGTTCGTCGCTCACGATGACGTCCGGGTCCATCGTCAGCCGCCCCACCGGGCAGCCCCGCAGCACATCGCGCTCACGCAGCAGGTAGCGCGAGATGCGCTCGTACGCGGAGCCGGGCGAGTCGAAGGTGCGGCCGGCCGTCTCGCGCATCTCGGCGGACGTACGCCGGATGGCGGCGAGAGCCAGCTCGGGCTTTCCGCTGAAGTGGTGGTACATGCTGCCCTGGCCGGCGTCCGCCCGCTGCTGGATGGCCTTGGGGCTCGTGCCCACATATCCGCGCTCCCACAGGAGCTCCTGGGTGGCTTCGATCAGTCGGTCCGGAGTGCTCATGAAGACACTGTACATACTAGTAGGTACAGAATTCATGGCCGATGATCGGGAAGCCGCGGCAGCGGGCGGGAGCAGCCGCCCGCCCGCCGTCTACTCCCGAGGGGGTACGCGTACTGCCGCTGGCCGTACGACGACGCGTGCCCCTCCCCGGAGCCAGGATCGGAGGTGACAGCAGAACGCGAACCCCGAACCGAGGAGCTGACCGAGATGAACACCCTGGCCTTCAACGGGGGACCCGGACCGTGGATCCTCCTCTTCCCGCTCATCTGGGCGGCCGTCGTCATCGGCGTCGTCACGGTCGTACGACGCACCGTCCGGCGCGGCAGGCGCGGACCCTGGCAGTTCGGAGCCGGACAGGCCGGCCCCTCCGGCCCCTCCCCGATCGACATGCTCGGGCGCCGCTTCGCCGCCGGAGAGATCGACGAGGACGACTACTGGCGCCGCCTCTCCGTCCTCGACGAGCAGTTCGGCACCCGCGGCAGGGGTAGTGCGGTATGACCGCCACCGGCGGGCTGCCGCCCGCAGCGTCTGAGGGGGCGGACCTTGTTGCCCCGGTCGACTGCCGGACAGTCTTGGGCCTGACGTGGGGGGAGGGTCGAATCCGCTCTCACCACGGCAGGAGCGGGACGCCACGGGAGGCGTCCCGCTCCTGCCGTGTCAGCCGACCGACACGGACCGTGCCACCGAGGGCTGCACACCCTCCGGCGCCATGATCCCGCTCAGGTCGAACGGTCCGTCGGTCGTCGCCCCGTACACCGAATGCGGTGGCTGGACGGCGAACAGGGAAGGGGCCGGAAGGGTGAACCAGACGATCTTTCCGGCTCCGCCCCGGGGGCGGACACCCCAGCTCTCGCTGACCGCGGCGATCAGTGCGAGTCCGCGCCCCGACGTGGCGGAGTCGTCGGCCTCGCGCACGGTCGGCAGCCGTGGGTCGTGGTCGTGGACGGACACCGTCAGCCGTTCGAGCAGCAACTCGACCTCGACGGTGCAGGATTTGTCCGGCTGTGCATGCCGGTGGACATTGGTCAGGAGTTCCGTGACGCCCAGCGCTGCCTGGTCGATCAAGGGATCGAGATGCCAGTAGCGCAATTGCGCCGAGATGATTCTGCGGACCTGACCGATCCGCGACGGCAGGGCCTGGAGCTCCACCGTGCAGTGCCTGCTTGGCTCGCTGATCACGGCTGCGACTCCCCGAAATAGGTCCGGAAGAAGACGAAGGGACGGATTCAGCGGATGGCTGACCGCTGATTCCGGGCCGGCGGCCTGGATCACAGTGTGACCGCCGGTAAACCATGAGTGACGTGACTCCAATGTCGCTCAGGGGTTCCGGCTCCGCAACTCGCGGTGTCCCCGTCGCGCCGCTCCGTCAGCCGCGCGCGGCGGCCGCCCCGCGCAGCGCTTCGAGGAACCGGCGCGCGGGACCGGCCTCGTCGGGCTTTCCCGGGCGGCGCGGCATCGTCAGCCGGTACCGCGTCCCGTTGACCCGTGCCACCGTCGCGTCCGCGCCGGAGAACCACGCTCTGCCCGTGCTCACCGTCCCCACCGGTGCGCTGTCGATCTCCCGGCCGTAGCTGGTCAGCAGCGCCAGCCGGCCGTCCTTGACGGTCACCTGCCCAGCCCGTGAGAGCGAGCGCGCCCACCGGTCGATCCGTACGCCTGTCTCACTGAACTCCGTTTCGGACATGGCCCCTTCGCCCCCTTCGTCACGCCCCCGAATGAAAGTGTGCACAACCCGGACCGGCTGCACCAGACCGGGGTGGGGCGCAATGACGCATTCGCGCCGCGGCGGCTTCCGCAGGCGCCCCGTCCGCAACACCAAGGCGGGGCTATGGAGTATCAAAGTCAATGTTTGTGCAGGTAGGGGGCATATCGTGGGGCGCGCCGAGACCGGTCGCACGAGGAGCGCACTGATGAACACGAGTGAGAACAGAAGTGAGCACGGACACGACGGCGAAGCGGTGGCGACCGCCGACATCGACCGCACCGACCTCGCGTACCGGGCCTGGCTCAAGGAAGCCGTACGCAAGGTCCAGGCCGATGCCAACCGCTCGGCCGACACACATCTGCTGCGCTTCCCGCTGCCCGAGAGCTGGGGCATCGACCTCTATCTCAAGGACGAGTCGACGCACCCCACCGGCAGTCTCAAGCACCGGCTGGCGCGCTCGCTCTTCCTCTACGGGCTCTGCAACGGCTGGATCCGCCCCGGAAAGCCGGTGATCGAGGCGTCGAGCGGTTCGACCGCCGTCTCGGAGGCGTACTTCGCCAAGCTGATCGGGGTGCCGTTCATCGCCGTGATGCCCCGCACCACCAGCCCCGAGAAGTGCCGGCTCATCGAATTCCACGGTGGCCGCTGCCACTTCGTGGACGACTCGCGCAGGCTGTACGAGGAGTCCGCCACGCTCGCGGCGGAGTCCGGCGGCCACTACATGGACCAGTTCACCTATGCCGAGCGGGCCACGGACTGGCGCGGCAACAACAACATCGCGGAGTCGATCTACCAGCAGCTGCGGCTGGAGCGGTACCCGGAGCCCGCCTGGATCGTCGCCACGGCGGGTACCGGCGGCACGTCCGCGACCATCGCGCGGTACGTGCACTACATGCAGCACGACACCCGGATCTGTGTGCCCGACCCGGAGAACTCCTGTTTCTTCGACGGCTGGACCCGTCACGACCCGCTGGCCACCAGCGACTGCGGATCGCGCATCGAGGGCATCGGCCGGCCCCGGATGGAGCCGAGCTTCGTCCCGGGAGCCATCGACCGGATGATGAAGGTCCCGGACGCGGCCACGGTCGCGGCCGTGCGTGCGCTGGAGCGGTCCATCGGGCGCAAGGCCGGCGGTTCCACCGGAACGGGGCTGTGGAGCGCGTTCAAGCTGGTTGCGGAGATGCTGGCACAGGGCGCCACCGGCAGCATCGTCACCCTGATCTGCGACCCCGGCGACCGCTACCTCGACAAGTACTACTCCGACTCCTGGCTGGCCGCGCAGGGCCTGGACATCGCGCCGTACACCCGGACCATCGACCACTTCCTGAACACCGGCAGCTGGCCCGGCCCGCAGGGGAGCAAGGCCTGATCCACGAGAGGCCGTTCGCGCCGCGTGCGTGCTCCGGGCCGCCGCGCTCCTCAGCCCCCGGCCGGTCCGGAGAGCCGCCGGCCGAGGTTGCGCACGGCGTCCCGGAACGACCTGCCCACCGCAGGCCGCGCCCGCCGCATCGTGAACCGGAACAGCGCAGAGCCGTCGGCGGCGAAGGTCCACTGCACCCGGGTGCCGGTACCGGCCGGGGTCAGCAGCCACTCCTCCACCAGGGCCTGCAGACCGGGGGCGTTGGAGTCGTCGATGCGGTAGGCGTACCGGCTGCCGGGCTCGGCGGCGACGATCGTCTCCCGGAACCTGATCCCGCCCCGGAGCCGTACCTCGCGCCCCGCGCCCGCGTCGATCGGCCGCGCCGACGTCAGCTGGGTGAACCAGCCGGGCCAGCCCTCGACGTCATCGGCCAGGGCGCGATAGACGGCCTCGGGTGGCGCGGCCACCTCGGCGGCGAAGACCAGTCTCAGCGGTGCGGCCTCGACGAAGTCGAGGTCCACGGAGCGGAGTCGGCGTGCCATGGAACGCACCTCCCGTGCGGTCGGCGGCGAACGGGCCGCCGTCACCATATCTGACATGCTGTCAGTTGTCGTCTGCGATACCTGAGCCGACTCCGGCCGGTCGTACGCGGCGCCCGGTCAGCGCACCGCCGTGAGCGAACCGCCCTCCCGGAGACGGGCCTTCAGCTCCACCGAGGCGTCACGTGGCGCCCGCACCGCGAGCGTCGTGCCGGAGGCCGATGCGCGGACCGCCCCGGTGGCCTGGATCCGGTCGACCGCACGGCTTCCCGCGGCCAGCACGTACCACCGCCCCGAGGGCGCCTTCCAGTGCGTGCCGCCCAGGACGTGCTGGCCGAACCGGCTGCACAGCGCCGTGTCGCGCTGGTCGCCCACCACGGTCGCCGGGGCGGCCGTCGACGGGGCGGGTCCCAGGAACTGCACCAGCACGCGGCCGGGCCCCTGCCAGGTGTCGGCCCGGGTGCAGACCCACTGGGCCGGGGCGCCGCCCTCCGGGAGGCGCTGCTCGGCGAAGTCCCAGTTGTTGACCGCCCGCACGCCGGTGCCGCCCAGCGCCCGCAGCGAGCACGCGGTACGCGCCCAGCTCAGCAGCGCGGGGCTGCCCGTCGCCTCCCTCGGCTGCCGCGCGGGTGCGCCGCCGCCGGGTTTCGGCGTGAAGGTGAGGTGAACCGGGGTCAGGTCGCCCAGGTCGGTGACGAGGAAGGCGTGCTTCTCCACGATGCGCTCCGAGGACCGCAACTGCATCACCGGCCAGGAGTCGCAGCCGCCGTCCGCCGACGGACGCGCAACGGCGGCCGTCACTCCGTCCGCCCCCGCCTTCAGCGCGCGCGCCGGGGTGTCCGGCCGCAGCAGATCACGCGTCGTGGACTCCGAGATCCAGGGCGCCAGCAGAAAGCGGGCACGGTCCCCGCTGCGGCTGACGACCACGGCCGCTCCCGTCGTCACATCGGCGTCATCGGTCCGGGCGAAGTCCAGGGCCGGGGCCCCGGTCCCGGACAGCGGCTCCGCGTAGCGCACCACCCGTACCCCGCCGTCGTGGAACAGCACCACGGCGGCGCCGTCCACCTCACCTGCGTACAGCAGCCGAGGCGGCTGGGTGGGGGGCACCGCGAGCGCCCCCGGGGTGGTCGAGACCGCGGTGGCCTTCGGGGTCCGGCCCCAGGTCCGCAGCGCCCGGCCGAGCAGCGCCCGGTCGTCGGTGCGGTCACCGCGGGCCGGCCACGCCGTGAAGTCGACGCGGGAGGTGTCCGCCCACTCCTGCGCGGCGGTGCGCAGCAGCGCCGCCGGATCGAGGTCGGGGGCGAGCGTGCTCCCGGCGTCGGGGAGGCGGACCGCCGAACCCTCCTCCGCCAGCGCGACCACGCCGCCCGCCACCACGCACAGCGCGGCGACGCCCGCCACCACCCGCATCCGGTGCCGGCGCCGCAGCAGATCGCTCGGCCGCGTCTGGAGCACGCACGGATCGAACTCCCCGGAACGCAGCAGCGCCCCGGCCCCCGCACGGTCGCCGGCCCCGAGCCGCCTGGCCGCCCGTACCGCGCTCGCCGGGTCCCGCGCGTCCGCTCGGGCGAGCAGGGACTGCGCCTCCGGCTCGTCGAGCTCCTCCAGCAGCCGCAGCGCGAACGCCGCCCTGACGGCCGCCGACACCGTCGACAGCTCCTGGTCAAGCGCCAGTTCGGCCGCTCCGCCGGCCCGCGGGAAGAGCCGCAGGCCCCAGACGGCCGGGAGCGAGGGGCGCAGCGCGGTCGGTGCCGGCAGCCGCCCCGGCCACCAGCGGGGCCGCCGCTCGTGGGCCAGCGCGGTGCGCAGGACACGTAACCGCATCCAGGCGTAGGCGGAGGTCACCCCGTCGTCCGGAGCGGGCCCGGGGGAGGCGCCTCGGGTCTGCTCCGGAACCCGGGCGGGCGCCGGAGCCTCCGGCGCCGTACCCGCCCCGGGCAGCGCACGCTGCACAGAGGCGTGGGCGGCCAGCACCCTGCGGTGCCGGCCGAGGGCGGGCGGCAGCACCAGATAGGCGAGCCGGACGAGACGCGGGTAGTGCTCCACGAGCGCGGCCTCGGCCTGCGGGACGCCGGGGCGTTCGCTGCTGCCGGAGGACCGCTGCTGCGGTTGGTGGATCGGCATGAATTCGATGCTTCCTGAGCCGTAGGCGGAAACCGTCACACCGACAAACGACTCGATCGTGTGACGGTCACATCACCTGCTCAGGGCACCCGTCAGCACCGTACGGATCCGGCCACCGGTCACTGATAGCCCCGCGCCGGCCGGTCGAGCATCGAGTCGAGCACCCGGCCGAAGATCCGCCGCCCCGCCCCGGAGATCAGCGGATCACCCCACCTCGGCAGCAGCCGCACACTCAGCTCCTCCACCCACACCACGTGGGAGCCGGCATGAGTGGGGTACACATCGATCGACGCCCGGCCCAGTACCACCCGGCCACGCTTCTCCAGACGGCACATCCCCGCCCGGCTGCCGGACGGCGGTGACCACCGGACCACTTCCATCGGATCGTCGAACGCCAGCGGACCGATCCCGGTGCGTGCCACGAAGACCGTCCCGGTCCGGGTCGGCGTCCCGGCGGGCACCGTGATCGTGGTCAGCGGGACCTGCGCGGCGTGCCGTTCCCAGTCCGTCACCCGGCGCCAGGACTCGGCTGCGGGCAACGGGGTGAAGCGCTCGATCCGGAAGACGGCCACCACACGATCCTAGGCCGTGCTGACCCTGCCGCGAGCTGAGCGGAATCCGGGGGCACCGCAGGCCGGGGCGAAACCCGCCTCAGCCCCGGGCGGGGCCGCCCTCGGCGTCCCGGCCCGCGACCACCAGACCGGGCAGGTGCTCCTCGATCTCCTCGCGGGCCTCGTCCGCCAGGCCGGCGTCCGTCACGAACGTGTTCACCTGCTCCAGCGTGGCGAACGAACTCAGCCCCACCGTGCCCCACTTGGTGTGGTCCGCGACCACCACCACGCGCCGCGCCGACTGGACGAAACGGCGGTTCGTCTCCGCCTCGGCCAGATTCGGCGTGGACAGGCCGGCCTCGACCGAGATGCCGTGCACACCGAGGAAGAGCACATCGAAGTGGAGCGAGACGATCGCCTGATCGGCGACCGGGCCGACCAGCGAGTCGGACGGCGTCCGCACCCCGCCCGTGAGCACCACGGTCGCGGCACCCGGCCGGGCACCCGGCGACCCGGGACGCTGCGCCGCGTGGAACACATCGGCGACCCGCACCGAGTTGGTCACCACCGTCAGGTCCGGTACGTCCAGCAGGTGCTGGGCGAGCGCGTAGGTCGTGGTGCCGCCGGACAGCGCGATCGCACTGCCGGGCACGGCCATCGCGGCGGCAGCCCGCGCGATGTCCTCCTTGGCGGTCAGCTCCAGCGTCGACTTCGCCTCGAAGCCGGGCTCGTGCGTACTCGCCTCGACCACCGGTACGGCGCCGCCGTGCACCTTCTCGATGACACCCTGGCGGGCCAGCGCGTCCAGATCCCGGCGGACGGTCATGTCGGAGACGCTCAGTTTGCGGGTCAGCTCATTGACCCTGACCCCGCCGCGCCTGCGCACCTCGTCGAGGATCAGCGCGCGCCGCTGCTCCGCGAGCAGATTCTGATTCTCGCTCAACGCCGGGTCCGGTCCTTCCCTGTGGTCGTGCAGGAGTCCGTTCGGACGGGGCTCATCCTGCCACGCGGTGTCGCGGGCCGCCGCACTGGGGAGATTTCGTGAGAGCGGCACGGACACCGCCGCCCGGCCGCGACTCTGGTGACCCGCCATCAGCCGCCTTTCCCCTCCGAGAGCGAGTCACCCAGTGCCACCTCCCACCCAGGCCACCCAGAGCACCGGGCCAGCGCTGGAACTGCTGGTCCACGGTGTGGGCGGAACCACGCCCCAGGAGATGCTCGTCGACCCGCGCACGGTCCGCGTCACGGGCGACGCGACCGCCGCCATCTACCGGCGTTCCGGCGACATCGACGCGGAGCAGCACCCCGAGCGGTACCGGGACCGGCCCATCCCCGAGGCCTACTGCTGGTCCAACCTCACCTCCGGCAACGGCTCCCGTGCGCTGTGGCTCCTGCTGCTCCCGTTCATGGTGATCAACCTCGCCCACTGGATGCGCCCGGCCGCCACCGGCCGCCCCCGCACCGTCCGGCTCTACGGGGCGCTGGTCCGGCTGGTGGCGCTGAGCCTCACCGTCCTGCTGACCGCCGCGGCCTGCGAGGTCGCGCTCGACCTGACCGCCTGGCAGTGCGCCGGCGTGGCCGCCTGCTCCGACCAGCGCTCGTGGCTCGGATTCCTGTCCGCCGCCCAGGGCGGCTGGTGGTCCCAGCCCGGCCGCCGGCTCGCCCTCGCGGCCCTGGTGCCCACCGCGCTGGTGGGACTGCTCTGGTACCTGTCCAACCGCACCTGGAGCGCCTACGAGTCCCAGCGCCCGCTGACCGGCACCGTCCCCGACGACGACGACAGCGCCGGGACCGCCCCCGCCGAGCCCCTGCGGCCCGCGCTCGGGCGCCCCGGATTCTGGTTCGGGCGCCGGCTCGTCGCCCGGCTGCGCGCCGCCCACACCGCCGCCGGGTTCCTGACCGTCACCGCCTCCGTCGCGGGCGCCGCGGCCCGGCACGACCGGGCCGCCGGGAGTTCGGTCCCCGCCGTGTACGGCCGGGTCATCGAGGCGCTGCTCGTCCTCGGGATGCTCGTGGTGCTCTGGGTCGTCTGCCGGCGAGGCCGCAGCGAGCGGCGCCTCGACAACCGGCTCGACCGCGCCGTCATCACCTACCTGCCGGGGGCCGCGCTGACCCTGCTCGTCCTCGCCTCTGTGCACGCCGCCTGGTCCCGCCCCGGCTGGGCCTCCGCGGGCACCCTCCCCGGCGACATCACCTTCCGCGTCGTCACCCTCGCCCAGGGCGCCTTCGTCGTCGCCCTGGCCGCGGTGGCGTGGCGCCTGTACCGGCGCAGTCCCGAGCCGCGCACCGTGATGCGCGGACTCGGCGGCCCCTCGGTCGCGATGCTCGCCTGCGCGCTCGGCGGCGTGATGACCGGCGGGGTGGCCCAGCGGGTGGCCGACTGGCTCGACGGGCCCGGCAGCCCCGGCATGGGCCGCAGCGCCGTCATAGAGGGGCCGCCGGTCCTGCTCAGCTGGCAGGCCTCCGTCATCCCCGTGCTGCTGGTGCTGCTCCTGCTTCCCGGCGTCGCCCTCGGCGTACGGACCTACCTCGCGGCCCGCCGCCTTGAGCCCCTGGTCGATGCGGAGTACGAGGAGCGGCGGCCCGACCCCGCCCGTACCAAGCAGATCGCCCGGACCCGCGCCACGGCCGCGCTCACCGACTCCGCGCCCGGCATCGTCGGCCTGGTCTCCGGCGCCACCCTGCTGCTCGGCGCCGGGGCGGTCGGCGGGGCCTGGGCGAGCGGGCAGGTGCCAGGACTCGCGATGGACGGCAGCAGCCCCTTCGTCGAATCGGTGGCCGAGGCGGCCCAGTCGACCGGCTCCTGGATGATCGGCTTCGGCTTCCTGGTCTTCGTCGCCTGCGGCCGGCGCGCCTACCGGGACGCCTCCGCCCGGCGCACCATCGGCATCCTCTGGGACGTCGGTACGTTCTGGCCGCGCGCCGCCCACCCCTTCGCACCGCCCTGCTACGCGGAGCGCGCCGTCCCCGACCTGGCCTCACGCATGTCCGGCTGGACGGCACGGACCCGCGGCCGGCTCGTCATCTCCGGCCACTCCCAGGGCAGCGTCCTGGCCGCGTCCGCGGTCTGGCAGCTGCCCGCCGGGACCCGGCGCAGGGTCGCCCTGCTGACCTACGGCTCACCGATCGAGCGGCTCTACGGACGCTGGTTCCCGGCCTACTTCGGCCCCGTCCAACTGCACGGGCTGCACCGCTCCGTGCACTGCTGGCGCAACCTGTGGCGGGCCACCGACCCGATCGGCGGCGAGATCCGGCTCGGCCAGGAGTCCGGGCCCGAGGTGGACCGGGGCCCGCTGAAGGACCCGCTGGTCTACGGGCGCACCCCGGAGCACCCGCTGCCCGAGCCGGTGCTGGGCCACTCCGACTACCAGGCCGACCCGGTCTTCGCCCAGGAACGGGCCGCGCTCCTGGAACGGCTGACCCCGCTCCTGCCCCAGCAGGCCGACGAGCCCCGCCAGGAGCTCAGGGAAGTTCCGGGAGGTCCTCCGGGTACAGCAGGGTGAGGTCGTCCGTGCTCGTCTCCGCGAGCTGGGCGACCCGGCCCGCATGCCGCTCGACCATCGATTCGAAGGTCTGGCGGGCCGTGCGGCCGTTGCCGAACGCGGGGCCCTTGGGGAGCTCGGTGAAGTACTTCAGCAGCGCCTCGTCGGTCCCGGAGGCCAGGCTGTACTCCTGCTCCTGCGTCTGCTGCTCGACGATCCGCAGCAGCTCCCGCGGCTCGTAGTCGCTGAAGGTGATCGTCCGTGAGAAACGGGACGCCACACCGGGGTTGACGGTGAGGAACCGCTCCATCTCGTGGGTGTACCCGGCGACGATGACGACCACCGCGTCCCGGTGGTCCTCCATCAGCTTCACGAGCGTGTCGATCGCCTCGCGGCCGAAGTCCCGGCCGGAGTCCTCGGGGGACAGGGCATAGGCCTCGTCGACGAACAGCACCCCGCCGCGCGCCCGGTCGAACGCCTCCTGGGTCCGGATGGCGGTCGAGCCGATGTGCTCGCCGACCAGATCGACCCGGGACACCTCGACCAGATGGCCCCGCTCCAGCACGCCGAGGGCGGCCAGGATCTCGCCGTACAGCCGGGCCACCGTCGTCTTGCCGGTGCCGGGGGAGCCGGTGAAGACCAGGTGGCGGCGGACCGAGGCGGCCTTCAGACCGGCCTCCTGGCGTCGTCGCCCCACCTCGATCATGTCGGTGAGGGCCCGCACCTCGCGCTTGACGCTGTCGAGCCCGACCAGCGTGTCCAGCTCGCCCAGGACCGCTGCGGAGGTGCGCACCGGCTCGGCCGGCGGCTCCACCGCGACGGGCCCGGCCGCACGCGGAGCGGGGACCGCCCCGAGGAGTCCGGGAGTCGTCTGGGTCGCCGTCAGGACTGCCGGCGGCGGGGGAGTGGCGGTGCGCAGCGCGCTCTCGTCGCTGCTGCAGTCCTCCACGACCGGACCGGTGCCGGACCCGTCGCTCTGGGCGCCGCCCTCCGGGAACTCGTAACCCCCACGGGCGCAGCGCTCGGTGCGGCAGCGGGTCAGCGTCGTACGGCAGCCGTCCATCACGTGGAAGCCGTAGCCCTCGCTGCCGGTGACCCGGCAGCCGTGGAAGGTGCCGCGGCCCTCGGCCGACACGTAGAAGCCGGCCTCGGCGGGCGAGGTGACCGTGCAGCGCTCGATCGTCGGATCGGCGCCCTTGGTGACGATCACGCCCGTCTGGGCGGCATCGATGGTGCAGTTGTTCAGGGTGCCGCCGCTCCCGTGGTCGCGGAACCAGGCGCCGGTGGACGTCTCACGGATCCGGCAGTCGTCGAGCTGTGCCGTCGCCCCGTCGCTCACCGACACCGCCGTGTTGCGGATCTGGGAGAGATCGCTGTCCACGACGTCGGCGCGCGAGCCCCGGTCGAGCACGAAGATGGCGTCCGGCACGTCGTGGACGCGGCAGGAATCCAGTATCACCGTCGCGCCGTCGCTGACCCAGACCGCCGGGTAGTCGCCCGTGCTGTCGTGGATCTCGCACTGGTTGGCGTCGACCCGGGTGCCCGGGTCCCAGACGGAGAGCCCGTTGCGGCCGAACCGGCGCACCGTGGAGCGGGTCAGGGTGAGGACCGAGCGCGAACGCAGGTCCACCGCGTTCTCCGGGATGTCGTGGATGTCGCAGTCGGCCAGCGTGAGCACCGCGTCGGTGTCGAGGGTGACCCCGTCCGCGGAGGTGCGGTGCACGGTGCAGTCGGTGAGGTGGGCCGAGGCGCGGGCGGCCACCTGGATTCCGCTGCCCTTGATCTCGTAGATCTCGCAGCCGACCGCCTCAAGACCGCTGCCCTCACCCGTGACGGACAGCCCCGCCCCCGAGGAGTGGTGGATGCGGCAGCGCTCCAGCCGGGGATGTGCGCCGTCGCGCACCGAGACACCGGACTGACCGGCCGAGACGATCTCGCACTCCTCGAACACGCCGCCCGCGCCGTCGAGTACGGCGATGCCGACGCCGGCCGGATTGTCGACGGTGCAGCGGCGCACGGTGGGCCGGGCCGCGCCGCGCACCTCCAGGCCGGCGGCGGATCGGGTCACGATCCGCAGGTCCGCGAGTTCCGGGGCGCCTTCCTCGATCAACAGGGCGGGGGCCGCCGAGTCCTGGCCCTCGACATGGAGATCCTGGACGACGGCGGAGGCGCGCAGCGTCAGCGGTACGCCGTCCACGGGGGCGATCCGGACGGACCCGAGGGAGCCCTCCGGCCCGCGCAGCGTCACCGCGCGGGCGATGACGAGGTTCTCCCGGTAGGTGCCCGGCGCGACGGTGAGCACATCACCGTCCGCCGCGGCTTCCAGCGCCGCGGTGAGGGAGGCGTATTCGCCAGTGCGGCGCCGCCACCGCGATGTGCCGGTGTGCGTCACCTGGACCGTGCCCTGTGCCATGGCGCTGACGTGCCCCCGCCTCGTGCGTGTGTGATGACCTGGTCACCGGCCTCGCGGCAGTGACCACCCAGAGTCCGCCCTGCCGAAGTGAGAGGCGGGCCGGTCCACCGTAGCGCGCGCGGAGGGCGGGAGTTGACCTGATGGGCAGCCTCGCGGTGCGGTGACGGGCAAAGCCTCCCGGGCGGGACGGACCCGGCTCAGCTGCCGGTACCGGTCCTGCCCCAGTCGGGACCGGCCTTGGCCCAGGCCCGGTCGAGCCGCTCGTACCGTTGCCGGACCATGCGCCAGACGACCAGCCGGCGTCCGGCCTCGGTCAGCAGGGCGGTGAGCATCGCGGCGCCGAGCCCGGCGAGCACGGCATGGGTGTGCGCCGTCGGCGCGTCCATGGGGCGCAGCGCGGGATGCCCCTCGGGGTCGGTCCAGACTCTGACCCGGGCCCCCGGGGCGGTGTTGCGCGAGGAGGTCGTCACCGTGGCGCTGCGGGCCGTGCCGTCCGGTGCGCGCCAGCGGGCCAGCACCGTGGTCATGGCCGCGCGGTCGGTGGAGATCTCCGGGTCGGCGACGAAGTGCCGTGAAGCCGTGGAGCGGCGCACCACGACGGCGGTGGTGAGATGGGTCCGCGCCTGCTGGGCCCGTACGGATTGCTGCAACGCGGCGTCGACGCGCGAACCGAAGAACCAGCCGGACGCCGGCGCCGCCAGCACCAGCAGCACGAACGCGACCAGGGCCACCCACGCCTCGTGCCGGTCCGTGGCACGGCGCAGAGGGTTGTGCCGCCAACGCCAGACTCCCGAAAGTGCCCGCACAGTCCTGCACCCCCTTCCGTATCCGTCTTAACCCGATACGGTGCGGCCCGCGCGCCGGAGCGACCAGGAGAGAGCAACCTCACCCCGCCCAACGCACCGGCCCGCTCCGGGAGTTCCCGTCAATGGGGGACGGTTCGTCACGGGCATCCGGCGAGAGCCGCCGTCGAGTCCCCATGGCTCGACTGCACTCTCGCCGGCCGCCGGTGCCGTCGGCACTCCGAACGGGCGGCTGTGGACGGCACGGGGTACGGCAGGGCGCATGCGCCCATTCTGCCAGCCACCGCCGACAGCACGCCGCCTGTGCGGCGTTACCCCCTTCAGGACGCCCTGGACGTCCCCAGGTCCTGGTACCTCAGGTCCTAGTACCCCCGGCCCTGGTACGGGCGGTTGTACGGGTCCTCGTACGGCGACTGCGCGGGAACCGGACGCGGTGACGCCGGACGCATCGACTCGTAGCCGGTACCCGGCGCGGGCCGCGGCGGCTGCTGCTGTTGCGGCGGCGACTGGTAGCCGCCCCGGCTCGCGGCCGGCTGCTGCGGGATGTACGGCGCCGGGGCGTGCTGCAGATGGGCCGGCTGCATCGGCGCGTAGCCCTGCTGCGCGGCCGGCTGCGGGTAGCCGTACGACGGAGCCGGCTGGGAAGGCGCCGCCGGAAGGGCGGGCAGGGCCGACGGGAGTGCCGGCAGATAGCTGCTGCCGGTGTCATAGGCGGCAGGCACTCGGATCGGGGCGATCTGAGGGGTGCCCCGCTCCGCGACCAGGGAGTCGTAGATCGGAGTGTCGGGGAACGACGGCGCGGCGTAGTAGCCACCACCGTAGGTGGAGCGAGGGGAGGTCATGCCACCTAAGTTAAGCCCACGATGTGCCGATTGGGGAGTCCCCATCTTGCGGTTATCCGTTTTACGCGGATTCTGCCCTCCTGACCTGCCAGAACATTGTTAAAGCCTTCGTTAACAGAGGGGGTTTTCCAGTGGGGGGTTCCCGAGGACGTGAATAGGGCTTGGTCGAATCGGGATTAGCGAGTCGGCCGCCCGCCTAAGGGAGTTCGGCGCCGAGATGGTCATGAACCACTCAAGGAAAGGGAGGGAGCGGGGCCGCCGCCGTGGACGGCCCCGCTCCCTCCTTTGCCTCCTCCGCGGCCGGTCAGGCGGCCGGGTCGCGCCGCAGCGCCACCACGTCGATCTCCACGAGGATGTTCATCAGGTCGGAGCCGACGGTGGTGCGCACCGGGCGCGGATCGCTGAAGTGCTCCCGGTAGACCGCGTCGTACGCCGCGAAGTCCCGGTGCAGGTGCTGGAGGTGGACCGTCGACTTCACCACGTCGTCCAGGTCGAGGCCGTCCGCCCGGAGCAGGGCGCGGAGGTTCGCCAGGACCTGGTGGGTCTGCTCCTGGACGGTGTCGGCCACCGCCCCGGTGTCCGGGTCCTGCGGGCCCAGGCCCGAGGTGAACAGGTACGGTCCGGCGGCGATCGCCTTGCTGTAGCCGCCGGCCGGCGGCGGCGTGCGGTCGCTGTGCACGGCGCGCTTGACGGGGGCCCCGGCGGGCCGGGGAGCGGTGCTCATCGGGTCAGGTCCCCCTCGCGCGCGTTGACGTCCGCGTAGTGGCGCAGCTT
This sequence comes from Streptomyces sp. NBC_00341, assembly GCF_041435055.1. Lineage (NCBI taxonomy): Bacteria > Bacillati > Actinomycetota > Actinomycetes > Kitasatosporales > Streptomycetaceae > Streptomyces > Streptomyces sp. NBC_00341. Next base: position 577,285 of record NZ_CP108002.1, on the reverse strand, counting down.
GTCCTCGTCGACCGTGACGCCCAGGCCGGGGCCGTCCGGCACCCGCAGCCGGCCGTTCTCCAGCGTGAGCGGCTCGATGATGTCGTCCGCGTGCAGGTAGTACATGGAGTCGATGGCGCGCGACAGCACCGGAGTGGAGGCCACCACCGCGAGGTGCGCGGCCGTCGCGATGCCGAGCTCGCCACCGCTGTGCAGGTTCATGCCGAGCCCGAACGTCTCGCAGTGCGCGGCCAGCGCCTTCGTCGGGGCTATGCCGCCCCACTTGTACACGTCACCGTGGATCACGTCGACGGCGTTCAGCCGCATGGCCGGTGCGAAGTCCTCGAAGCGCACCACGCACATGTTGGTGCACAGCGGGATGCGGACCTTCTGCCGGACCTGGCTCATGCCCTCGATCCCGACGCACGGGTCCTCCAGGTACTCCAGGTCCAGCTCCTCCAGGGCGATGCCGGCCCGGATCGAGTCCGGCACCGACCAGGCCGCGTTCGGGTCGACGCGCAGGTTCACGCCCGGCAGCGCCTCGCGCACCGCGCGCAGGATGGCGACGTCGCCCTCCACGTCCTTGGTGCCCTTGAGCTTCACGGCCGTGAAGCCGCCCTCCGCGACCACCCGCACGGTGTGGTCGGCCAGCGCGCCCGGCAGGTCCGCGGGGCGGGCGCCCGGCGCGTCGGCGCGGGTGATCAGCGCGGTCAGCGGCACCTCGTCGCGGACCCGGCCGCCCAGCAGGTCGGTCACCGACTGGCCGGTGGCCTTGCCCATGGCGTCCCAGCAGGCGACGTCGATCGCGGCGAGCGCCGCGTAGCCGAGGTAGCCGTAGAAGAACGGCACCATGTGGTGGCGGCGGTGGAAGGACTCCAGGGCGAACGGGCTCGTCCCGATCAGGTCCGCCGCGAGGTCGCGGACGATCGCGGCGACCGGCCGGCCCCACATCGTCTCGCCCCACCCCTCGACGCCGGAGTCGGTCCTGATGCGCACCACGGTGCGCGTCTCCCCGGTCTTGGTCTCGAACGAGCTGGTGAACGGGTTGACCAGGGGCAGGTTGACGACCTGGACGTCGACCTCGGTGATCTTCATGGAGTGCGGGTTCCTCTCGGTGGGGGCAGCTCGTGGGCGGGTCACGCGGTGGGGCGGGTGGCGGCGTCGAAGGCGAGTACCGCGCGCGCCAGACCGAGGGCGCGGCGCTCCAGCAGGCGCGCCCCGCTCCCGGCGTCGGCGCCGGACGCGTCGTCGGTGGAGCCGCCCACCCGCTCCCACTCGCCGTGCCGCTCCACGGTCAGACCGGGGTAGGGCGGCTTGTCGAACAGCGGCGGCGGGTCGACGGGCTCGCGCCCGGCCCGCTCCGTCCGTACCAGCTCGGGCCGGGCGGCCAGCATCAGCGAGGTCTCGAACCAGCCGGCGTGCCCGGGGATCAGCCCGCTGTCCCCGTCCTCCTCGGGGCCCTCCCCGGGCTCCCCGGTGTCGGTGAGCGTCCAGTACGAGCAGGCCGCCGCGGTCACCTCGGCGCGCAGCGCGAACCGCTTGACCGCGAGGCGCATGATCTCGTCGTTGCCGCCGTGGCCGTTGACGACGAGGACCCGGCGGTAGCCGCAGGCGGCCAGCGAGTCCAGCAGTTCGTCCAGGACGGTGCCGAGCACCGGGGCCGACAGGGTCAGTGCCGCGGCGAACAGATGGTGCGGGCTGTGCCCGTACGGCAGTGTCGGCAGCCGGACCAGGCCGGGCACGTCGACGCCGGCGGCGGACCGCTCCGCCAGGACGGCCAGGGCGCGGGAGACCACCGCGTCCGCGAGCATCGTGTCCGTGCCCATCGGCAGGTGCTCGGCGTGCTGCTCCTGCGAGCCGATCGGCAGGATCGCGATCGAGTCGGCCGCCGCGGCGCGGGTCTCGCGCCAGGTGCTCTCGGTCAGATTCCGGTGGGTCATGCCGCTGTCTCCCCGGATCGGTGGCATGACAGAGTCGGCGCATGGCGCATGAACGTATTCCTTTGCGGTTGGTACCCGATCCGCGGCCGGACGAGCCGGCCGGGCGGGACGTCGGTGTGCTGGGCGCCGTCGAGGTGCTGCCCGGTCTGGTGCGGTCCGCGCTGCTGGAGCGCACCGGAGCCGTACGGGAACGCGCGCAGGCCCGCTTCGACGCGGGCAGCGACGACCCGCGCGTGGTCGACGAGGCGCTGCGGGAGGCGGCCGCGGTGTTCGCCGGCCACGCCCCGCTGGGCGTCGGCGTGGCCGCCGCCGGGGTGGTCGACCCGGCGGCCGGCCGGATCGTCGAGGTCAACGACGCGCCCGCGCTGCGCGGCTACCCGGTCGCGGAGCGGCTGACGGAGCTGGCCGGTGCGCCCGTCCGGGTCGAGCACCGGGCCCGCGTCCAGGTCCTGGGGGACCGGTGGTTCGGCGCGGGACGCGGCCGGCGCTCCTTCGCTTCCGTCGCGACCGGTGAGGTGCTCGGCGTCGGCATCCTCTACGACGGTCAGGTGCTCGCCCCGGTCGGCGGCCGCAGCGGCGCCCATATGACGGTCACCGCCAGCGGCGACGTCTGTACCTGCGGCCGGCGTGGCTGCTGGAAGACCGTGGCGACGACCCGCTGGCTGCGCGAGCGCGCCGCCGCGCTCGGCATGGACCCCAGAGGCGTCTCGCCGGGCACGCTGCTCGCCTCGACCGACCCGGCGGCCCGCGACCTCGTCGTGCGGTACGCGGAGAACCTGGTGCTCGGCCTCGCCACCGTCCAGCAGCTCTTCGCCTGCGGACTGTTCGTGCTGCACGGCGAGGCGCTCGACGGCGGTGAGCCGTTCCGTGAACTGGTCGAGACCCTGCTGCGCGCCGATGAGCTCGGCGGCGGCGAGGCCCCCACCGTGGTGCTCGGCGAGCCGGCCGACACCGGCGCGCTGCTCGGTGCGGCGGGTCTGGTCCTGTCCGGAAGCTAGCGCCCCGGGCGGTCGCGGGGTCATGCCGCGTCGTCCTGCGCAGCGTCGTCCTGCGCCGCCCGGACTCGGCGGCCCCGCGAGGGGTCGGGGACCGGTACGGCGTCCAGGAGCCGTCGGGTGTACGCGTCCTGCGGCTCTGTGAAGACCTGCCGGGCCTCGCCGCTCTCCACGATGCGGCCCCGGCGCATCACGGCGACCCGGTCCGCGATCTGCCCGACGACGGCCAGGTTGTGCGAGATGAAGAAGTACGTGAGACCCAGGCGCTGCTGGAGCTCCGCGAGCAGGTCCAGGACGCGGGCCTGCACGGACACGTCGAGCGCGCTCGTCGGCTCGTCCAGGACGACCAGGCGCGGCTCCAGGGCGAGGGCGCGGGCGATGGAGATGCGCTGGCGCTGCCCGCCGGAGAACTCGTGCGGATAGCGGTCCAGGATGCCCGCGTCCAGGCCGACGGAGTCCAGGAGTTCGCCGGTCCGCTCGCGCACCGCCGCCCTGCCGCGCCGCCCGCGCGCCCACTCCTCGTGGGTGACGAGCGGTTCCCCGACGATGTCCGCGATGCGCATGCGCGGGTTCATGCTGGAGTACGGATCCTGCAGGACGACCTGCATCTGCCGTCGCAGCGGCCGCAGTTCGGCGCCGGTCAGCGACAGCAGCTCCGTACCGTCGAACCGCACGCTGCCCGCGGTGGGCTCCAGCAGACGCAGCAGCAGCCGGGTCAGCGTCGTCTTGCCGCAGCCGGACTCCCCGACCAGGGCGAACGTCTCGCCCTCGCGGACCGTGAGGGAGACGTCGTCGACGGCGACGCTCGGCGGCCGGCCGGGGAACTCCTTGCGCAGTCCGCTGATTTCCAGAAGGTCGCTGGTGGTCATGGGGCGGGCTCCAGTCGGGGGGTGGCGGCCAGCAGGTCGCGGGTGTACTGCGCGGCGGGGCGGGCGAAGACCTGGTCCACGTCCCCGGTCTCGACGACCTCCCCGTGCCGCATGACCGCCACGCGGTCGGCGGTCTCCGCGACCACCCCCAGGTCGTGGGTGATGAGCAGGACGGCCATGCCGTGCCGCCGTTGCAGCGTGACGAGCAGTTCGAGGATCTGCCGCTGCACGGTCACGTCGAGCGCCGTCGTCGGCTCGTCCGCGATCAGGACGCGCGGCCGGGCCACGAGCGCGGAGGCGATCATGACGCGCTGGCGCAGCCCGCCGGAGAGTTCGTGCGGATACTGCCGGTAGCGGTGCTCCGGGTCGGGGATGCCCACCTCGTCGAGGGCGGTCAGCGCCGCCAGGCGCGCCTGTGCGCGGCTGTGGTCGCCGTGCAGCCGCAGCGCCTCCGCGACCTGGGCGCCGACCCGTTGCAGCGGGTCGAGGCTGGTCATCGGGTCCTGGAACACCATGGAGATCCCGGCGCCGCGCACCTTGCGCAACTCCCGCTCGGGCAGGGCCAGTACGTCCCGTCCGTCGAGGAGCACCCGGCCGCCCGCGTAGACGCACGGAGGTTCGGGGTTGAGGCGCATCGCGGACAGCGCGGTGGCGGATTTTCCGCTGCCGGACTCACCGACGACGGCGAGGGTCTCACCGGCGGCGACGGACAGGTTCACCCCGCGCACCGCGTGCACGGTGGAGGAGGCGAGTTCGAAGTCGACGCGCAGGTCCTGGAATTCGAGGACGGGTGCGGTGTCCGGGACATCGGGGGAGTGGGTCATCGGCGGTACGCCTTCGGGTCCGCGACGTCGCGCAGCGCGTCGCCCAGGATGTTGATGGCCAGGGAGGTGAGCATCAGTGCCACACCGGGGAACACGGCGATCCACCAGGACGTGCCGAGGTACAGCTGTCCGTCGGCGAGCATGCCGCCCCAGGTCACCGTCTCCTTCGGCACACCGAGGCCCAGATAGCTGAGCGAGGCCTCCGCGACGATCGCGGCCGCGATGTGCAGGGTCCCGATGGTGGCGAGAGGCGCCATGACGTTGGGGAGCAGGTGCCGCCGCATGATCGTCAGGTCGTCGACGCCGATGGCGCGGGCCTCGGTGATGAAGTCGCGGGTGCGCAGTGACAGCACCTCCGAGCGCACCACGCGGGCGTACGAGACCCAGCCGGTGATGCCGAGGACGAGGATCACGTAACCCAGGCCGGAGCCGACGAAACCGACGACGGCGAGCGCCAGCAGGATCGCCGGGAAGGCGAGCTGGACATCGGCGACGCGCATCACGACGCGGTCCGTCCAGCCGCCGAGGTAGCCGGTGGCGAGACCCGCGGCCGTGCCGATGACGCCCGCGAGCAGGGCGGCGCCGGCGCCGACGAGCAGCGAGACACGGGTCCCGTACACGACGCGGGAGAGCAGGTCGCGGCCGAGCTGGTCGGTGCCGAGCAGATGGGCACCGCTGCCGCCGGACTGCCAGGCGGGCGGCTGGAGGCGGCCGAGGAGGTTCTGGGCGTTCGGGTCGGCGGGCGCGATCAGCGGTGCGAACAGCGCGCACACGATGATCACCGCGAGCAGGACGAGCGCGACCGCGGCGAGCCGGTTACGCAGCAGCGAGCGCCATACGGACGGCTGCTTCGCGGCGGCCGGGGCGATGTCGGTGGTGGGAGCGGGGGCGGTGGTGGTCATCGGGAGTTCCTCACCCTCGGGTCGAGGAGGCCGTAGGACAGGTCCACGAGCAGGTTGACCACGACGAACGTGGCGGCCAAGAGCAGCACCGTGCCCTGGACCAGGGGGAAGTCGCGGTTGGCGATCGCCTGCACGGTCAGCTGGCCGACACCGGGCCAGGAGAAGACCTGCTCGGTGAGGATCGCGCCGCCGAGCAGGCTGCCGACCTCCAGGCCGACGACGGTCACCACCGGCAGCGACGCGTTGCGCATCCCGTGCCGCAGCACGGTGCGCACCGGCCCGAGGCCTCGGGCGCGGGCCGTACGGATGTGGTCGGAGCCCAGCACGTCGATCAGGGACGAGCGCAGCAGCCGGGCGACGACGGCGACCGAGTAGACGGAGAGCGTGACCGACGGCAGGACGAGGTGGGCGAACGTGCCGTACCCGGAGGCGGGCAGCGCGTGCAGGCCGACGGCGAACACCAGGATCAGCAGGATGCCGATCCAGAAGGGCGGGGTGGACTGGCCGACGAGCACGGCCGTGATGACGCCCCGGTCGGCCGGCTTGCCCCGGCGCATCGCCGCGATCGTCCCGGCGGGCAGCGCGATCAGCAGCGTCACGACGAAGGCGCCCGCCGCGAGCAGCAGGGTGGCCGGGATGCGGTCGGCCAGTACCTGGCGCACCGGCTGGCTGTAGAAGAGGGAGTTGCCGAAGTCGAAGCGCGGCAGCCCCCACAGGTAGTCGAGGTACTGGCTGAACAGCGACTTGTCCAGGCCCAGGCTGTGCCGCAGCACGCTCTCCTGCTGGGCGCTGGCGTCCGGCGGCAGCATCACCTTCACCGGGTCGCCGGACAGCCGCACCAGGAAGAAGACGACGGTCGCGGTGCACAGCAGCACCAGGACCGCGGTGCCCAGGCGGGCGGCGGCCGGGCGCAGCACGGCCACGACGCGGCTGCCCGGAGTCCCGGCCGGACCGGCGGACTTGGCGGGCAGGGTCAGGGACTCGCTCATCACACGGCCACCTTCGCGCTCGCCATGTCGAGGATCCCGGCGGCGCCGGGCGTCCAGCTGGGCCGGGTGTTGTGCACGTAGATGTTGTCGATCTGGTAAAGGGGCACGAAGGGCGCCTCGTCCTTGATCAGTTGCTGGAGACCGGAGAAGGCGCGGCGCCGCACGGCGGGATCCACGGACAGTTCCTCGGTGTCCACGAGCTTGTCGGCGCGCTTGTCGTGCCAGCGGCTCTGGCGCCGGTCGCTGCGTACGTTGGACTGGAGCATGCTCTCGCCGTCCAGGGTCCATACGGTCGACGCGGCCAGGTACATGGGGCCGAGTGCGCCGTGGTTGTCCGAGGTCAGCCGCTGGGCGTAGGTGCCCGGGTCGAGCAGATCCACCTTGGCGCGCACCCCGGCGTGGGCGAGCAGCCCGGAGATCGCCTCTGCGACGTTCGCGTCGAGGTTGGAGGCGGTGAGCGAGGTGCTGATCCCGTCGGGGTGCCCGGCCTCGGCGAGCAGTGCGCGGGCCTTGGCGGCCGAGCGGAGGTAGGGCTTCACGGTCTCGTCGAAGCCGAACGCCCCGCGCGGGATCATCGCGGGGACCTCGGTGGCGTTGCCGCCGAGCACCGCCTTGATGAGCAGCGGTACGTCGACGGCGTGGTTGATCGCCTGCCGGACCCGGCGGTCGCGCAGCGGCCCGTCCGACAGGGTGTCGAGTGACAGGTAGGAGGTGCGGACGCCGGTGTGGTGGTCGATCCGCACCCCCGGATATCCGGCCAGCTGCTGGGCGGCGTCCGGGGTCATGCCCGCCACGATGTCCACGCCGCCGCTCTGCAGGGCGGCCAGCGCGGAAGAGGAGTTGGGGGCGGGGACGAAGACCAGCTCGTCGAGGTGCGGGCGGCCCTGCCAGTGGCCCGCGTAGGCGCGCAGCCGCAGTTCGTGGTCGCGCTGCCAGCGGCGGAACGCGAAGGGACCGGTGCCCACGGGATGTGCGGCGAAGCCCTCGTCCCCGACCTTGTCCAGGTAGCGCGGGGGAACCACGACACCGCCGAACAGGGAGAGCTTCGCGGGCAGGATCGGGTCGTGCACCGAGGTGTGCAGGTCCACCGTGTACCGGTCGACGACGGTGACGTCCTCGACGTAACGCAGTTCCACGATCGGTGACTTGGTCGCGGGGTCGAGCAGCCGCTTGATGCTGAACCGGACCGCTTGCGCGTCGCAGGGCTCGCCGTTGTGGAACGTGACGCCGCGCCGCAGCTCGAACCGCCAGACCTTGGCCCCGACGGCTTTCCAGGAGAGCGCCAGCCGCGGCCGCAGGGTGTTGTCGCGGCCCAGGGAGGTGAGCGTGTCGAAGATGTTGATCAGGGCGTTCATCGACGTCATGTCGCCCTGCTTGTGCGGGTCCATCGTCTTGGGGTCCCCGGTCTGGGACACCCGCAGGACGTTGCCGGCGGCGTCCGCGGGCGGCGACCCGCACCCGGTCAGCAGGGCGGGGGCGGCCAGGGCGGGCGCGGCCAGAGCGCCGGCCCGCAGCACCGAGCGGCGGGAGCAGCCGGTGCGGGGGCCGCTTTGCCCTCCACGTATTCGTTCCATTGAACAACACACCCGTTCCGGTGAATGGAATGCAGTGCGGGTAAGGTAATCCCCATGGGGAAACCGGTCAACAGTCGTTCGCAGCAGCAGACGTCCGCCACCGCTCTCGACGAGGCGGCCGTGACAGCCCTTCCACCCGCGCCAGGCCCGGTGGACAAGGCCATGGAAGTGCTCTCCGCCCTCGCGGAAACAGGAGCGCCACACCGCCTCGCGGACCTCGCCCGCCATACGGGCCTCGCCAAACCCACCGTGCACCGCCTGCTGCGCGCTCTCGCGGCCAGTGGCTACGCCGAACCGGCCGAGGGCGGCAGCTACCGCCCCGGGCCGCGTCTCCTCGGACTCGCGGCGGGCGTCCTCGCCGACGACGCGGCCACCCGCCGGGCAGGCCCGGTCCTGGAGGAACTCCGCATCCGCACCGGCCTGTTCGCCTCCTACGCGGTGCGCGACGACAGGGCCCTGGTCCACCTGCGCGTGCACGCACCCGCCCAGGGGCCCGCCCTCGACCTGCGGCCCGGAACGCGCGAGTCCGTCACCGCGGGCGCCGCCGGACTCGCCCTGCTGGCGGCCCTGCCCGCAGAGGACGCCGAGACCCTGCTGACCGGCTCGGACGGGGCCCCCGCCGATGAGGCGACGCGCACCGCGCTGACCGTTGCCGCCCGCGACGGCTACGCCTTCGACAGCGCCGACGCCTGGCGGGACCGCCGCGCGCTCGCCGCCCCGGTCCGCGATGCCGCGGGGCGTCCGGTGGGCGTGCTCGTCCTCACCGGACTCGCCTTCACCCTCGACGAGGCGGCCGCGCGCCTGTACGGGCCGATGGTGCGCTCCGCCGCGGCCGCGGTCTCCGCAGGCCTGGCCGCCCAACCGGGAGCACGGCTCGGCCTGGTGGCAGACCCGGACCAGGGGGCGGGACGGAAGCGATGAGCACCCACCACGCCGCCGCACGCCGGCACCTCCTCGAACAGGGCCGGGCGCGCGGCCTGTACTCCGGTGCCGCCTGGTCCCTGGGGGACGCGAACGGACCGTACGACCGAGGCTGGACCGGAACCCGGGCCGACGGCGGCGCCCCGCTGGACGGCACCGACCTCTGGGACCTCGCCTCGGTGACCAAACCGATCGTGGGCCTCGTCGTCATGGCCCTGGTGGAGCGGGGCGTACTCGGCCTCGACGACACCGTGGGCCACCACCTGGACCGGTACCGCGACAGCCCGCACGCCGCGCTGACCCTCGCCCAACTCCTCGACCACACCTCGGGACTGCCCGGCGGCGTCCCCCTGTACCGCGAGCACCCCACCCGCGAATCGCTGCTCACCGCACTGGGGACGCTGGAGTGCGCCGCCGCACCCGGCACCCATGTCGCGTACTCGTCCCAGGGGTTCATACTGCTCGGCCTGATCGCCGAACAGGCCACCGGCCGGAGCCTGGACGCGCTGGTGACGGAGCTCGTCAGCGCGCCGCTCGGACTCACCGACCTGTGCTTCCGGCCCGGCCACGAACAGCGGGCGCGTGCGGTGGCCACCGAGGACTGCCCCTGGCGCGGCCGGACCGTGACCGGTGAGGTGCACGACGAGAACGCCGTCGTGCTCGGCGGCGTCGCGGGCCACGCCGGTCTCTTCGCCACCCTGACAGACATGGAACGGCTCGCGCGCTCCCTGCTCGGCGGCGGGCCCCCCTTGCTCGCACCGGACACCCTCGCGCTGATGACCGCACCCCGCACCGACCACCTGAACCTGCGCCGCGCCCTGGCCTGGCAGGGGACGGACCCGCACACGTCACCGGTGGGGGAGAGCTTCGGCCCCGCCTCGTACGGGCACACCGGATTCACCGGCACCAGTCTGTGGATCGACCCGGAGGCGGCGCGCTACGCGATCCTGCTGACCAACCGCGTCCATCCGGTCCGGGCGGAACGCGGATTCGCCCCCCTGCGGCGGGAGTTCCACACGGTCCCTGTCCGCCGCTGACCGCCGGCCGGCGGGCTCGCGAACGCCGGCCTGTGCGCGCTCACCGCGTTCAGGGCGACGCATCGTCGGCGATACATCGTTAGTGATGGGTCTGGCGTAGGGTGCGGGCCATGAGTTCCTCGACGACCCCGGTCCAGCTGTTCCTCCTCGGCCGCACCCTCATGAAGATCGGGGAGGAGTCGCTTCCCGAGCTGCCGCCGGGCGCCGACACCCACCGGGTCGGCACCCGCGCCGCCCTCGTCGTCCTGAGTGACCTCCTCGGCCACCCGGATACCTCGGTGAGCGCGATCGCGGTGCGTACGGGCCTGCCCCAGAGCCAGGTGTCGGGCGCCGTGGCCCGGCTGAAGGATGCGGGTTCGATCGTGACCGCGCCCGATCCGGCCGACGGCAGAAGGCAGTTGATCCGCCGGGCCCCCCACACGTCGGAGCGGGTGTCGCAGGTCCGGGCGTCCCGGATCGACGACGCGCTGGCCACCGCACTCGGCACGGACGACCCCGAGCGGCTGCGCGAGGTCGCGGAGGCCCTCGACGTGCTCGCCCGGCATCTCACCCCCGAGGCGGCGGGCCGCCTGCGGCCGTGAGGCGGACCGGGAAGCCGTGGCCGGTGGGACCCGGACCTGAGTACTCGACCGGCCGGGACCCGTACCCGAGCACTCGGCCCGCCCGGGGTCCGGCCCCGAGTAACAGCCTTCCCGCACCTCATTGACAGCGCTTTCCGCCGTGGGCGAGTATCCGTCCCGAACACCTCTGACAACGTTGTCCTAGGCGGGAGACCTCATGCGACCGCACGAGCACCAGGGCGGACTTCCACGACGGCGGCTGCTCCAGGCAGGCGCCGTACTCGGTCTGGCCGCCGCCCAGCTGGCCAACGCGTCGCCCGGCCACGCGGCCGCGCGCACGGCCGCCGGGCCGCCCGGCATCGAGTTCGGCGGCGGACAGGACCAACTGCTGGGCGCCGCCTACCGGTCCGCGTGCCACAACCTGCTGGACATCAACACCGTCCCGTACGACCCGGCGGAGTACAACCAGACCGGCCTGATGACGGACTCACCCGGCACCTTCATCAGGGCGGGCGGCGGATACGAGCAGCCGTGGACCCGGGACGCGTCGGTCAACTCCTGGAACGCCGCCAGCTTTCTGACGCCGCAGGTGGCGCGCAACACCCTGTGGGCGGTGTGCCGGCGGCAGGACGACGGCACGCTGATCGTGCAGCAGGACAACCAGTGGTGGGACCAGATCGTGTGGGCGGTCGCGGCCTGGCACCACTACCTGGTCACCGGGGACCGCGCGTTCCTCACCGATGCCTTCCAGAGCGCCGTCAACACCCTGAGGGCCGACCGCGATCAGCACCACAACGAGCGCTACGGGCTCTTCGAGGGCCCGGCGTTCCTCCAGGACGGCATCGCCGGCTACCCCGCCCCGCCCGCTGATCCGGACAACCCGTCCTCGTTCGTGCTCGACCACCCGGGCACGGACAAGATGATGTGCCTGTCCACCAACTGCCTCTTCCACGCCGGGTATCTCGCCACCGCCGCGATGGCGCAGGAGACCGGCGACCGGCGCACCGCCCGGGAGTTCCGGCTGGCCGCCGCCCGGCTGCGCACCGCGATCAATGCCCACCTCTGGCGTCCCTCCGCCGGAACCTACGGCTACTTCATCCACGGCGCGGGCGAACGGGCGGGCCGGCTGGAGACGTACCAGGAGGCCAACGGCCTCGCGTTCGCGGTGCTGTGCGGTGTGGCCTCCGAGAGCCAGGCGCGTACGGTCCTGGACCGCACCCATCACGAACCGCACGGCGTGGTCAACGTATGGCCGCACTTCGAACGCTTCGACGACCAGCACCCCGGCCGCCACAACGCGATCGTGTGGCCGATGACGGTCGGGATGTGGGGGCACGCGGCGGCGGCCGGCGGCCGGACGGACCTGCTGGCCCGGGCGGTCACGGACATCGCCTCCCTCGAACACCGGGACGGCCACTTCTGGGAGATCCACAACGCCCTCACCGGCGCGGTGGACGGTGGCTGGCAGAACGCGCGCCAGTGGGGCTCGGAGCCGGACCAGACCTGGTCCGCGACGGGCTACCTGCGCCTCATCCACCAGGGCGTGTTCGGCATCCGGCACGCGCCGGACGGGATCCGGTTCGCCCCGAACCTGCCGCCCGGCTGGGGTCCGGTGACCCTGCACGGCCTGCCCTACCGTGACATGACCCTGGACATCACCCTCACCGGCTCCGGCCGCCGGGTGGCCTCGTCCACCGTCGACGGGCACCACCGCACCACGGTCCCCGCCGGCCTTCGGGGGCGGCACCGGGTGCGGATCGAACTGCGCTGACCCGTCCGCGGTCCGGACCGGTGGGCCTCATCTGCCACGCCGGTCCGGACGCCCTCGCGGGAAGCGGGCTCAGTCCCGGTCGCGGCGGCGGCGCAGGGCGGTGAGGCCCAGCAGCCCGCCTCCGGCCATGACCAGCGCGGCGGCGGCCGCGGTGGTGGCCGCGCCGTCACCGCTTCCGGTCTTCGCCAGCTGGGTGGTCGTTCCGCCAGACATCGGGGTGGGCGCCGTCACCGAGGGGGTGGCCGACGCGGTGGCGGTGGCGGACGCCGTCGGGGTGGCGGTGGCCGACGCCGGCTTCAGGGTCAGTGACGACGACGGGCCACAGAAGGTGCTGCCGGTGAACGGGGTCGCACCCTCGTTGACGAACACGCAGGGGTGCACGGTGGTCTTCCCGTGCGCGGCGCCCTTGCCGTACGTCACGCGGACCCTGACGCTCGTGCTGCTGTGCGCCGCCAGGGCGGCGTCCTTGCCGATGACGTCGAAGCCGTACACGTCGGGTTCGGCGCTGTCGGTGACGGGCCGCAGCGTCTTCCAGGTCCCGGAGCGCAGCGTCTGCACGGTTGCGTCCCGGCTGGTGAACAGCACGTCCGTCACGTTCTCGTACGCAGAGGCCGTGGGGTTGGACACCGCGGCGCTGAAGGTGACGCCGGGACCACCCGCGGTGGCGGTGGCGGGCACACCGGACAGGGCGGTGTCGAGCGCGCCGACCTCGACGGTGTCCTCGTCGGTGTCGCCGGCCGCGCCCGCGGCGCCGTAAGAGACCAGGGTGGTCAGCTTGAGGCGGTCGGTGCCGCCGTTGCTGTCTCCGTTGTGAGGGGTGCCCATCGGCAGACCGAGGCGCAGCCGCACGGTCCGCGCCTCGCCCGCGGCCAGCGGGAAGGTATCGGGGAGTTCGCCGGAGAACCGCGTGCCGGTCAGGGTGAGCGGCACCGTCTTCCACATCGCCGCGCCGAGCCTGTACTGCAGGCTGACGGCGTTCGGCGGCAGGCCCTCGCCTCCGTCGATGTGGTAGATCAGCCGCGCCGACGGGGTGTCGTGCGTACCGGTGTTGGACGCCGTGGTGGTGAAGCCGACCGGGCCGCCGGCCAGTCCGATCTCCGCCGGGGCCGCCGTGGAGACGGTCAGCTCCGGGGGCTCCGTGTCGGCGGCTGCTGCCGTGGCGCCCGGCGCGAGGACGGCCCCGGCGGCGGCCAGCAGGAGGCCGGCGCCGGTGGCTGTGGCGGACGAACGCAGGGTGCGTGCGGTGATGTTCAACGTATTCCCCCGAATGCGTGTGCGGCGCGGCGGGTTGCCGCGTCCGGTGGCGGTGAGCGGATTGGCCTGCCGTCTCGCACAGTTGGACATGCCGCTCCGGCATCCGGTTGTGACACTCTTCGCGACAGTTCTGTAACTGTATGTGATGCGGTCTTCGGGGGAGAACTCACCGGACCGGCTATGGATCTTGAGACAGAACCTGGACATGTACAGGATCATTTGAAGATCGTCTCGGCCCTAGTCTCCGGGTGAGCAGGAAACACCGCAACCGAAAGCCGCTGGAGTTCATGATGCGTTCGCGTCTCGCCGCCCGTTCCGCCCGTCTCGTCCTGGCCGCCGCGGCGGTGACGGCGCTCGCCGCCACCGCCACCGCCTGTGGCCCCGACGACTCCGCGGACACCGGCAGCTCCGCGGCCTCCTCCGCCGCCGCCTCGGACGGCGGTGACAGCCCCTCCGGCGACACCGCCGCCACCGGAGCGCCCTCCACCGACTCCGGGGACAAGACCGGCTCCGGAGACAAGACAGGCTCCGGTGACAAGGCCTCAGCCGGCGGCGACACCGGCTCCGGGGACGGGGAGAAGAGCGGCTACGGGCAGGTCTGCGGCGCCAACGATCTGGACCTCACGGTCACTTCGGAGACACAGGCGGGCGGGTACTACCTCGTCACCGCCAAGGCCAAGTCCGGCATCACCTGCTACCTGGACCCCAACACGCCCAGCGTCTCCTTCGGCTCCGGCGCCGACGGCGTCGCGTCCCCTGTCGGACAGGGCGGCGAGGACTCCATCAAGCTCACCGGCTCCAGCGTCGCGTACACCGGGATCAGCCCCAGCACCACCAACAGCAACAACGGCAAGGAGTTCGACACCGTCATCATCTCCACCATGGAGGACGACGCCAACCCCGCCGAACTGAAGCTTCCCGACACCGCCCACGTCGACAAGCCCATCGTCACCAACTGGGCCACCAGCTCCGCGGAGGCCGTTCCCGTCATCGCCTGACGCCGCAGGACCGCTGCTACCGGGGAGGCGCCAAGGTGTACCGCGTCTCCTCAGGGATGTGTGACGTGTCGCGGCGGGCCAGCAGCCAGTACAGGGCCGCCGGGATCACCAGGCCCACGATCCAGGAGATGTCCGCGCCGCCCAGCGGATCCACCAGCGGCCCCGTGTAGAAGTTCGTCGCGAGGAACGGGAGCTGGGCGAGGACGCCCACCCCGTAGACCGTGAGGGCGTCCCAGCGCCAGGCGCCGTAGCGGCCTCCGGGGTCGGAGAGCGCCGGAATGTCGTACCGCTCCCGCGAGATCAGGTAGTAGTCGACCAGGTTGATCGCGGACCACGGTGTGAAGAACGTCAGCAGGAACAGCAGGAAGTCCTTGAAGGACGTCAGGAAGCTGTCCTTGCCCAGGAGGGCCACCGCCGTTCCGGCCACCATGATCACCGCGATGTACGCTGCCCTGCCGCGCTGCGAGAGCGTCTTCTGGCCGCGGAATCCGCTGACGCCGGTCACCATCGACATGAAGCCGCCATAGGTGTTCAGCACGTTGATGGTCAGCTTGCCGAACGCGATCACGAAGTACAGGAACGACGCGATCAGGCCCGCACCGCCCAGGCCGACCACGTATCCGACCTGGTTGGAGAGGAACGCGTCCCCCGCGCTCGCCGCCACCAGCACGCCGAACGTCATCGACCACTGCGAGCCTATGGCCGACCCCGACAGGGTCCACCAGAACGTGGCCCGGCCGGACGTCGCACGCGGCAGATAGCGCGAGTAGTCCGCGACGTACGGCCCGAAGGCGAGCTGCCAGGACGCCGAGAGCGACACCGCGAGCAGGAACATCGGCAGACCGAAGTGCGCGTCGCCGAGCAGTGCCGACAGGTCCACGCGGTCCAGGAGGCGGATGCCCAGGTAGATGAAGGCCAGCGCGCAGACCACGCTCGCCACCCGCCCCAGGACGTGGATCACCCGGTAGCCGACCGTCGCCACCACCGCGGTGACCACCGCGAAGACGATGATGCCGGTGGTGTCGTTCGTGTGCGTGAGCTCGGCCGTGGCCTGTCCGGCCAGGACGCTGCCGCTCGCGAAGAAGCCCACGTACATCAGGACGACCAGGAGGAGGGGGACGACCGCGCCGCGCACCCCGAACTGGGCGCGGGACTGGATCATCTGCGGCAGGCCGAGCTTGGGTCCCTGCGCGGAGTGCAGGGCCATCACGGCGCCGCCGAGCAGATTGCCCAGCAGGAGGCCGGCCAGCGACCACACCACGTCGCCGCCGAAGACGACGGCGAGCGCGCCGGTGACGACCGCGGTGATCTGGAGGTTCGCGCCGAGCCAGAGGGTGAACTGACTGAACGCGGTTCCGTGCCGTTCGCCGTCCGGGACGACGTCGATGGAGCGCCGCTCCACCAGGTCTTCAGCTGCCATGACTCGGTTACCCGGCCTCTCGTTGATGTGTCCTGCTCTGCGGTCCGGCGGTGGGCGCTACTTGATTCCGTGCCGTGCCGCCCAGTCGCCCGCGACGTCCTCCGGGTCCTTCTTGTCCTTGTCCACCAGACGGTTCAGCTCGGTGAGGTCCTCGGTCGTGAGCGCGTTGCCGAGCCGGGCGAGCGCCTTGCGGACCGTCGAGTCGGCCTTGCGGTCCGCGATCAGCGGGACGACGTGCTGGCCCGGGACCAGGTTCTTGGGGTCGGTGAGCACGACCCAGTGTTCGGCGGCGATGTCGGTGTCGGTGGTGAAGAGGTTCGCGACGTCCACGTCCCCCTTCTTCAGTGCGCCCTTGACCAGCGGCCCCGAGGAGTCGAGGGACTTGAACTCCTTGAACTCCACGCCGTACACGTCCTTGAGGCCCACCGCGCCGACCGCGCGCTTCTTGACCTCGGGTGCCGCGCCGATGACGAGCTTGCCGTTGTGCCGGGCGAGGTCGGCGAGCGACTTGAGGCCGTACTCGGCGGCGGTCTCCCGGGTGACGACGAACGCGTCGGAGTCCTCGGCGCGCCCGTACGGCAGGATCTGTAGTCCGGCGGGCAGGGCCACGGCGAGGGCGTTCTGCATCTCGCCCTCCTCCGCCGCCTTCGACTTGGTGTCGAGGTAGTGCAGCAGGGCGCCCTGGTACTCGGGCAGGAGGTCGATGTCGCCGCCCTTGAGGGCGGGGATGAGGATCTCGCGGGTGCCGAGGTTCGGGCGGACCCTGGTCTTCACACCGGCCGCTCCGAGCGCGGCGGCGTACAGGTACCCGAGGACCTGGTTCTCGGTGAAGTTGGCGGTGCCGATGGTGACGCCGTCCTTGCTGGAGCCCCCGCCCCCGCCGCCGGACCCCTGCCCGTCGAGCGAGGTGACGCCGCCGCTGCAGGAGGCGAGCGCGGGGACGGAGGCGGCGGCGAGGAGTCCGCCGAGGAGGTTTCTGCGGTTCATCGTGTGTGCTCCTGGGCCGGCTTGGCGGGGCGGGAGGGGGTGCTTTCCGTGTCCTTGAGGCGATGGGTGCGAAAGAGGGCGCGCTGGAGGCAGGAGAGCGCGAGGTCCAGGACAACGGCGACGACCGCCACGAGCACGGCTCCGCCCAGTACCTGTACGAGGTCGCGCTGGGCGAGCCCGTCGAAGACGTACCGGCCGAGCCCGCCGAAGGAGACGTAGGCGGCGATGGTGGCGGTCGCGACGACCTGGATGAGGGCGAGCCTGAGCCCGGTCATGATCAGCGGCATCGCGAGGGGCAGCTCTACCTGGAAGAGGACCTGGTGCCCACGCATCCCCTGGCCGCGCGCGGCGTCCCGGACCTCCGGGTCGACGGCGGTCATCCCGGCGTAGGTGTTGGTGACGATGGAGGGCACGGCGAGCGCCACGAGGGCGATGTAGACCGGCCACATGGAGAGGCCGCTGGCGAGGAAGACCAGCACGACGAGCCCGACCGTGGGAAGTGCGCGCCCGAAGCTGGAGAGGTTGATCGCGAGGAAGGCGCCGCGCCCGGTGTGCCCGATGAGCAGGCCGACCGGCAGCGCGATGGCGGCGGCGATCAGGGTGGCGAGCAGCGAGTACTGGAGGTGTTCCGCGAGGCGGTGCCCGATTCCGTCGGGACCGGTCCACTGCTCACCGCTGACCAGCCAGGCGCCGAGGTTCTTGAAGAGTTCGTACATGAGCGCTCAGGCCCCCTGCTTCTGCCGGCGGGTCCATGGAGTCAGCACGTACTGGAGGGCGACGAGCGCCGCGTCCGCGACGAGTGCGAGGAGCAGGGTCAGGGCGACGCCGACGATGACGGGGGTGGGGAAGTTGCGCTGGAAGCCGTCCGTGAAGAGCTGGCCCAGTCCGCCGTCCCCGATGTACGTGGCCACGGAGACCAGCGAGATGGCCATGACCGTCGCGATCCGCACGCCCGCCATGATCACCGGGAGGGCGAGGGGGAGTTCGACGGTGAGCAGGGTGCGCAGCGGCCTGGTACCCATGGCCTTCGCGGCTTCCTTGGTCCTGGCCGGTACGGAGTCCAGGCCCTCGACGGTGTTCCGCAGGAGCACCACGAGGGTGTAGATCGTCAGGCCGATGACGGTGGTGGTGCGGGTGAGCCCGCTGACCGGCAGGAGGAGTACGAAGACGGCGATGGACGGAATGGTGAACAGGATGTTCGACAGCCCGAGGAGCAGTCCGCGCAGCCGGCGTACCCGGTGCGCGAGGACGGCCAGGGGGAGCGACACGACCAGGCCCAGGAGTACGGCGGTGAGGGCGGCCTGGAGGTGGGAGACGGCCAGGGTGGTGAGATCACCGGAGTGGTCGGATATCCACGACCAGTCGATGCTCATGCGCCCACCGTGCTCGCCGCGCCGTGGACGCGTCCCGCGTGGTCGTGGATGTCCTCGCGGGACGTGACACCCGTGAGGGCGCCCTCCGCGTCGACCCGGGCCACCAGTCCGCTCGGCGCGGCGATCGATTCGTTGAGGGCCGAGAGGAGCGAGTCCGTGTCGCGCAGCGGCCGGACCGGGGCCTCGGCCTCGCTCTCGGTGTCGCGCCAGGCCAGCGGCTTGCGGCCGGCGTCGAGGGTCAGCTGCCAGCGGGTGCCCTTGGGGGCGGGCCCCTGGGCGACCTCCGCCAGTGCGGTCAGCGACAGCAGCTTCAGACCGCGCTCGGCGCCGAGGAAGTCCGCGACGAACGCGTCCGCGGGGCGGGCGAGCAGCTCGGCGGGGCCGGCGTACTGGACGAGGTGGCCACCGGTACGGAAGACGGCTATCCGGTCCCCGAGCCGGACGGCCTCGTCTATGTCGTGCGTGACGAAGACGATGGTCTTGTTCAACTCTCGCTGAAGACGCAGGAGTTCATCCTGCAGCTGGGTGCGCACCACAGGGTCGACGGCGCCGAACGGCTCGTCCATCAGGAGTACCGGCGGGTCCGCGGCGAGCGCCCGCGCCACGCCGACCCGCTGCTGCTGGCCGCCGGAGAGCTGGTGCGGGTAGCGCTTGGCGGCGTCGGCGGAGAGGCCCACCGTCTCCAGGAGTTCCGCCGCCCGCGCCCGCGCCTTCCTCCGGCCCCAGCCGAGCAGCAGCGGCACGGTCGCGATGTTGTCGAGGACCGTGCGGTGGGGGAAGAGCCCGGACTGCTGGATCACGTAGCCGATGGAGCGGCGCAGCTCGGCGGCGTCCTGCTCCAGGACGTCCTTGCCGTTGACCCTGATCGTCCCGGAGGTCGGATCGACCATCCGGTTGACCATGCGGAGTGTCGTTGTCTTGCCGCAACCGGAAGATCCGACGAGGACGGTCACGCCGCCTTCCGGCATCTCAAGCGTGAGGTCGTGCACCGCGGTTGTGCCGTTCGGGAAGCGCTTGTGGACCGTGTCGAATTGGATCATGTGGAGTCCCTTGCCCGGCTGCATATCATCATGCAGAGTTCTTGGTGTCTGAATAGATTGTCAATAGTCAGTCGCCGTTCAGAGGCAAATCCCTGGTGACAAGTGGCCGTAGGGCAAGACGAAGCTTCCGGTTGAGGAGGAATTGCGCGTGATGTCGTCTCATATCGCGGACGGGGTGGCTCTCGGCAGTGATTCGGTGGTCACCCTCGACGGCCGCGGACTGATGGTCGCAGATGTCGTACGCATGGCCGAATCCACCGTAAAACCCGTTCTGGGGGCGGACGGTATGAAGCGTGTGGAGACCTCGTGGAACGCTGCCCGGGAGATTGCCTCATGGGGTCGCGTCTACGGTCGCTCCACCGGTGTGGGCGCCAACCGGAATGAGTCCGTACCGACGGGGGCGGCCGCCGACCACGGTCTACGGCTGCTGCGCAGCCACGCCGGATCGATCGGTGAGGAGCTGCCCGCGCGGCAGGTCCGCGCCATGCTCGCCGTCCGGGCCAACCAGCTGCTCGCGGGCGGCGCCGGTCTGCGTCCCACCGTCGTCACGGCCCTCTGCGAGGCGCTGGGGACGGGCGCGTATCCGAAGGTCAACGAATTCGGCTCGGTCGGCACCGGCGACATCGCCGCGCTCGCGCAGATGGGCCTCGCGCTGGCCGGCGAACACCCCTGGCAGGGCTCCGGGGCGGCCCCCGCCCCGCAGCCCCTCGACAACAACGACGCCCTCGCCCTGATCAGCAGCAACGCGCTCACCCTCGGCCAGTCTGCCCTCGCCCTGCACGAGCTGCGCGGCCTGATCGCGGCCACACAGGTGGTGGCGGCCCTGTCCCTGATGGCGACCGACGGTTCGTACGAGGCGTTCGCGCTGCCCGTGCACGAGGCGCGGCGGCACGCCGGTTCGTACGCGGTCGCCGAGCGGATGCGGCTGCTGCTCGGCGCCGCCGACCGCCCCACGCCCCCGCTCGGCCGGATCCAGGACCCGTACGGCTTCCGCTGCGTGCCCCAGATCCACGGGCCCGCGCACGATGCGGCGGACGCGCTCGAAGACGTCCTCACGGTCGAGATCAACGCGGCGGCGGAGAACCCGCTGATCTCGGCGGACGATATGGCGGCCTACCACCACGGCGGCTTCTACATCGCCCAACTCGCGCTTGCCCTGGACCACTTCAGGCTGGCGGTGACGCAGGTGGCGCGGCTGTCGACCTCGCGCCTGTCCACGCTGAACGAACCGGCCTTCACCCGGCTGCGGCCGTTCCTCGCGGACGGTGCGCTGGCCGCGTCGGGCGTGATGATCCTCGAGTACGCGGCCGGGGCGGCGCTCGGAGATCTGCGCGCCTTCTCCGCGCCCGCCTCGCTCGGCCATGCGGTGCTCTCGCGCGGGGTCGAGGAGCAGGCCAGCTTCGCCTCGTTGGCGGCGCGGCAGACGCTGCGCGCGTGCGAGGCGTACCGGCTGGTCGTGGGCTGCGAACTCGTCGCGGCCGTAAGGGCGTTGCGACAGCGTGACATGCGCCTCGACCCGGAACTGCCCGTCGGCCGGGCCTTCGCGCTGGCGGACGCGGTGCTCGACGCGGAGCTGGCCGACCGGCCGCTGACGGACGATGTGACGGCGGCGGCCGGGCTGCTCGACCGGTTCACCGGACTGTGGCTGGACCTCGGCTCGCGGAGCGAGACGGCCTTCGACGGTCAGGGCGTGGTGCGGCGCGGGTGATGAGCGGGCGTGCGGGCGTGTGACGGTCCCGGGGCGCGACCGTCCGGGGGCGCGCGAGCGGAAGAATTCCCCCGGCAGGTGCAGACCGCGAGAAATTGAGCAGGCGAGAGGTATGGGCTCACTTCTTCGAACCACCCCATCACCGTCCGAGCATTCGCTCCGGTCGCGGGAGAGGAGGACGGCTCGGCGGGCCGGTACGCGCCGGCCCCGCCTTCTCGTCCCGGTCGCGGCCGCGTCGATCGCCCTCGTCACGGCCGGCTGCGGCGGGACCGCGGCCTCGGCCGGGCAGCCGGCCGCGAGCGGCTCCGCTTCCGGCAGTGCCCCGGCGGCGTATCACCAGGCCGATCCGTCGTCCTCCCCGCCGGCAGCGGCCGCCGGTGCTCCGGAAGCGCGACGTTGCACGACCAAGACCCTGGGGATGAGCCTGGGCGCCGCCGACGCGGGTGCGGGCCAGATCCACTACCGGCTCACGTTCGCCAACAAGTCCGGGCACTCCTGCACCCTGCAAGGGTTTCCGGGTGTCTCGATGATCAGGCGCGACGGCAGCGTGATCGGCGTCCCGGCCGGGCGCGAGGGCGCGCCGGGGGAGCGGACCGTGATCGACGCCGGCCGGACGGCAGCCGTCACGCTGCACACCCTGAACCAGGGGATCAAGGGTTCCGGCTGCTGGCGCGAGCCCGACTACCTCAGGGTCTACCCGCCCGGCTCCAAGGAGGCGCTCACCCTGCGGACCTCCGGCCTCCGGGTGTGCGGCGACCGCTTCACCACCACAGCGGTGGAGGGCTGAACCACCGGTCGACGGACAGGACCACCGGCCACGGGCCACCCGGGACTTCCCGGGCGGCCCGCGGCGCGTGGACGACGGCTGCTCAGCCGAGACTGCCGGTCATCGCGTTGAGGAGCGTGCCGGAGGCGTCGTCGTTCTCCAGTGAGAAGGCGAACATGCCGGCCAGTCCCTTGCCGGCGGCGTACGACGCGCGTGCCCGGATCGCCTGAGGCGTGTCACCGGTCCAGAAGTTGGTGCCGTCGTAGATCCAGGAGCTCTCGGTGACGGGATCCCAGTGGGTGTTCGCCGCGGTCGGGCTCAGTTCCTTCCATGCCGCGAGTCCGGCCTCCTGGCTCAGTGGCTTGGCGGGTGTGGGGCCGGTGGCGCTCTGGTAGAGCCCGTAGTCCGTCCCGGCGGGGACACCGGTCCAGCCGCGCCAGTAGAACGGCACCCCGAGCACCAGCTTCGAGGCGGGGAAGCCGCCGGTGATGCCGTAGTCGGGCAGTCCGTCGGTGTAGGCGGTGACCGCGGTGTCGAGGTTGTACTTGGCGCTGCCCGGTTCGATCGGGGTGGTCGGGTCGGCGGGGCTGTCGTGCAGCGGGTCCTGGTGGTTGGTGGGGCCGGTCGCGTCCCAGGAGCCGTGCATGTCGTACGTCATGACGTCGGCGTAGTCCAGATAGGCGCCGATCCTGTCCGTCTCCAGGAACTTGATCTTGTCCTGTCCGCTGGGAAGGGCGGTGGTCAGCAGGAACTTCTTGCCGAGCGTCGCGCCGTACGCGTCGAGCTGGGTGCGGAACTCCTTGAGCAGCAGGGTGAAGTTGGCCTTGTCCGCGTCGGCGTAGTGGTTGCCGGTGTGGCCGCCGGCCGATCCCGGGTACTCCCAGTCGATGTCGATGCCGTCGAAGATCCCGGCCGCGGAGGCCACCCCGCCGGACGGGTCGCCCTGGACGTTCTTCGGCAGGTTGCCCTTCATGAACATGTCGATGCAGGAGGAGACGTACGCCTTCCGGGACGCGTCGGTGGCGGCGGCGTCGGAGAAGTACTTGGAGTAGGTCCAGCCGCCGAGCGACACGGTCAGCCGCAGGTTGGGGTACTTGGCCTTCAGTGCGCGGAGCTGGTTGAAGTTGCCCTTGAGCGGCTGCTCGTAGACATCGGCCGTGCCGTCCACGCTGTCGCCCGCCGCCACATCGGCCTGGTAGTCGGCGTAGGCGTCACCGGCACCGTCGCCGGCGTTCGGGTTGTCCTCGTTGCCCGCGTCCGACGCCTTGATGGCCTCGAAGCACTTGTGCGTCGTGGGATGGACGTTCTCGAAGGCGTACGTCACCACGTCGAGCCCGGCCGCGGCTCCGCTGGTGCCGATCTGCTTCGGGTAGTAGGCGTTCTCGTAGATCCCCCACTGGTCGAAGTAGGCGGAGGCGTACGGCTTCGCCGCGGGCGCCTCACCGGTCGTCACGGTGACGGGCTCGGACTGGCCGGAGGCGTGGCCCGCCCGGTCGTAGCCCTGCACGGTGAAGGTGTAGGAGGTGCGCGGTCGCAGGGAGCTGACGGCCACGGTGGTGCTCATCGACGTGGCGGCGATCTCACCCTTGGCGTAGACCTTGTATGCCGGAACGTCGCCGTTCTGCGAGGAGTCCGTCGACTTGTTCCACTTGAGCACCACGGCGTTCCCGGTGACCTTCGTGGAGGCCAGACCGGTGGGGGTGCTGACCTTGCCGTCGCCCGTGGGGCCGTTCGGGTCGGTGCTCGGCGGCGGTGTGGTCGGCGGTGTCGTCGGAGGGGTGGTCGGCGGCGTGGTGGGATCGCCGCTCGGGCCGGTCAGGGTCAGGTCGTCCGCGTGGTAGGCGCCCTGTCCGTACCAGCCGTGGGTGTAGACGGTCACCGAGGTCGTGTTGGCCCCGGTGGTGAAGGTGGTCGACAGCCGTTTCCACGAGGCGGCGTCCGGCGCCCAGACGCTCGCGTCGACCCCCGTGCCGGCCGCGCCCAGGTAGACGTAACTGCCCTGGACCCAGCCGGCCAGCGTGTACGGCGTGTTCGGCCGCACGGTCACCGTCTGAGCGCACCGGCCGGTGTCGGAAGCGGTGGCGGGTGCGGCCAGTGCGCCCGAGCCGCTGTGCGGGGGAGCGGAGGCGGTGGCGCCGGCGGCGCACGTCCATCCGTCCAGGGAACCGGCCTCGAAGCCGGAGTTGGTGAGCAGTTCGGCGTCCGTCGCGGCGGCGGAGCCCGGGACGGCGGCGAGCGCCGCGCCCGAGGCGACGAGGACGGCGGCCACCGCCAGCGCGCTGTGGCGCAGCGCGCGTCGTGCCGGGCCGCGGGCCGCCGGAATTCCGGGGCCGGCCGGGTTTGCGGGCATCATGCAACCTCCGTGGGGGACGGACCGCACCAGGGGATGTGTTCATGCCGCATCCAGCGGCACGCCCAAGAGATTGGACTGGACCAATAGGGGCGTCAAGGGATGCGGCAGGGACTCGGCGGAATTTGGATTAGACCAATTTCGCGGCGTGGGCGCATCGGGGCTGCTGGCCCGGTCCGTGCCCCGGAGTACCAGGGGACGGGCGCGGCAGGACGCGCCGCAACGGCAAGGGCACCCCCGGCCGCGGGCCGCGGCCCGGAGGTGCCCTTCGCCCCGCCGGGCGGATGGTCCGTCGGACCAGGAGGCCGGGTCAGCCGGGCAGCTTCGCCAGGACGACCTTGTTCGAGCCTCCGTTCTCCGTGTCCATGGCGTAGAACGCCACCTCGCCCCGGTTGTTGATGCCGATGCCGTCGGTCGGCACCCAGCGCGAGGACGCGATCATCGCGCTCAGGTCGTACATGCGGCCCTCCGGGTCCCAGACGACCGCCGTGTTCGTATCGGGCGCCGTCTCCGCGCTGCCCGTGATCCAGCCCGCGTCGTTCACCTCCATCGCTGTGGCGCTGAACCCGAAGTCGGGCAGCCGGGTCATGGTGCCGCCCGGCTTGATCACGAACGCGTCGTCACCGCTGGTGCCGACGATCGTTCCCGAGGTGTTGACGCCCGCGGCGTAGCTGTCGGCCATGCCGGGCAGCGTGCCCAGATCGGTGATCGTTCCGTCGGCGGCCCACCGCACGGCGCGACGCCTGCCGTCCTTGGACGAATGGCCCACGACCACACCGGAGTTGTTGATGGCGAGGGGCTCCGTCAGGTTCCGGCTCTCCGTGAGGTGCGGCAGCTTGCGGAAACCGTCCTTCGCGTTCCAGAGGAAGCCCTCGTTCACCTCCAGGCTGCGCCCGGTCTTCGGGTCGGTGACGTTGCCGGTGGCATTGCCCGCGACGGTTCCCGCGTCGTTGACGGCGAACCCCCGGGCGAAGCGGTAGGCGGCCCAGTCGGGCAGTGGCAGCGTGGTGAGGGTGCCGTCCGCGTCCCACAGGGCCGCCCGGGTGCCCCCGGTCGGCGTCAGCTGCCCGGTGGCGTACCCCGCGGTCGCGCTCTGGCCGAGGACGTGGCCGTCGTGGGCGCCCCCGTTGTCGAGCAGGGTGACGCCGTTCGACGGGTCCCAGCGGATCGGCCGGCCGATGCCGGAGACCTGCTGGGAGCCGGCGACCCGCCCGGTGTCGTCCAGGCCGAAGGCGATCGCCGGGCCGAACGACGCGGTGACGTCCGCGTGCGGGCTGGTGACCTTGCCGAGCAGTACGTCGGCGCTGCCCAGCGTGGTGCCCGCGTCCGTGGCCAGCGAGAACCGGCCCACCAGGCGGCGGCCCGCCGGAGGCGCCGTGTCCGCCGTCAGACGGCCCGTCACCTTCGTCGACTCACCCGGGTCCAGGCGCACCGGCTTCCTCCGGTCCACGGTCACCGAGCCGAGCGACGTCGAGAACATCGTGTCCTGGATGTCGAACGCGGTGCTGCCGGACGGCACGTCCGTACCGGCGATGTACAGCAGGTAGTAGCCGGGGGCGGGGTCGTCCAGGGAGAGCGACTCGCGCGAACCGCCGTTGGTGGAGGAGGCGACCAGCGCCCCCGACTGGGCCACCAGGTACAGATCCAGATCGGCGTTCTTGTCGGAGGCGTTGCCCATCGACACCTCGAGCCGCGTCGCGTCCCTCGGCACCGCGATCTGCTTGCCCGTCATGTCCTGGTCGCTGACGGTCGGGTGCTCCTGCGACAGGGCGCCCAGGGAGCCGCCCACCGCGTGAGCGGTCACCGGGGCGAACCGGTTGACGGCAGTGAACGACTTCTCGGCGGGCGTGTGGACCGCCGCCTCGTCGATCACGGAGGACGCCGGGTCCAGCGCGGCCCCCAGCACGGTGGCGGTCAGCCGGTAGGGGTTCTCCAGGACGGGTGACGTGCGCCGGGCCTCCGTCTCGAACTCCCAGACGCCGGGCATCGGCTGCTCGTAGGTACGCGAGCCGGCAGCACACTCCTCGGTGTCCGAGAAATGTGTGTAGCAGCGGTCGGCGGCGGTGTCCTCCACCGGCTTGCCCTGCGGGTCGACCGCCAGGAAGCGGGTCTGGCTGTCACCGGCGACGCCGGACAGGTCCACCTTCAGCGCCGCCGCGCCCTCGGGTACCGCGACGAAGACCGACCGGGTGCCGTTACGGTCCACCGAGCCCTTAGCGGACACGGCGTACGACGGCTTCGCGGGCGCGGCGGCGGCCACGACGGTGACCGGCACCAGCCGGTCGACGCCGGGGGTGGCCGGATCGTCGACGCGCAGCAGCGCGGAGTGCGCACCCGCCGTCCCGGACTGCGCCCGGATGCTGATCGTGGCCTTTCCGCCCCGGTCCAGACTCACCGAGCGCGGCGCGCGGAACGTTCCGTCGTTGCCGAGCCACGACAGCTCGGCCCGGCCGCTGCCGGATCCGGTGCGGGTCAGTTCCACCGTGTAGTCCTTCGCCCGGCGGACCTCCTGCCCGCCCTCGCCCGGAGCACAGCGGTTGTACACCCCGGCCCCGGACTTCGGGGTCGCCAGCAGCCCGGCGAGTACGCCGCACACCGGAGCCCTGACGTCGTACGAGGTCGGCCGGCCCCTCTTCGCCAGCAGCTTCCACGCCGCAGGGACGGAGATCAGGCCGGCTCCCTGGGCGTAGGCGGGCTGGTCCTCCAGGTGCGTCGCGGAACTGGTCAGCGCGGTGCGCAGCGCGGCCGGTGACACCTTCACCCGGGTGTCGGCCGCCGCCGACAGCAGCAGCGCGACGGCTCCGGCGGCCTGCGGCGACGCCATCGACGTACCGTTGTACATGCCGTAGCCGGCGGGCAGTTCGTAGCCGGTGTCGGGGACGCTCTCGCCGGGCAGCCACGTCGGTATGGACGACACGGCGGCGCCGGGGGCCAGGAGCTCCGGCTTCATCCCGCCGTCCTCGCGCGGTCCGCGCGCGGAGAACGGGAACAGCGACTGACGGGCCTTCACCCGGGAGCCGTAATCGGCCCACCAGGTGTCCTTGCTGACGGAGGCGCCCACCGCGATCACCTTGTCGGAGGTCGCCGGGTCGGAGACGGTGTTCATGCCCGGTCCGTCGTTGCCGGCCGACGACACGATCTGCACGCCGTACTCGTCGATGAGGCGGTTGTACAGGACCGCGCGGACGTTGTCGCCGTCGTTGAGCGCGGACAGCCCGCCGATCGACAGGTTGACGACGTCCGCGCCCTTGTTCACGACGACATCGATCATGCCCTCGGCAAGGGCGTAGGAGGTGCAGCCGGAGGCGAACAGGCAGACCCGCTCGGAGACGATCCGCGCGCCCGGCGCGGCGCCGTTCATCTTCCCGCCGAACAGCCCGTTGCCCGCGGTGATGCCGGCGACATGGGTGGCGTGCGCACCGGAGACGATGCCGATGTTCACGAAGTCGGCGCTCGTGCCGGCGCTGCTGCCGCCACGCGCGGAGAGGTCCACGTCATCGCGGTACTCGACGGTGAACGGCATGGACTCGAAGACCGCCGTGTCCGGGTCGTCCTTGCCGAAGGTGCCCCAGGTGCCGCTGTCGGCGTACGGCTGGACGATATCGGAGGCACCGAACGTCCGGTCCAGATCGGCATCGACCCAGACCCGGTGGTCCGACTTCCGGTACAGGACACCGAACCGGTCGCTGTGGTCGCCGTCCCGGTTCACGTCACCGGCGAGCTCGCTGCCCCAGGTGCCCTCCTCGTCGAAGAGCTGGAACTCGTAGGAACCGTCGGGGGCCTTGTAGTCCACGCCGCCGTACCGGAAGGTGCCGTCGGTGACGGTCACCTTGAGACGCATCTCCAGCCACGTCGGATCGGCGTCGGTGACCGGGTCGGTCGCCGTCACCCAGTCCTGGATCTTCGGCTTTCCGGTCGTGGTGTTGCGCAGTGCCGGATGGGACGGATCGACCCCGGTGTCCAGGATGCCGACCGTGACGCCCCGGCCGTCCCAGGAGCGGTGGTCCGCGGTGAAGCCGGTGGCTCCGGTCTCTGCGACGGGCAGATAGGGGTTGTCCGCCGGGGTGCTGCGGCCGGGCGCTGCCGGCCGGCCGGAGTCCGGGGAGCCGTTGCCCTTGCCCTTGCCCTTGTCCTTTCCCTTGCTCGTGCCCTTGCCCTTGGCCTGGGCCTTCTTCCTGTCCTGGCCGGTGACCGGCGACGGATCGGGGATCTTGAACGTCTCGCTCAGGTCGACGGCGCGGACCGACTTGAGCGCGGCGAGCGCGGTGACCTTCCCGGTGGGTACGGTGGCGCGGACGTAGCCGAGCTTGTCGTCCGCCCTGACGACGTGACCGCCGAGGCCGGTGACCTCGGCACGCAGCGTCCCGGTGTCACCCTCGGCGGTGGCCAGCAGGACGGTGACCGTCCCGCTCTTCCTGCTCTCGGCCTTCTGCAGCAGCGTACGGTCGTGCGAACCCAGCTTGTCGCGCCGGTCCGTGAGTACCTTCTTCGGCACGTCGGGCACGGCCGTGCCCAGCGGGTGCGGCACATCGGCGGCCTGGGCGGGCAGCGCCGACAGGCCCAGCAGCGAGCCGGTCAGGCCGGCCGCAAGGACGACGGCGGTGAACCGCCGTCTGCGGCGGGTGATGGGGCGGGACATGGGTGCCCTTTCGCATGGCGGGGCCTCGGCAGGACCGGGACCACGGCGGTGACTTCGCCGGCACCCGGGCACCGGCGAAGGGTCATGGGCACGGTCTACCGAGCGGGCGGCGGGTGACACAGCCGGAACGGCTGGCGGATGTGTGACACGACGTGAAGTCGCCACGGGCCGTGCGGCCGGACACACCCGGAGAGATGCGGCCGAACACGCCCGGAAAGATGGCGACTTGGCGACAGGCACGATCTCGCCACCGGTATGCGCTTCCGCTCGCCCGGCTCCGGGCTCATGATCATGCGATGCCCGCCTCTCCGTCGCCCACAAGGCGAGTCGAGGCACCGTCACTGCCCAGAGCGGAGCCACGAATCATGAGTCAAGTCCCGGGGCGCAGGCGCCTAGCGATGGCTGCGGCGGCAACCGTCCTCGCCACCCTGGCGGCCACCGCACCCGCCGCCGCGGCGCCGCCCTCCCCGGCCGCGACGCCGAGCGCCGACGGCCTCCTCACCTCCCTCGACGGCCAGGAGCTCCAGGCCCTGCACCACATGGCCGACCTGGACCTGGGCGGCCTGCACCTCACCGACAAGGCCGCGCTGCGCAGCTCCGAGCCGGTCGACGTGATCGTCCAGCTGAGCACACCGCCCGCCCGGACCGCCCGGCTGCTGGCAGCGGCCGAAGGCCGCACCGTCAGCGACGCGGAGGCCCGCGACGCGGTGACGAAGGCCCACCAGAAGTTCCGCACCGCTCTGGAGGGCATGTTCGCGCGGCCCGACGGCGCGAAGACGGCGAAGAAGACGCCCGCGCCGAAGCCGGGACGCAGTTTCACCCACAGCTTCGACGGGGTGAGCCTGAGACTGCCGGGCAACCGGGTGGCCGCCCTCCTGGACAACGACCAGGTCACCGCCGTATGGCCGGACACCACGGTGAAGGCGCTCGCACAGCGCGAGCCGGCCGGCGCCGCCGCGTCCGGAGCCCCGGAACAGAGCGACGACGACGTCACCCGGCTGCACGACGAGGGCATCACCGGCAAGGGCGTCAAGGTCGGCATCATCGACACCGGCATCGACTACCACCACCCCGACATCGAGGCCGCCTACGCGGGCGGGTACGACTTCGTCGACGACGACTCCGACCCCATGGAGACGACGTACGCCGACTGGAAGGCGTCCGGCGCGGCCGAGACCAGCCAGGGCTCGGCGTACTACACCGAGCACGGCACCCACGTCGCCGGAATCATCGCGGGGCGCGGCGCCGCGTCCACGGAACGCGCCGCGCACGGTGTCGCCCCCGGCGCGTCCGTGTACGCCTACCGGGTGCTGGGCCCGTACGGCAGCGGCCGCACCAGCGACATCATCGCCGCGATGGACCGGGCCGCCGGCGACGGCGTGGACGTCGTCAACATGTCGCTCGGCGCGGCGGTCAACGACCCGCTCAGCCCGGCGTCCATAGCCGCCGACAACCTCGTTCTCGACGGCGTCACCACGGTGATCGCCGCCGGCAACAGCGGACCGGGCACGAACACCCTCGGCAGCCCGGGAGCCGCCGCGCTGCCGCTGACCGTCGGCGCGCACGACGAGCCGATGACCCTGCCCGCGTACACCCTGGACGCCGGCGGCACCACGGGCCAGGGGCGGCTGCTCGCCCAGCCGTTCGGCGACGCGCTCGACAAGCTGGCCTCCGGCAGCTACCAGGTGGCCGACGCCGGCACCGGGACCGCCGCCGGCTACACCGGCAAGGACGTGACCGGCAAGGCGGTCCTGGTGCGCCGAGGCGGGATCACCCTCGACGAGAAGGTGCGGCGCGCGAAGTCCGAGGGCGCCGCGGCCGTCCTCCTCGTCAACGACAACGAGGCCGAGGGACACATCCCCTCCTACATCGGTGAGAGCCCGTCCTACGTCCCGGCGTTCTCGCTCACCGCCGCCGACGGCGCCGCGCTGACGGCCGCGGCCGCGGACGGCTCCGCCCGGCTCACGTTCACCGCGGCCGGGACGTTCCGCCTCGGCGACGGCTCACTGGCCGACTTCAGCTCACGCGGTCCGGCGTACGGCACCGGCACCATCAAGCCGGAGATCACCGCCCCCGGTGTCAGCGTGCTCTCCTCCGTCCCGTCGGACGTCGTCGACCCGGAGACCGGGGACTACACCTACGCGTACGCCCGGCTGAGCGGCACCTCCATGGCCTCGCCGTACATCGCCGGAGCCGCGGCACTGATGCTCCAGCACGACCCCCGGCTCACGCCCGACGACATCAAGACGGCGCTGATGAACACCGCCCGCCCGCTGCCCGGCAGGGTCAGCGTCTTCGACGCCGGGGCAGGGGCCGTCGCCCCGTACTCAGCGGTGCACGCCACGGCCCGCCTCCAGGTGCGGGCCCGCACCCCGTACCTCGGCCTCGACGGCACGCAGAGCGAGATCGGCCACCGCACCGGCGCCCTCGACCTCGGCACGCTGCCACTGGGCCGGGCCATGGAGACCGAGCACCGGATGAGCCTCATCAACGACAGCCGCTCCAAGGAGAGTTACGCCGTGAGCGCGGAGTTCACCCGGGGCAACGGTGCCTCCGGCGATGCCCGCGCCGCCCGCATCAGCCTGCGCACCGATGACCGGGTCACCGCGAAGCCCCGTGGCACGACGACCGTGCGCACCACCCTGCGGGTGCCCGCCGGTGCTCCGGCCGGCCACTACGAGGGTTTCCTCACCCTCACACCGGTCCGGGGCGGGCAGTCGCACGCGCTGCGAGTGCCGTTCGGGCTGCGCGTGGCCAAGTCGGGCTTCGAGGAGATCGACATGACGAAGCCGGTGATGTCGACCAACCAGTTCTCGGACGCCGGTTCCGCCGGCGGCGGGGCGGCCACCTTCGACCTGCGAATGGCCGGGCAGTTGCGCAGCGTCGACGTGTTCCTCGCCGACGCCCGCGGCAAGGACCTCGGCTACATCGGGGGCGTCAGCACCGTGGGTCTCACCGAGGGCGTCCTGTACGGCCCGGTGACGGTCGGCGGCTGGTACCACCCGCTGACCGGACGGGCCGCCACACCGGTCGACCCGCGCGGCCGGTGGGCAGCGGACGGCCACTACAAGCTGCGGATCGTGGGCACCGACGCCCACGGCGGCACCGACACGGAACTGCGTGACATCTACGTGGACTCCCACCCGCCGGTCTACGAGGACGCCTACGGCGGCTGGGACCCGTCCCGCCCCGTGGTCGTCCAACGCCCGTCCGACGCGACGTCGTTCGCCGTCTCCGGCACCCTGCGTGACGGGGAGAGCGACGCGATCCACGACGCCGGGCTCGACATCGGCCAGCAGGACAACCAGCTCCTTTACTCCACCTACAGCCCCAACTCACCCACCGGGCACGTCAACGCCGACGCGCGGGGCAAGGTGGACCTCCAGGTCCCGATCAGCGCGGGCCCGCCGACCACCTACCTCAAGCTGTGGCCCACCGACGCGGCCGGCAACATCGGGGACGTACGCGTGCTCAACCTCATCAAGGAGGGGACGCCGTACGTCGTCGGCACGGCCGGCGCACCGGCGGCGCGCGCCGGGGACCGCGTCACCTACACCCTCACCGCGCACGACCTCGACCACTGGAAGACCTTCACCTCCCAGATCCGCTACGACGACCGCAACGTGCGGCTCGTCGGTGTCGAGCCGACCGCCGAGCTGTCGGCCCACGGCCCGTCCGCGATCAGCCGGACCGACGTGTCCGACGGGGCGTCGTCGTACAGCACCGTCTCGTTCGACGTCTCCGACACCGCCGGGCTGACCGGCGAATCGATGCCGCTGCTGAAGGTGACGTACGAGGTGACGGGGGAGCACTGGACCACGTCGGCCGGGCTGAACACCGGCACGACGTACGCCGTCGACACGGCGGGCGCCAAGGTGCCGCTGAACATCCAGTTCTACGGCTCGGTCCGGATGCTGAACCCGGAGTCCACCTTCGGCGCACGGCCCGCGGCCGAGGCACTGCTGACCGAGGACTACGGATACGACACCGGCCGCGACTACAGCCTCGACGGCTTCGACGCGGCACTGACCGCACCGGACGGCACCCGGCGAACCCTGCCGGTCGACGCGGGCGCCAGGGTCTCGGCCTCCGGTCTGCCTCCCGCGGAGAAGCCCTACCGGTTCGAGGTCAGGGTCCCCGGCCACTTCGCCTGGTCGGAGGAGATCGACCTGGGCCTGCGCGGATACGGGCCCGTGGCCGGCACCGGGGGCTCCTCGGTGGCCGCCCTGGTCGCCGGTGACGTCAACGGCGACGATGTCATCGACGTCCGCGACGCCGCCGCCGTGTACGAAGCCCGCGGCACCGCGAACCGTGCCGCCGACATCGACCACGACGGCACGGTCGACGACCGGGACCTGCACTGGGTGGTGCAGAACTACCTTCAGCACAACACCATGTCGGAGCACGTCACCGACCCGGTGAAGCGGCTGCGCGGCAGGACCCTGGAGGACTACGTGAACCGGATGTGAACCGCGGCACCGGGCGAACGGTCCGCCCGCCGGCACCCCGGCGGGCGGACCGTTCACACCCAGTTGTTGCGCATCGCGTACCAGCCGAGCTGAACCCGCGAGGAGACCGCCGCCACGTCCATCAGGGCGCGGAGCCGGCGCTGGACCGTACGGGGCGACGTGCCGAGCTGGTGGGCCGTCGCCGCGTCCGTCAGACCGGACAGCATCAACTGCAGGAGCCGGCGGTCCTTCGGACTCAGATCGCCGTCCTCCCGCAGATACGGGCGCGAGCGCCGCCACACCGCTTCGAACAGCTCGACGGCCAGCAGCACCACGGGCGGCCCCAGCACCATCGACCGGCCCCCCTCCACCTGGACCATCGCGGTCTCGCCGTCCGCCACGACGAGTTTGATCAGCGGCTGGTCGACGACCCGCACCTGATGACCGGCCGCCAGCCGCTCGTCGAGCGCGTGCAGGGCCGCCGGCTCGGAGAGGAAGTCGCGGTCGACGACCACGCGGTAGGCGGCCGTGGGGTTCCCGTCCTTCCGCAGGGCCGGCTCCGGGCCGTCGTCAGGCGGCGGCGTGGGCGTGGGCGTGGGCGTGACCAGCGTCGACGGGACGGGCGCGACGGTGTTGGCCCCGGACTGGAAGACCAGGAGCGAGGTGCGCGCCGAGTACTCCAGCTCGTACAGGCGCCGGGCCTGCGCCTCGTGCCCCTGCCAGTACTCGATCGGCTGCTCCTGCTCCCCGTCGGCGTGGGGCTGCCACTGGCCGAGTAGTCGTGCCAGCGAGTCGTCGGCCCGGCGCAGGTCCTCCTGGAGCCTGGCCAGGGAGGAGCGCACGGAGTCGGAGGGAGCGGCGGCCGGGGAGCCCGGCTGCGCGGGAGACGGTTCAACTGCCGGACGCGGTGGTGTTCCAGAATCGGACGACATGGATCAAGTGTCTTCACGAGTGGATCAGTTCTGACAACACCTCCTGGACGCCGCCCGCGCCTTCCGCTCGCCGGCCACGCGGCTCACGCGGCCGAAGCTGGAGGCCCCGCCGCCCGAAGCATTAGGTTGACCGGGAAGGTTTCGGCAGCCGGACTCACGATGGGGGCGAGCATGACCATGCTCAAGGGAACCAATGTTCCAGTGGCGGCACAGGCCGTGCGCGTCGAGCTGGGGTGGCACACCACCCCCGGGACGCCGGACGTCGACGCCTCCGCGCTCCTTCTCCTCGGCTCGGGAAAGGTGCGCAGCGACGCGGACTTCGTCTTCTACAACCAGCCGGCCCACGCGTCCGGCGCGGTGCGGCACGAGGGCAAGCGAGCCACCGGCGGTGCGGCCACCGACAGCCTGGCCGTCGATCTGGCACGGGTGGAGCCGGCCGTCGACCGCATCGTGCTGGCCGCCTCTGCGGACGGCGGCACATTCGGCCGGGTGACAGGGCTGTACGTGCGGATCACGGACACGGCGAGCGGCTCGGAACTGGCACGGTTCGACAGCGCCGACGCCACCGTCGAGACCGCGTTCATCCTCGGTGAGCTCTACCGGCGCCAGGGCGCCTGGAAGTTCCGGGCCGTGGGTCAGGGATACGGGACCGGGCTCGAAGGCCTCGCCACGGACTTCGGGATCTCCGTCGATGAGCCGCAGCAACCGCAGAAGGCCGCCCAGCCCCAAGCGCCTGAGCGGCCCCAAGCACCCGCGCAGCCCCCGCAGCCCAACCCGGCAACACGGGTCGACTCCGTGCCGCCGCCGCAGCCGTCGCCCCCTCAGGCACCGTATTCGCAGCCGGCCGCCGCCACCCCGATGGCACCCCCGGCCCCTCCCGCTCCTCCGGCGCCGCCCGTCACCCAGCCCGTCCGGCTCACCAAGGTGACGCTCACCAAGGAAGCGCCGTCGGTCTCGCTCGCCAAGCAGGGCGGCACCTCGGGATCCATGCGCGTCAACCTCAACTGGGAGGTGCGCAAGCAGTTCAAGGGGTGGGGGAGCAAGCTCGGCCGGGCCGTCGCGAACCACGCGGACCTCGATCTCGACCTCTGCGCCCTCTACGAGCTGACCGACGGGCGCAAGGGCGTGGTGCAGGCGCTCGGAAACGCCTTCGGAGCCCTTCAGCAGGCGCCCTACATCCACCTCGACGGCGACGACCGGACGGGCGCTGTCACCTCCGGCGAGAACCTGACCATCAATCTCGACCAGAAGTCCAGGATCCGCCGCATCCTGATCTTCGTCACCATCTACGAAGGGGCCCGGAGCTTCGCCGATCTGCACGCGACGGTGACCCTTCAGCCCCAGCACGGCGCCGCGATCGACTTCTCGCTCGACGAGTGCACCGTCCCGTCCACGGTCTGCGCACTCGCGCTCATCAGCAACGACGGGGGCGATCTCACCGTGCAGCGGGAGGCCCGCTACCTGGTGCCGCAGCGCGGGGTGAGCCCGCAGCGCACCATCGACCAGGCCTACGGCTGGGGCATGAACTGGACCCCCGGCCGCAAGTGAGCCCCCGCCCGCCGGTTCACCGGTCCGGTGCGGCCTCGGGACGCGCGTACGTACGCCCCTTCCAGGCCGCACCGCGGCCCCGGTAGTGCTGGACGGCCGAATCGACCGTCATCAGCAGGTACAGCAGGGCGGTGAACGGCAGCAGCGGCGCCAGCCACAGGGACTGCCGGTAGTAACCGAGCATCGGCATGTACGTCACGGCCATCACGACCCAGGCGACGCCCCCCGTCCAGGCCGTCACGGAATCGGGGGCCAGCAGTCCCGCCACGAGGGTCACGGGCGGCGCGAGGTAGACGAGCGCGAGCCCCAGCACCGTGCCGAGCAGCAGCAGCGGGTTGTGCCGCAGCTGGGCGTACGCGCTCCGGGAGATCATCCGCCACAGGTCGGCCAGGCGGGGGTAGGGCCGCACACTGTCCACCCGGTCCGCGAGCCCC
This sequence comes from Streptomyces sp. NBC_00341, assembly GCF_041435055.1. NCBI lineage: Bacteria > Bacillati > Actinomycetota > Actinomycetes > Kitasatosporales > Streptomycetaceae > Streptomyces > Streptomyces sp. NBC_00341. Next base: position 541,027 of record NZ_CP108002.1, on the reverse strand, counting down.
AGCCAGATCCGGCCGCCGCTGTCCTGCACCGCACGGGCCAGCGCGACGTCGTCGATCACCGCCTGCCGGATCGACTCCGGCACCCGCGCCCGCACCGCGGCCTCGGTCCGCAGCAGCACGCAGCCGCCCGCCGCCGCGGCGGTCCGCGCTCCCGCCCGGTTCACCCACCGGAACGGGTAGAGCTGCGAGAAGAAGTAGACGAAGGCCGGGACGACGAGCCGCTCCCAGGTGCTCTGGACCCGCAGCCGTGCCATCTGCGAGACCAGGTCGAACCCGCCCGACCCGGCGGCCGCCACCAGCTCCCGCAGACTGTCCGGCTCGTGCGCGATATCGGCGTCCGTGAGCAGCAGGTACTCCGGGTCCCTGGTCCGGGCCTGCGCGATCCCGTGCCGCACGGCCCAGAGCTTCCCCGTCCAGCCGGGCAGCGGCTCCCCGGGCGACACCACGGTCACCGGCAGCCCACCGTCCCGCACGGCCAGCGCGCGGGCCAGGTCTCCGGTGCCGTCCTTGCTGCAGTCGTCGACCAGGAAGATCTCGGCCTGTCCCGGATAGTCCTGCGCCATCAGCGACGGCAGGCTCACCGGGAGCATGTCGGCCTCGTCCCGCGCGGGGACGACGATCGCGACGGACGGCCAGTCGCCGGGCTCCGTGCTGTCCGGCAGCCGCTGGTCCGTCCGCCAGAAGAATCCCTGGCCCAGCAGCAGCCACACCCAGGCGGCGACGGAACCCACGGCGATCCAGACAATGGCGCTCATTGGCCGAAGTCTGCCCCACTGAGCCGGGACCGCAAGGGTGGTCGACTATGGTGACCGGGTGAAGATCGCGCTCATGGACTCCGGAATCGGCCTGCTCGCCGCCGCCGCAGAAGTACGCCGGCTGAGGCCGGACGCCGATCTGGTGCTCTCCTCCGACCCCGACAGCATGCCCTGGGGCCCCCGCACCCCCGAGTACGTGACGGAGCGCGCGCTCGGCGTCGCCCGCGCGGCCGCCGCCCACCGGCCCGACGCGCTGATCGTCGCCTGCAACACCGCCTCGGTGCGCGCGCTCCAGGCGCTGCGGGCGGAGCTCGAACCCGCCCTGCCGGTCATCGGGACCGTCCCCGCGATCAAGCCGGCCGCGGCCGCGGGCGGGCCGTTCGCGATCTGGGCCACCCCTTCGACCACGGGCAGCCCGTACCAGCGAGGACTCATCAGTGACTTCGCCGGCTCCGCCGCCGTCACCGAGGTCCCCTGCCCCGGCCTCGCCGACGCCGTGCAGTACGCGGACGAGGAGGGCATCGAGCGGGCCATCGCGGCCGCCGCCGCGCTCACCCCGCCCGACGTCCGGGCCGTCGTGCTGGGCTGCACCCACTACGAGCTGGTCGCCGAGCGCATCCGCGACGCCGTGCGCCGGCCCGGCAGGCCCGCCGTGGCCCTGTACCCCTCAGCCGGAGCCGTCGCGGCCCAGGCGCTGCGCCGGATCGGGGCCGAACCCGCTCCGTCGGCCGAACCGGGCACCGGTCTCGCGGTGCTCCTCGGCGGCCGGGTGTCCGAGATGCCGGAAGCCGCTCTGGCCTACCCGGAGGGGCGTCGGCTCATGGTGGCCACCCCCGCCCGCTGACCTTCCGGCGACCCGGCCGGGGCTGCCGGACCCGTTCCGTCGCGCGGTTTCTTCAGTACGCTGCTTGGCATGAGGGACCACCCCCGAGAACCGAGGCACAGCGGAGCCGACTCCCACCCGGCGGTCTGGACCGGCCGGGCCACCAACCGGACCCAGTGGGTGCTCGCCGCGGCGGGCGCCGCCTGCCTGGCGCTCGGCATCCAGCTCGCCGTCAGCTCCACCTGGACCTCCGGCATCGCACCGCTGCTGATGTCGGTGATCGGCTGCATGGCGGCCGGACTGCTGATGCTCTTCGGCACCCTGGCCTTCGTGAACGTGGCCGTCCGGGTCGACGGCGACGCCCTCGAAGTGCGCTGCGGCCACATGGGCCTGCCGCGCCGCCGAATCCTGCTCACCCATGTGGTGGGCGCGGAGTTCGCCCCCCGGGTCACCCCGCGCCAGTGGGGCGGCTGGGGCTACCGCTGGCGCCCCGAGCAGGGCACCGCCGTGGTCGTACGACGCGGCGAGGGCCTGGTGCTCCGGCTCGGTGACGGCAGGACCTTCACCGTGACGGTGGACGACGCGGAGGCGGGCGTCCGCTTCATCCGCGACCGGCTGCACCTGCCGGCCACCGGCGCCCCGGCCGGAGCCTGAGACACCGCGGCGATCCCGGGCCGCGGCCGCAGGCGAAGCCCGCGGCCACCGCGAGGAGCGCCAGCAGCACCCCTCCGGCCGGGTCTCCCGGCCCGCCGCGCTGATCAGGGACCAGATCGCGCAGGCGGCGAGAATCACCGCACCGGCAGCGTCGGACGCGTTGCCGCCCGTCGGCCCCTGTTCCGCGGCTGAAGCCATCACGTCCGTCCCCCGGCCTGTGACGGTCCCGTGCGCGACGGCCGGATCCGGCCGGTCGGCGGGGAACCGCCGCACAGATTGACGGCCTGGGCGGGCACCCGTCAGGGATATGTGCGGAACATGTGGAGAAACGATCCGGCGGTACGGATTCCGCCATCAGGACAGGGCTGCCGGGCGCACAGCGGGCCACCGTAGACTCCGCCGGGTGAGCACCACCATCGCCCCGGTCGGCGACCCGCAGCAGCCCGCCTCCGTCCATCGAGCCAGGCGCCTGCTGCCTCGGCTCGTCCGTCCCTGCGCAGCCGTGCTCTCCGGGCTGATGCTCTACGCGAGCTTCCCGCCCCGGCCCCTGTGGTGGCTGGTTCTGCCCGGGTTCGCACTCCTGGGCTGGGTGCTGTTCGAGCGCAGGCTCCGCGCCGCGTTCGGCCTCGGCCTGCTCGCCGGGCTCGGCTTCATGCTGCCGTTGCTGCACTGGACCGGGGAAGAGGTCGGCCCGGTGCCGTGGCTGGCCCTGGCGGCGGCCGAGGCGCTGTTCATCGCGGTGGGCTGCATCGGCATCTCCGCCGTGTCCCGGCTCGCCGGCTGGCCGTTCTGGGCCGCGGCGGTCTGGGCCCTGGACGAGGCGGTACGAGCCAGGGTGCCGTTCGGCGGCTTCCCCTGGGGCCGGATCGCCTTCGGCCAGGCGGACAGCGTCTTCCTGCCGCTCGCCGCGCTCGGCGGCACACCGCTGCTCTCCTTCGCCGTGGTGCTGTGCGGCTTCGGGCTCTTCGAGGCGGTCCGCCGCTTCCGGGTCCGCCGCGCCACCGGTCAACTGCCCCGGCTGGCCGCCGCGGTGACCGCCGCGGCCGTCCTGGTCCCGGTCGCCGCGGCGCTCGCGTCGCTGCCGCTGGTGGACGACTCGGCCGAGGACGGCACCGCGACCGTCGCCGCGATCCAGGGCAACGTGCCGCGGCTCGGCCTCGACTTCAACTCCCAGCGCCGGGCCGTCCTGGACAATCACGCGAACCGCACCGAGCAGCTCGCCCGGGACGTGAAGGCGGGCAAGGTGCCGCAGCCCGACTTCGTCCTGTGGCCGGAGAACTCCTCCGACCTCGACCCCTACCGCAACGCCGACGCGAAGATCGTGATCGACGACGCGGTGAGGGCGATCGGGGTGCCGACCGTCGTCGGCGCGGTCGTCGAGCCGGACACCGGCAAGCTGCGCAACACCCTCATCCAGTGGGACCCGGACAAGGGTCCGGTGGCCACGTACGACAAGCGCCACATCCAGCCGTTCGGCGAGTACATGCCGATGCGTTCCTTCGTGCGCGTCTTCAGCTCGGACGTGGACCGGGTGCAGCGCGACTTCGGACCGGGCAAGAAGGTCGGCGTCTTCGACCTCTCCGGCACCTACGTCGGGCTCGTCACCTGCTACGAGGCCGCGTTCGACGACGCCGTACGTGACACGGTCGAGCACGGCGCCCAGATGATCGCCGTACCCAGCAACAACGCCACCTTCGGCCGCAGCGAGATGACCTACCAGCAGCTGGCGATGTCCCGGGTGCGCGCGGTGGAGCACAGCCGGTCCGTCGTCGTCCCGGTCACCAGCGGCGTCAGCGCGGTCATCCGCCCGGACGGCACCGTCGTCAGCAAGACGAAGATGTTCACCCCGGACGCACTGGTGGAAAAGGTGCCGCTGCGGTCCTCGCTGACCCCCGCGACCAGGATGGGGCCGCTGCCCGAAGGGGTGCTCTCGCTGCTCGCGGTCATCGGCCTCGGCTGGGTCGGCGCGCGTGCGGTCCGCACGCGCCGCGCCCGCTGAACGGCTCCGCACGCGACGTAGGCTCATCGCATGGCAATTCCTGACTTCATCCGAGAGATCCGCGCCACGGCGGGTCAACAGTTGCTCCTGCTGCCCGGCGTCAGCGCCGTCGTCTTCGACGAGGAGGGCAGAGTACTGCTCGGACGGCGTGCGGACACCGGGAAGTGGTCGATCATCGGGGGCATCGCGGAGCCGGGGGAGCAGCCGGCGGCGACGGCGGAGCGCGAGGTGTACGAGGAGACGGCCGTGCACTGCGTGGCGGAGCGCGTCGTACTGACCCAGGCGCTGCCCGCCATCCAGTACGACAACGGTGACCGGTGCCAGTACCTGGACGTCACCTTCCGTTGCCGGGCCACCGGCGGCGAGGCCCGCGTCAATGACGACGAGTCGCTGGAGGTGGGCTGGTTCGGCGTCGACGCGCTGCCGCCGCTGGAGGAGTTCGCGCTCCTGCGCATCAAGCAGTCGCTCAACGACGGGCCCACCTGGTTCGAGGCCACCGCCGCGCACTGAACGTGACGGACCGGGCGACGGCGCGAACGGCCGCCGCCCGGTCCGCGACATGTTCCGCAAACCGACTGGACCGCCGCGTCCGGTGCGCGGACCCCGGTCGTGCGGGCGGGAGTTGTGGTCCGGCGGGTGCGGATGTGGCACAGTCGGGCCGTGGACGCACTGAGGCCCCAGGACCCCGCCCGCATAGGCACCTACCAACTGCTCGGCCGCCTCGGCGCGGGCGGTATGGGGCAGGTGTACCTCGGCCGGTCACCCGGCGGACGGCTGGTGGCCGTCAAGGTCATCCGCGACGAGATCAGCGATCACCCCGAGACGCTGGCCCGGTTCCGGCGCGAGGCCGCGACTGTCGAGACCGTACGCAGCGTGTACACCGCCCAGTTGATCGAGGCTTCGCTCGACGCGTCCCCCTACTGGCTGGCCACGGAGTACGTGCCGGGGCCCACGCTGCGCGCCGCCGTCCGCACCGGCGGCCCCTTCCCGCCGGACAGCGCCCTGCGGCTGCTGGCCGCACTCGCCGAGGGACTGGCCGCGGTCCACGTGCACGGAGTCACACACCGGGACCTGAAGCCGCACAACGTCATCCTCTCGCCGCAGGGGCCGCAGCTGATCGACTTCGGGATCGCACGGGGCATCGAACAGTCGGTCCTCACCCCCGAGGGGATGGCCACGGGAACACCCGGATACACGGCCCCCGAGGTACTGCTGGGCAACGAGGCGGGCCCGGCGGCGGACGTTTTCGCGCTGGGCGCCACGCTCGCCTACACCGCCACCGGCCGGCCCCCGTTCGGCACGGGTGACGCCGCCTCGGTGAGTTACCGGACCGTGCACGAGGAGATCGACCTGGCGGGGGTGCGGCCGGACCTGGCCGCGCTGATCCGGATGTGCGTAGAGAAGGACCCTGCGGAGCGGCCGGCGCCCGCCGTCGTGATCGCGCTGTGCGGGGTGGACTCGCCGCTGGCGTCGGACGCCCACTACGGTGCGCTGGTCCGTACCGCCGGAGCCGTCCTCGTACCGGGGGGCGCGACCACGGCGCCCATGGCGTCCGGTGGTCACGCGGAGCCGGAGACGGACACGGTGCCGGCCCCGGGAACCGCCGCCCCGGCCCGGCGGGCGGAGCCCGATCCTGCCGATCAGCCGGCGGCGGGTCCTCCGGCGGCCGGGAACGTGGGCCGGCGCCCGCGGCGGGGGCGGATCTGGGCCGCCGTGTGCGCGGTGGCGATCGCGGTGCCGGTGACGGTCTGGCTGCTCCCGGAGACGGACGGCGGGGGCGCCGGTGCCGCGGCCGAGCCCGGTGCCACCGTGTCGGGCCGTCCGGCCGCGAGCCGTTCGGCAACCCCGGAGAAGCCGAAGGGCCCACCGGACCACATCGTGAACGACCGTGTGTCGCAGGACCGCTGGACCCTGTCCGACGACCCGGACCAGGCCGCTCTGGGCAGCGGCGGCTGCGATACGGACGAGGTTCCCGAGTCCTTTCCGCCGTCCGGTCTGATCTCCACCGTGTCGCACACCACCGGCTCCGACACCGCCTCGGTGTCGATGCGGTTCGAGGACGCCGGGAAGGGGAGGAGACCGGCGCCCTACTACGTCTCGGTGGGTGTGCGGCCCCCGCACGAGACCGACCGCGCCACCGGGCGGCCGCTCCGGTCAGAGGCCAAGGGCATCGGCTACACCAGCAAACCGGTCGATATCTACGCCCATTGGTCCTCCGGCGCAGCCGTCAGGCTGAAGTACCCCGACGATTTCCGGGCCCACTTCGGAGCGAAGACCCTCGACGCGATCCCGGTGGGGGAGGACCGGGGCGACTGGACGGTGGTGATCTATCGCGTCGACGGCGGGCCGAAGGACTACACCCCCGTCGTGTGCAACGGCTTCCACGCCTGAGGCAGTGCCCGTCCGCCCAGGTCAGGCGACGTAGGCGGAGACGCTCAGCGTCTCGGCGAGGACGCGCCACAGAACCCGGGCACCCGTACGGCTCGCCGCGCCGCACAGCGTCCTCTCGCTGCACGGGGTGGGCCTGTCCTGCCAGGCGCTGACCACCAGACAGTGCAGTCCGAGAGCGCGGGCGAACGTGAACCGGATGTGCATGCCGTCGCCCAGATCGTGGCCGGGAAGCGTCGCGATCTGCAGACTGTCGTACCCGATCGCCTCCACCCGGATCGGGTTTCCGCCCAGCAGATCGCATTCGTCCGCCGGGCGGATCACGGCCGGGCAGTCACCGCGCACCGGGAACAGCCAGAAGTTGCCGGTGAGCTGCTCGCGTACATCGTGGGGGCTGGTGAAGGGGCGGAAGCCCAACGAGTAGCCGTACCGGTAGACCTGGTTAGGACCGGTGGACGGCGATCGATATCCGGCTGACGGCGACCGGCTCGGCGGTGAGCCGGCGTAGGACGGGGGCGCTGTCGTCGTCGCCGTGATCAGCAGTGCGGCGGCGAGCAGGCCTGCGGACGCGGTACGGGCCGACGCTCTGCCCGGCCCCGGGGCGGAGCCGCGAAGTGCCCGGCACGGAGTGCGGCCTGCCTTCCGCATCAGCACCTCCCGGAGCGCGAACATGAGCCAAGTGGAAGGTATGTCCTGGTACGCGCTTCGGCATCTCGGCACCCGTGCGGTGGCCCGGGTGGGGGCGGTGGGCAGCTGCGGGGAACCGTGGCGAGGGGTTACCCGCCCGCTGTCACGGCCTTCAGCTCGTCGAGGACTTCCCGGATGAGCTGTGACATGTCCCGGGAGCCGGTCCCGTCGATCCAGCGCTCGAACGTCACCTTGAAGACGGCGATCCCCGCCTCTGCGGCCAGGCTCGCGGCCGGTTCCGCGACGCCGCGCCGGCGCAGGGTGTCGGAGATGGCCGCGGACAGCCTCGCGAGCTTGATCAGCTCGCGCTCCTGCAGCTCGGCGTTGGCGTTGATGATCCTCTGGCGCTGTCGGGCCTGTTCGTGACGGTCCCGGAAGACGGTCGCGGCCGCGTCGAGCGCCGCGGCCACGGCATCGATCGGGGCCGCCGACCCGGGTACGCCCGCGAGCGTGTCCACCAAGAGGTCCTGGAGCGTGGACGAGCCCGCGAACAGGACCTCGCGCTTGTCGCTGAAGTGCCGGAAGAACGTCCGCTCCGTGAGCCCCGCCCGCCTGGCGATCTCGGTCACGGTGGTCTGTTCGAACCCGTGCTCGCTGTAAAGCTCCATCGCGGCCTGTTCCAGCCTGCCGCGCGCGTTCGGCTCCCATCTGCTCATAGCGGCGATTCTATGTGATGACAGTGACTGGCATCAGGTGTACGGTGATGACAGTTGCTGACATCGACTGGCCGCCGAGCTTCTCGGCGTGGGCGGTCGGCATAACCGGGAGGTTTCCCATGCGTGTCTTCGTTACTGGAGCGTCCGGCTGGATCGGATCCGCCGTCGTTCCCGAGCTCATCGGTGCGGGCTATCAGGTCGTCGGACTCGCTCGCTCGGACGCTTCGGCCGCCGCGCTCGACGCGGCCGGGGCCGAGGTGTACCGGGGCAGCCTCGAGGATCTCGACGCCCTGCGGAGTGCGGCCGAGGCCTCGGACGGCGTGGTCCACCTCGCGTTCAAGCACGACATCGCCTTCTCGGGCGACTTCCAGGGTGCCGCCGACGCGGACCGCGCCGCCATCGAGACGTTCGGCGATGCGCTCGCGGGCTCCGACCGGCCCTTCGTCATCGCGTCCGGGACGATGGGGATCGCGCCCGGACGGGTCGTGACCGAGCGGGACGGGCTCGGCTCCGGCGGAGAGGTGCCGTTCGAGGGTGCGGGCGCCCGGCAGGCCAACGCGCAGCTGACGCTCTCCCTTGCCTCGCGCGGTGTCCGCTCATCCGTGGTGCGGCTTCCCCCGACGGTGCACGGCGACGGGGACAAGGGCTTCATCGCGTCCGTGGTCGGCGTCGCCCGCGACAAGGGCTTCTCCGGCTACGTCGGTGACGGCTCCAACCGCTGGCCGGCCGTGGCCCGGTTCGATGCCGCACGCCTCTTCCGCCTGGCGCTGGAGCAGGCTCCCGCAGGATCCGTACTGCACGCGGTCGCTGACGAGGGGGTCCCGATCCGCGATGTCGCCGAAGTGATCGGACACGGTCTCGATCTCCCCGTGGCCGCCGTCCCGGCGGAGGACGCGAGTGAGCACTTCGGCTGGCTGGGCGGCTTCCTGGGCTTGGACGGCCCGGCGTCGAGCGCCCTGACCCGCGAGCTGCTCGGGTGGCAGCCGACCCACCCCGGGCTCCTCGAGGACCTCGGCAAGGGGCACTACTTCGAGAGCCCGTCCGCCTGACGCCGGGGCCGGGGTGCCTGTTCTCCGCTACGGGGGCGGGGCGGGGGAGGAGCGGCAGGTATCAGTGCTTCAGTGCTTCGATGTCTAGCATCGCTAGGAAACCTTTCGTTGACATGCTAGTGTCGACCTCGTTCCTTGCGGTGCTAGAAATGGAGACGGATCATGCTCACGCCCCTCGCCTACGGCTTGGCCATCCTGCTCAACGCCATGATCATCTTCATCGGGGTGCGGTTCCTGGTGGTGCCGCACCCCGCTGCCGCCGCCTACGGGGTGCCGGCGAAGGCGGGCGGGGATGCGGCCTACCTGTCCATCAAGGGGGTGCGCGACCTCACCTACGGCATACTCGGCTTCGCCCTACTGGCCTTCGCGAGTGCTCAGACCGCCGGATGGTTCATGCTGGTCGTCACCATCGCCCCACTCGGTGACACCCTCATCGTTCTGCGCAACGGGGGTACCAGGGCGGTCGCGTTCGGCATCCACTTCGCCACGGCCGTGGTCATGCTCGTCAACGCGGCTCTCCTCTTCGCCGCCTGACGCGAGGGCCCGCCCCCTCCCGATTGGAGCCACAGATGTCGCTGATCGTGCCGGACTTCGACGAGTCCGTTGTCGTCCGCTCCGCCGACGCAGAAGTGATCGGCCGGGCACCCACCACCATCAGGCTGCTGGCCGACAGCAGTTCGACCGGCGGAGCGCTGTCCACCCAGCGGGTCAGTCTGACCAACGGCGCGGACGGCGCGAAGCCGCACCATCACTCGCGGTCGGCCGAGCTGTTCTACGTACTGGACGGCACGGCCCAACTGCTCTCGGGTGAACAGCTCGTGACCGCGGAACGGGGCGACCTCGTCATCGTCCCGCCCGGTCTCGCGCACGCTTTCGCAGCCGCACCCGGAGAGGACGCCGACATCCTCATCGTCATCACCCCGGGCGTCGAACGCTTCGAGTACTTCCGCCATCTGGAGCGCATCGCCTACGGAAAGGTGCCGCCGGAGAGCCTGCTCGAGGTTCAGGAGCTGTACGACACCTACTTCCTCAACAGCGAGGCCTGGACCAGGGCGAGAGGGTGAACGGCCCAGGCGCACCCAGTCATCGTGCCGGGGACCGGACGCCGAACCACTGCTCCGCGCCGAAGGCCTGATATCGCTCCACCTCGGTGAATCCCAGCTTTGCCGCGAGGCGCATCGAGGGCTTGTTGGCGGTCTGGGTGAGGAGCACCACCGCTTCGCCGGGGAGTTCGCCGGCCAGCCAGGCGAGGGCTGCCGCGCACGCCTCCGCGGCGTACCCGTGCCCCCAGGCCTGCGGCAGGAACAGGTAGCCGAGCTCGGTCCTCCCGATGTCCGGGCGGATGTGCCCCGGACGCTCCGTGTGCGGATCGAGCTGGATCGTGCCGATCGCCGCCCCGTCGAGCTCGACGGCGAAGAAGCCGGGGCGCTGTCCGGGTATTTCGGGCACCGTGCGTTCGAGCTCCTCGCGCGACTGGGGGCCACCGAGGTACGTGGTCACCTCCGGCGAGGCGTTCAGCTCGATGGTCACCGCACGGTCCCGGGCCTCGGACTGGCGCAGCACGAGCCGCGAGGTCTTTATCGGGGCGGTCGGCCAGGTCAGGAGTCGGTCATCAGTCATGCCGACCCACTCAATCAGCAAGCTCGACGATGATCAAGGCTCGCTCAGGCAGCTCAGGCAGCTCAGGCAGCTCAGGCAGCTCAGGCAGCGCCGTCAGTTCCGCCGGGCGAGCAGGAACAGGTGGGGTTCGGGCGCTGCCGCGGGATGGGCCGGCGTGAACACGCTGCTGCTCTCCGACAGGACGGTGAATCCGGCCCCGGTCACCAGCGCCGTGAATGCCTCGGGCCCGAAGCTGGTCACCCGCGCCGGCCGCCCCATGAACTCGCCACTCACGTTCTCCAGGTCCAACGGGACCGTCGCGACGGCCAGATGGCCGCCGGCCCGCAACGCCTGCCCGAGCCCGACCAGCACCGCCGACTGCTCGGCGCGCGACATCTGAAGGAGGGAGAAGTACACACACGCGGCGTCGAAACTCCCGTCCTCCAGAGGCAGCTCGCGGATATCGGCACAGCGGAACACGGCCCGGGGCACCTGCCGGGACGCGATGTCCACCATGACCGGCGAGACATCGACACCGAGCACCTCATGGCCCACGTCGGTCAGGGTCTGCGCGGTCGGCCGCCCGGTGCCGCTGCCGACGTCCAGTACCCGGCTGTGCGGTGCCAGGCGCTCCAGCAGCAGTGCCAGCGAGGCTCGGTGCGCGGCCGATCCGGCGAACGCCTGCTCGTACTCGGCGCCGATGGCGTCGAACAGTGAGGCAGCGGCAGTGGGCTGTTGACCTGAATCCATTACGGTCCACTCTCTCCCGGGCCATGTCACCGGCCCCCGTCACGACAGTATTCGCGCCCGCCGTTGATTACTGCAATGCGTGCACGGCCGCGCCGAAGACGGCTGGTGCGCGGTATGCGGCCGGGACGATCAGGCGGGCGGTCGCCGGATGCCGCGCCATCGCCAACAAGGCTTCGGTGAGCACACGGTGACGTCTGGTCAGGCCTCGCCACCGGGCCGGGTAGTCCTGCGGCCGGCCGGCGGCCAGTGAGTCCACCGCGGCCCCGGCCGTCGCCAGGGCCAGCGCCACCCCCTCCCCGGTCAGCGCGTCCACATAGCCCGCGGCGTCGCCGACCAGCAGGACCCGGCCGGCCCGCCGGTCCAACGCCCGCCGGCGCAGCGGTCCGGCGCCGCGCACGGGCCCCGCGTCCCGGCCGGACAGCGCGGCGGCCAGCCGGGGGAACGCCGTCAGATGCTCGTCGTAGGAGCGCCGTTCCCGGCTGAGTACGGCCACCCCCACCAGACCGTCCCCGAGCGGCGTCACGTACGCCTCCCCGCGCCGGGACCAGTGGACCTCCACGAACTCCGTCCACGGGGCGATCCGGTAGTGCCGGCGCTGCCCGTACCGGCGTACCGCCGCGCCAGGTCCGTCCAGGCCCAGTTCGCGGCGGAGCGGCGAGTGCAGCCCGTCGGCCGCGACCAGCCAACGGGCCGTCAGTCCGCCCGCGCTGACCCGGTCATCGCTCTGCGTCACGCCGGCGAGCTTGCCCGGCACGATCCGGACGCCGAGCTCCACCGCGCGGGCGTGCAGGGCGGTGTGCAGCTCGGTCCGCCGCACGCCGAGCCCCGTCCGTCCCCGGAACACCGCCTCCGCGCTGCGCGCCCCCTCCAGGTACCGGATGCCGCGCAGCCGGTGCCCGGACACCTCGACGCCGAGGGCGCGCAGGGCGGCGACCCCGCTGGGCATGATGCCCTCGCCGCAGGCCTTGTCGATGGGGGATGCGCGGGGTTCGACCACGACCGTCTCCAGGCCCAGCCGGGCCGCCCGGATCGCCGCCGCCAGACCGGCCGGACCGCCGCCCGCCACCAGCAGGTCGATCACGCCGTCACGTCCGCGGGCGCCGCGGTCAGGGCCGCCTCCTCGCACCGGACCCGCACGGCCATGAGCGCCACGTTGAGCACGGTGAAGAGCGCCGCGGTCAGCCACGCCCCGTGGACGAGCGGCAGCGCGAGCCCCTCGGCGGCGACGGCGGCGTAGTTCGGGTGGCGCAGCAGCCGGTACGGCCCGCCGGTCACCAGCGGCAGTCCCGGAACGACGATCACGCGGGTGTTCCACCGGTGGCCGAGCGTACGGATGCACCACCAGCGCAGGCCCTGTGCGGCCGCCACCACGGCCACCATCGCCCAGCCCAGCAGCGGCACGAACGGCCGGTCCGCCAGCCGGACTTCCAGGAGACAGCCCAGCAGCAGGGCCGTGTGCAGCGCGACCATCGCCGGGTAGTGGGCGCGACCGGTCTCGACACCGCCGCGGGCCAGCGCCCAGCGGGTGTTGCGGAGCGCGACGACGAGTTCGGCGAGCCGTTCGCCCGCCACGGCCAGCACCAGCGCCGTATACCAGATCATGTGTCCTCCGACCTACCAGCGCAGCAGCACCAGTTCGCAGCAGAATCCCGGTCCCATCGCCACCAGCAGCCCCGGCGACCCCGGCTCCGGCCGCCGCTGTTCCAGGGTGTCCCGCAACACGTGGAGCACCGAGGAGGACGACAGGTTCCCCACCTCGGCCAGCGAGCGCCAGGTGACGTCGAGAGCGCCGTCGGGGAGCGAGAGGACCTCGGATACGGCCTCCAGGACCTTCGGGCCGCCCGGGTGGCACACCCAGTGCGCCACGTCCTTCGGCTTGAGCCCGTGCTCCGCCAGGAAGTCGCCCACATCGTCGGCGAGATACCGGCGCACGACGTCGGGGACGGCCGGATCGAGCAGCACCTTGAAGCCGGAGCTGCGGATGTCCCAGCCCATCACGTGCTCGGTGTCCGGATACATGCGGCTGCGGGTCGCCACCACCTGTGGCCCGGTCCCGGACGCCCGGCCCGCGCCGAGGGCCACCACGGCGGCCGCCCCGTCACCGAACAGCGCGGTCGCCACCAGGTTGGCGGTCGACGCGTCGTGGCGCTGGAACGTCAGGGAGCACAGCTCCACCGAGAGGAGCACCGCCACGTCGTCGGGGTGGCCGAGCAGGTAGTCGTGCAGCCGGGCCACCCCGGCGGCCCCGGCCACGCAGCCGAGCCCGAATACCGGGAGCCGCTTCACATCGGGGCGCAGACCGAGCCGTCCCACCAGCCGGGCATCGACAGAGGGGGCGGCCACCCCGGTGACGGACGTGAACATCAGGAGGTCCACATCACCGGGCCGCAGCCCGGCTGTCCGCAGCGCCCCGCGCAGCGCGTCGGCGCCCATGTCCACGGCCGCGCCGATGAACACGTCGTTGGCGTCGCCGAAACCGTCCAGCTCCGCGTACCGCTCCAGGGGCAGCACCATGTTCCGGGTGCGCACCCGGGCGTTCTCGTGCAGCCGGTCCAGCACCCGCCGGTCGGCCCCGGGCGGCAGACAGGTGCGGGCCACCATGTCGGTGACCTCGCGCTGGGTGTGGCGGTACGGAGCCGGGGTGCCGTGAACGGCGGCGATCCGGGTCATCCCGGGTCCTGGTGCGGAGACGTCATGGCGCAACCCTGCCCCACTTGGTGGACAAAACGCCGCAAACAACCCGTTCATGGCAGGCGAATCATCGCAAACGGCCCGTGTGGCTGTCATGTCCCTCCGGCGCGGAGTACCTACGATCACCGGATGGGTACCCCAGACCCGCCGCGCGTGTACGCCGCGACCGGCTGGCCGCCGCGCCGTACGACGGCACTCGCCCGCTCCTGCCACCCGGGTCCGGTGGTCGCGGTGAGTGTGCTGGCCGGCGCGCTCGGCGTCGGCGTAGGCCTCGACGGGGTCCGCCGCGCCCTCCTCGTCGCAGCGGTGCTGAGCGGTCAGCTCTCGGTGGGCTGGTGCAACGACGCGTTCGACGCGCGGCGGGACGCCGCGTCCGGCCGTCGCGGCAAGCCGGTGGCCGACGGGTCCGTGAGCCGCCGGGCGGTGTGGACGGCGGCGTTCGTCGCCGCGCTGCTGTGCGTTCCGCTCTCGCTGGCCTGCGGGCCGCTCGCCGGAACCGTGCACCTGGCCGCGGTGGCGGCGGCCTGGGCGTACAACCTGGGACTGAAGGCGACGGTCCTGTCCTGGCTGCCGTACGTGATCGGGTTCGCCGCCCTGCCCGCGGTGGCCGCCCTGACCCTGCCCGGCAGTCCGGGCCCGGCCTGGTGGGCCGTCACGGCCGGTGCGCTGCTGGGCCTGGCCGCGCATCTGGGCGATGTGCTCCCCGACATCGACGACGACCTGCGCAACGGGGTGTGCGGACTGCCCCACCGGCTGGGTGCCGCCGGCACCCGGCTGCTGCTGCCGGTGCCGCTGGTGGCGGCCTCCGCGGTCCTGGCGTTCGGTCCGGCCGGACCGCCGGGTCTGTGGGGAGCGGTGACCCTGGCGGTGGCCGCGCCGGTCGCGCCGGCCGGACTGGTGCTCGGCCGGCACTGGCGCGAGGCCGCACTCGCCGCCGCCGTGGTCGTGGCGGCGGCCGACGTGGCACTGCTCCTGGTGCGCGGCGCCGCCCCGGTGTGACCCGGACCGGGGCCGACCGCTGCAGCCTCACACCGTGCGCAGCCACGCGTCGAGCTGCCGGAAATCGGTTTCGGCGAGACCGCGCCCGGGATCGACGCGGTGGAGCAGGAACCGCCCGTCGTGGTGTGCGGCCACCCATCTCCGGTCCGCCGCACCGATCTCGTCGTCGACCCACGCGAAGGCCCGCCCGGCGGCCCGGCCGACGAGTGTGCAGGTCTTCCAGTGCAGACCCGCCCGCGCGTCCCGCTCGTCCTGCGCCGACGGCTCCGGCCACAGCACCACCGGGAGCGGCGGCAGCCCGAGCCGTGGCGCGACGATCTCGTTCGCCTCGTGTTCCCACGTCGTCGCCCACACCAGCTCGCAGCCGAGCCCGGCCAGCCGGGGCCCGAGCCCCGGATCGATCCTGGCGAGCAGCGGGTGCGCCCGGGGCCCGGGCGGAAACGGGCCGGCCGGATACGTCGGGTGGACGCCGCCCGGCCCGGTCGCGGGGCCGAACGGCAGGAGCGGGCCGTCGACGTCGAGGAAGAGCAGCGGAAGCCCGCCGGATCCGGTCACCGCCGCACCGTACCGCCGGACGTCAGCGTCCGCCCGCCACCCGCAGGATCGCCCCTGTGGTGTACGAGGCATCGTCCGAGAGCAGCCAGGCGACGGCTCCGGAGACCTCGTCCGGGCGGCCGGGCCGGCCCAGCGGGATGCCGGCCGCGGCCTTGTCGGGGCGCTCGGGGTCCTCGTGGAACTCGGTGCGGATGATGCCGGGCGACACCGCGTTGACCCGGATGCCGGCCGAGGCGACCTCCTTGGACAGTCCGACGGTCATCGTGTCCACCGCGGCCTTGGCGGCGGCGTAGTGGACGTACTCGCCGGGGCTGCCGAGGGTGGCGGCAGCCGAGGACATGTTCACGATGGCCCCGCCCCCGGTGCGGCTCATGTCGCGCACGGCCCGCCGGGCGCAGAGCAGGTACCCGATGACGTTGACGTCCAGGGCGCGCCGGAGCCCGGCCGGCTCCGCGTCCGCGAGCGGGCCCGTCGGGCCGCCGACGCCCGCGTTGTTGACCAGTCCGGTGACGGGGCCGAGCCCGTCGGCCGCCGCCTCGAAGAGCTGGTCGACACCGGATTCGTCGGTCGTGTCCATCCGTACCGTGACGCAGCGCCGGCCCGTCCTGCGTACGGATTCGGCCACGGCCTCGGCGGCTGCCACGTCGGAGCGGTGGCCCAGCGCGATGTGGTGGCCGTCGGCCGCCAGACGCAGACAGACGGCCGCGCCGATCCCGCGGCTGCCGCCGGTGACCACGGTGACCGGATGACGGCTCATGAATTGGATGCCCCTGTACTCCCGTGCGAGGACCCGATGGCCCCCGCCGAGGAACCATCGTAGGGAGTGCTGATCGGACGCCGTCCGGAAACGGCCCGTCCGGAAACGGCCCGTCCGGAAACGCTCCGGAAAGGGCTCGGTGGACCGTCACCCACTCATGGAAGAGTGACAGTCCACCGGCGGAACACGTGAGGCGCTGCTACACGGGGAGGTCGCTGCCGCCCCGGCCGGCCGGCCGCTCGCTCTGCTCCTGGAGCTTCCGGGCCTTCTCCTGCAGCCGACGGCGCTGCTCCGGGTCGTTGGTGCGCTCCGCGGCCTCGGTCATGTGCCTGGCCTTCTCACGCATCTGGTCGGCTCGGCCGGTTTCTCCTGCAACGCTCATCGTCGCTCCTTGGGCGGTAGGGAAGAGCGGGCTCCCTCAGAGAACCAGCGCTCCGGGACCGTCGCACCCCGAAGCGTTACGTACCGTGAAGATGCCAGGTGGGGATGGGTTTCGGGGGCGGGTCGAGGCGCCGGCGGGACTCGCGGGCCCGCGACGCTGGCATGATCAGGGGTATGAACGAGCGCATGATCGCCGCGTGTGACGGGGCATCGAAGGGGAATCCGGGGCCCGCGGCCTGGGCGTACGTGGTGGCCGACGCCGAGGGCAGGCCGTTCCGGTGGGAGGCGGGGCCGCTGGGCACCGCCACCAACAACGTCGCCGAGCTCACCGCGCTCCAGGAGCTGCTGGAGTCCGTGGACCCGGGTGTGGCGCTCGAGGTCCGGATGGATTCGCAGTACGCGATGAACGCCGTCACCAAGTGGCTCCGGGGCTGGAAGCGCAACGGCTGGAAGACGTCGGCCGGCAAACCCGTCGCCAACCGCGACCTCGTGGCCCGCATCGACGCCCTGCTGACCGGCCGGGCCGTGGACTTCGTCTACGTGCCCGCCCACCAGGTGGACGGCGACCCGCTGAACGCCCTGGCCGACCAGGCGGCCAGCGAGGTGGCCGTGGCGCAGCGCGCGGCAGGCACCTCCCAGGGTTCCGCGGACCTGCCGGTGCCCGTGGCCGCCCGCGCCTCGGAAGGGCGCCGGACTACCGGCGGTACGGCGAAGACTGCGACGAGGAGCCCGGCGAAGAGCACCAGCGGTACGGCCCGTTCCGGTGCCACCATCCGCGCCAGGTACGCGGGGCGCTGCCACTGCGGCAAGCCGTACGCGGCCAAGGACACGATCGCCAAGAACGACCAGGGCTGGGGCCACCCGGAGTGCCGCACCGCCTCCGCCTGAACCGCCTCCGCCCGAACCCGCGGAACCGCCCCGCACGGCGGGTTCCACGTGCCATGATGCGGCTCCGGCGGTGCGGTCGACGCGCCGCCGGAGCCGTGGAGAACGGCGACACGCTGGGGGGCGTATGGAAAGCACGGGAACGGTGCTGCGTGAACTGCGCGGGGCGCAGAAATCGGCCAAAGGGGTGTCGCTCTACTCGCGGTACGTGAACCGGCCGGCCGGGCGGATCTTCGCGGCCGGCGCGTTCCGGCTGGGTATGACGCCCAATCAAGTCACTTCGGTGAGCGCGCTGTTCACCTTCGCCGCCGTCGCGTCCGTGGCGTTGGCCAGGCCCACGTGGGCGCTGGCCGTGCTGGTCTACCTGGGGCTCGCCGTGGGGTTCGCGCTGGACTCGGCGGACGGGCAGCTCGCCCGGCTCACCGGCCGGGGAGGCCCCGACGGCGAATGGCTCGACCACGTCGTCGACTGCGCCAAGATGATCCTCGTCCACACCGCCGTACTGATCTCGTTCCACCGCTTCTTCGCCCTGCCGTCCGACGGCTGGCTGCTGCTGCCGCTCGGCTTCCTGTTCGTGGCCGTGCTGACCTTCTGCGCGGGGCTGCTGCGGGAACAGCTCGGGAAGGCGGCCGCCGCGGGCCGTCCGGCGCCGGACGGCGGCGCCGGACCACCGCGGGCGGTCTCCCGGCTGCGGGCCGCGGCACTGCTGCCGGCCGACTACGGGGTGTTCTGCCTGGTGTTCCTGCTGCTCGGTGACGAGACGGTGTTCCGGATCGGCTATGCCGTGCTCGCCGCCGTGCACGCGCTGTTCCTGGTGGCGTTCCTGGTCAAGTGGTTCAGGGAGCTGAAAGCGCTCCGGGCAGGCTGACCAGCGAGTCCAGCGCCCGGCGCAGCTGGGTGCTGGACGTGTGCACGGTGTACGGGAAGTAGACGACCTCCACGCCGACCTCCGCGAAGTCGCGTTCGAGCCGTCTGCCCTTCTCCGTGTCCCGCCAGTCGTCGCCCTTGAAGATGACGTCGAACCTGACCTGCTGCCAGGTCTCCACCTTGTCGGGGACGGTCTCGACGAACGCGGCGTCCACGTACCGGACGCTCCGTACGATCTCCAGCCGCTCCGGCAGCGGGATGACCGGTCTGTGGCCCTTCGCGAGCGCCGCCATCTCGTCCGAGACGACCCCCGCGACGAGGTAGTCGCACTGACTGCGGGCATGCCGCAGGATGTTGAGGTGACCCACGTGGAACAGGTCGTAGACACCCGGCGCGTAGCCGACCCTGTGCACCATCCGTTCTCTCCCCCCACGGTGAACGCGATGTCCGTGTCCCACCGGAAGGTTTCCGGACATGGCGTCCGGTCCCGTGGGATATCGGTATCGGTGTTGATCGTGCAACGACCTTACTGTGAAGACCACTTGCGCATCTCGTGAACGGATAAGCTCACTTTTGGGGCTGTTCCTTGGGGGGAACACCGGTGGCTCCGGGGGGAAGGCGACCGTCCGATGTCAGACGCAGATCAGCTGCCGTACGCGGGTCAGCACGAGCCGTTCCGGAACCGCCGCCTGCTGGTCGTCTCGACCAACTACGCGCCGGAGCTGACCGGAATCGGCCCGTACGCCGCTCAACTCGCGGAACACTGGGCCGCGTCCGGCGCCGAGACCCATGTGCTGACCGGTATGCCGCACTATCCGTCCTGGCGGACCGAGCCGGAGTACCGGGGTGTGTGGCGGGCCGAGGAGGAACGTTCGGGGGTGACGGTGCACCGGCGAAGACACTATGTACCGCCCCGTCAGAGTGCCCTGCGCAGAGCCGCCTTCGAGGCAACCGTCCTCGCACACGGTCTGGTCTCCCCGCCCTCGGTGCGGCCGGACGCGGTGATCTCCCAGCTGCCGAGCCTCGCGGGCGGCGTCCTGGGCGCGCGGCTGGCCCGCCGCCACCGCGTCCCCTACATACCCGTCGTGCAGGACCTGATGGGCGCCGCCGCCGCGCAGAGCGGCATCCGCGGCGGGGACAGGGCGGCGGCGGTGGCGTCCCGGGCCGAGCGGTACGCGCTGCGTGCCGCCGCGCTCGTCGGCGTCATCCACGAGAGCTTCGTCCCCCGGGTCACCGCCTACGGCGTCGACCCGGGGCGCATCCGGCTCGTCCCCAACTGGACCCACGTGCAGCCCCCTTCGGCCGACCGTGCCGTGACCAGGGCGCGGCTGGGCTGGCCAGAGGGCGCCCCGGTGGTCCTGCACTCCGGGAACATGGGGCTCAAGCAGGGCCTGGAGGTCCTGATCGACGCGGCCCGGCTCGCCCCCGCGATACGCGTCGTGCTGATGGGCGACGGCAACCAGCGCGAAGCCCTGCTGGCGCGTGCGCGCGGGCTGCCCAACGTCGAGTTCCTGCCGGCGGCGGGGGCGGACGAGTTCACCGACGTGCTGGCCGCCGCCGATGTCCTCGCCGTCACCCAGCGTGCGTCCGTACTCGACATGAGCGTGCCCTCCAAGCTGACCTCGTACCTCGTCTCCGGCCGCCCCGTCGTCGCCTCCGTGGCGGACGAGGGGGGCACGGCCCAGGAGGTGCAGCGCTCCGGGGCCGGGCTGCTCGTCGCGCCCGAGGACCCGGCCGCGGTGCTGGCGGCCGTCCGCAAGCTCGTCGAGCAGCCGGCCGCCGCCGACGAACTCGGCGCCCACGGCCCCCGCTACGTGGCACAGCACCTCGGCCGGGAGGCCGGTCTCGCCCGCTTCGACGCACTGCTCACCGAGGTCCTTCAGGACGCCGCCCAAGGGAGACCACGCCGATGACCCAGCCGATCCGCGCTCTGGAGGACCAGGACGAACCCGCCCTGCTGCGGGATCAGTTCAGGCAGCTCCTGCGCTACCGCGTCCTGCTCGCGTGCGGCGTGGTCCTCGGGCTGCTCGGCGGCGGCTGGCTCGCCCTGAGCGGCGAGGACACCTACACCTCCATCGGAGAGGTGTCGGTGCGCTCGGCCGCCTCCGACCCGTTCGCGGCGGGCGCCTCGGCCGACAAGGGCATCAACATCGGCTCCGAACGACAGACGGCCGTCAGCGACGCCGTGGGTACCGTGGCCGTCGGCTCGCTGGTCAAGCACGGCGACCGGATCGAGGTCGGCAAGCTGCTGACCGGCCTCCAGGTCACCAACCCGCCCAACACCCTCGTGCTCAGGTTCTCCTACACCGCCCGCGACCCGGAACAGGCCAGGGCGCGCGCCCAGGCGCTCGCCGAGGCCTACCTGGAGATCCGCCGCGAGCGCACCGAGAACAGCATCGACAACATGGTCGACGGCTACCGCGCCCAGCTGAAGCCGCTCACGGAGCAGCGCGACCGGCTGGCCGAGCAGGAGACCGGCGCCGCCGGCAGCGACGTCACCAGCGCCCGAGCCAACATCATCGTCGCCATCTCCGAACTGAGCCAGAAGATCTCGGAGCTGCGCGCGCTCGACACCACGCCCGGCTACCTGAACAAGAAGCCCGTCGCGCCCGAGCGGCCCACCGGCGCGGGGCTGCCCCTGCTCCTCGGACTCGGCGGCGTCGTCGGACTCGCCCTCGGCCTGCTGCTGTCCTGGGTACGGCTCGTCTTCGACCCGGCGGTCCGCTCCACCAGGGAACTCGTCCGCTCACTGGGTGCCCCGCTGCTGGGCACCCTGCCCAGGGAACGCGCCGGGGCGGGCCGGCTGCTCGCCATCGGACGCGGCGGGAGCAGGCTGGCGGAGGAGTACCGGGCGGTCGCCTTCCGGCTCGCCTACGACCCCTCGTTCGCCGAGCGGCGACGCCTCCTGGTCACGGCGCCCCGCGGCGACAACGCCATGGCCGCCGCCGCGGCGGTCAACCTGGCTGCCGCCTTCGCGGAGATGGGGCGCGACGTCCTGCTGGTCGAGGCCGATCTGCGCACCCCGTCACTGGCCAGGGACCTCGGCGCCGCGAACCGGGGCGGGCGGCCCCACCGGCCCGCAGAGCGCGACGAGCGCGGCTGGCCCTCGGACAGCCGCACCAATGTGGACGTGCCCGGCTCCGGGGCCTTCACCCTGATCGCGGGCCGCCGGATGGACAACGTGCCGCGCGCCCTGACCTCCGCGCCCGTCGGCCGGATCCTCGCGGAGGGCGGCCGGCCCGGAGCCGTCGTCATCGTGCTCGCCCCGCCCGTCCTCTCGTACGCCGACGCCGTCGCGCTCATCGACCGGGTGGAGGGCGTCGTGGTGGTCTGCGACCCGCGCGAGGTGCACCGCAGCGACCTGGAGCGGATCCGCGAGATCATCGGCGCCGCGGGCGGGTCCGTGCTCGGCACCCTGCTGCACCCCGGTCACGGGCGCCTCGAGCGCCGGGCACGCCGGAAGGCGGCCAAGCGCCGCGCCCATGAAGGACAGGCACCGGGACCGGGGCGCGACGGGCAGGGCGGCCGCCCGCACCCGGACGGGCCCGGCCGGACCGGCGGCCGTGCCGGAGACCCCGCGGAGACACTCGGCCTGCGCACCCTGGACGGCGGCAGTACCTGGCACGGCGGCGGAAACGGCCACAGCGGCGGCAGCGACCACAGCAGTTCCGCGGGACAGAGATGAAGGCACGCACGGCGGTCGTCTGCTCGGTCGCCGACCAGGGGGTGGCGGCGCTCACCAACATCCTGGTGCTGGTGGTGGCGGCCCGGCTCTCCACCGTCTCCGACTTCGCCCGGTTCTCCGGCGTCTACCTGGTCTTCACCGTGCTGCTCGGCGTCTTCGGCGCCTACACCGGACAGCCGCTCGTGCTGCGCCGGGGCGCGGGCGAGGAGACCCGTGGCGCCTGCCGCTCCGCCGTCGCGCTCACCCTGCTCGTCTCGGCCGTCCTCGGCGGCGCGCTCGCCGGGGTCTGCGCCGTGCTCGCGGGAGACACCGCGCGGGCCCTGATGACGCTGGGACTGGTCCTGCCCGTCGTCCTCGCACAGGACACGGCCCGCTACGCCTTCGCCACGCTCCAGGCCCAGCACCTGGCCCTGGGCGCGGACACGCTCCGGCTGGCCTGCGTGCTCGGCGCGCTGACCGTGCAGCCGCACGGCGCCTCGGCCGCCCGGCTCGTCACCGTCTGGGGCCTGTCCGCGCTGCCGGCACTCCTGCTGTCCGTCACCCTGCTGCACCGGCGGACCGCAGGGACGCCCGTGCGGCTGGCGCCACTGCTGCGGCGCGGACACCTGGGCCGGCGGTTCGTCGTCGAGTTCGGGGTGGGCAACGCCACCAGCCAGCTCTCCGTGCTCGGCCTGGGCATGGTCGGCAACCCCCTCGTGGTCGGTGCGCTGCGCGGCGCGACCACTCTCTTCGGCCCGCTGAACGTGCTGTTCACCTCCGCCACCGGCTTCGGCCCCCCGCTGCTCGGACGGCTCGCCACCGACCGGCTACGCGTACGGGCCACCGCCGCCCTGGCCGCCGTACTGGCGGCGACCGCCGCCGGCTGGGCCACCGTCCTGGCGCTGCTGCCCGGTTCCGTGGGCCGCCATCTGCTGGGCGACACCTGGCCAACGGCGGCGGCGCTGCTCCCCGCGACCGGCAGCCAGTACGCGGCCATGGCCGTCGGCACCTGCGGGCTGCTGGCGCTGAGACTGCTCGATCCGCGCACCACGCTCTCCATCCAGGTGGTCTTCTCGCTCGCCGCGGTGGGCTTCCTGGCCGGCGGTTACTGGCTCGGCGGGGTGCCGGGCGCGGCCTGGGGCCTCTGCCTGGGCTCCGTCTGCAAGGCGATCGCCACCTGGACCCGGGTGGCCCGGCTGAACCGTCGCCGTGGATCGGAGGCGGTCCCGGTCAGCGCGACCGCTGTTGGTTCCGGTCCCTGAAGCTCGTGACCAGCGCCAGGCACAGCGCGGCGATGGCCAGCTTCCCGGCCGCCTGCAACAGCGGGCCGCGCAGCAGGATGAAGGTGTACCCGGCGATCAGCGGCGCGGCGATGGCCAGGACGCTGCCGGGCCCCGGGCCGTCCCGGGAGACCGCCCGCGCGTACCGGCGGTCGGTGCGCGCGGCCGCGTACCCGATCAGGGCGAAGCCGCCGATCATGCCCGGGGCGCCGAAGTCGACCCACAGCTCGGTCCACAGCGGCGCCGAGAGGTTGGTCATGTTCATCCCCATCCACTGCCCGACCCGGACCCCGGTGTCCTCGGGCTTTCCGCTCCAGGCGGCCCGGGGCACGAAGAAGAACGCGGAGCCCGCCAGTTGACGGCCGTAGGTGTGGCCCCGGGTGTCGACCCAGGAGATGGTGTTGGCGAACATGACGGTCTGGTCGTAGTCCTTGGTGGCCAGCGGCTCGAAGACCGAGGACGACTCGACCGGCCGGTACCCGGAGTCGTCGTAGCGGAACCGGTCGGCGTACGGGAACAGCACCAGGGCCCCGATCACGCCCATGGCCAGCACCGAGCGGTACATCGCCGCGCTGGCCGGGAACGCGGTGAACAGCAGCGAGACCAGCACCGTCAGGAACCAGTAACGGGCATTGGAGATCGGGTTGTTCACCACCAGGTTCACGATCAGCAGTGCGAACCAGGCGAGTACGGTCGACGGTGCGCGACGGGCCCGGCGCGACGTCACCAGCCGCCGGGTGTAGAAGAGCAGCGCGAGCAGCGCCGGAACCGTGCCGAACCCCTTGAGGAACGCGGAGCCCACATTGGAACCGCCGGAGACGACCCCGCT
This sequence comes from Streptomyces sp. NBC_00341, assembly GCF_041435055.1. Lineage (NCBI taxonomy): Bacteria > Bacillati > Actinomycetota > Actinomycetes > Kitasatosporales > Streptomycetaceae > Streptomyces > Streptomyces sp. NBC_00341. The sequence continues at coordinate 516,759 of NZ_CP108002.1, read as the reverse complement.
CTCCGCGACCGAGGCGCTGATCTCCTGCCTGCTGGAGAAGAAGACCGCGGGCCCGCCCAGCTTGAGCACGTAGTAGCCGCTCGCGGCGAACGCCAGCAGCACCAGCAGCCGCAGCCGGACCGGGTGCGCGGTCGCCCGGCCGCCGCCCCCGCGCGCGCCCGTACGCCTGCGCAGCGGACGCCGGGACGCCAGGAGCGCCCCGAGGTCGAACGCCGCGCACCCCACCAGGACCAGCGCGATCGCGGTCACCAGATCGGAGCGCGGCCCGACCAGAGGAGTCGGGGTCTGCCCGATCACCGCCTGGGCGAACGGGGCCACCCCCATCGCGATGTACACGAACATCCAGAAGACGCCCTGCAGCAGCCGCCGCCGGGTGGACAGGATCATGGTCGCCAGGCGCGCCCCCGAATAACACGTCAGCACCAGCTGGAGCCAGTAGCCGGTGTCGCGGGTCCCGCTCCCGGGCTGCGCGGCGATCAGCGCCGGCAGGAAGCAGACCAGACCGAGGATGAGCGGTACGGCCATCGCGCGCGACAGCATCGCCCAGGACATGGGCTTGGCGGGCGGCTCCACCGGACTCGGCGGACCGCCCCCCAGGACGGGACCGGGCGGCGCCACCCCGTGCACGGACGTCATCTGTTCCCCGTTCCGTGAGCCTGTGAACACTCTAACGAATCAACCCACTTGGGGGGATGTGATGACTAGTCTGGGCAGCAGCTGCCGAGGTCGAGGGGAACCCTGGTGAAGATCCTGCACGTCGTCACACTGCACACCCCGGACCACGCCTTCGGCGGTCCGACCCGGGTGGCCCTGAATCTCTCCGGGGTCCAGCGCGCCGCGGGGGACGACGCCCGGATCATGGCGCTCGGCGACGGCTTCGCGGGCCCGCTGCCGACCCTCGTGGAGGGGGTGCCCGCCCACCTCTACCAGGCCCGCCATCTGCTGCCCCGGTTCGAGGTCAGCGGCATCACCTCCGGGCCGCTGCTGCTGGCCGCGCGCCGGATGATGCGCGGCGCCGACATCGTCCACGTACATCTGATGCGCGATCTGGTGACGCTGCCCGCCGCCCTGCTCGCACTGGCGTCCGGGACCCCGCTGATCGTCCAGACGCACGGCATGGTGGACCCGACAGAGAACCGCGTCGCGCAGCTGACCGATCTGCTGGGCGTACGCAGGGTCCTGCGCCGGGCGGACGCCGTGCTGCACCTCACGGAGGCCGAGCGCGTCGACGTGAACGCCGTCGCGGCGCCGGTACCGCTCACCCGGACCGTGCGCCTGGTCAACGGCGTTCAGCCGCAGGAGCGCAAGCCGGCCCGTGACCCCGCGCGGCCGCCGACGGTGCTCTTCCTCGCCCGGATACAGGAGCGAAAGCGCCCGCAGGACTTCGTCGCCGCGATGCCCGCCGTGCTGGCCGAGCACCCGGACGCCCGGTTCGTACTGGCGGGACCGGACACCGGGGCCCTGCCCGGCACCCTCCGGCTGGCCCGCGAGCTGGGTGTGCTGGACTCGCTCGACCACGTGGGACCGCTCGGCCACGATGAGGTGCTCGCGGCGGGGCGGCAGGCCGATGTGTACGTCCTCCCGTCCATCGAGGAACCCCTCGGCGTCTCGGTCCTGGAGGCGATGTCCGTCGGCACCCCCGTGGTCATCACCCGCACCTGCGGCCTCGGGCCCGACGTCGCGCGGGCCGGTGCGGGCCGGGTGATCGACAGCCGGGTGGGCGAGGACGGGGCCAACGCGCACAAGGTCGCGCGGGCCATTCTGGAACTGCTGGAGCCGAAGGCCAACGCCGAGGCCGGACAGGCGGCCTGGGAGCTGGTCGGTGCGGACTTCACCATCGACGTCGTGACCCGGACGCTCCGGCGGACCTACGAGGACGTGGTCCGCCGGAACCGCCGGTGACTCAAGGAGCGGGCGCCTCGCGTGACTTCAGGGCGATCTGCCACCGGTAGAAGCTCATCGCCAGGGCGAAGTCCAGGCCCGCCCGCCCGTCCAGGAAGCCGCGTCGGTACACGTACATGTACGCGAACGACACCAGCGGCTTGAACGGCGCCTTGTGGAACAGCTGCCCCTGGCGGGACTTGACCCTGCGCACCTGCTCCTTGACCTCGGGATGGTGCTCCAGCCACGCCTCCCAGTCCGAGTACCGGTTGTGCCGTTCGAACCAGGCGGTCACCGGGTCGAGATCCTGGTGCTCGATCGGGTTGCGGAGGGCCCCGGCGCTCTGAGCGACCGGCTGGTAATGGCCCTCGACCTCACCGATGCCGGGTGCGTCGAGATCCCCGACCTCCGGGTACCGGCTGCGGGTGCGGTCGGTCAGCGACCGCTTGCGGATGGTGTAGCCGTGCCGCAGCCGCTTCCCGGAGAACCAGTACCCCAGCGGAATGTCGTACGCCGCGGGCTTCGGGGTGTCCGGATCCGCGAAGATCTGCCGCAGTTCGGCCAGCAGACCGGGGCTCAGCCGCTCGTCGCCGTCGAGCAGCAGGATCCAGTCCAGGTCCGTGCGGACATGGTCCAGGCACCACTGCTTCTTCCGGGGATGCCCGCCGTCCCAGGTGTACATGACGACCTCGGCCCCGCACTCCGCGGCGATCTTCGCCGTGTCGTCCGTGCTGTGCGAGTCGACCACCACGACCGCCTCGAAGTGGCCGAGGACCGACTTCACCGCCTCCGCGATGTTGAGCCCCTCGTTCTTCGTGGGGATGGCCACGGCTATCGGCAGCCTGTTCATCCGTTGCCTCCTTCGGGCAGCCAGGCGTAGCAGCCTGTGGAGGTGAAGGCGGTGGCCGCCGCCGGGATCGTGATGCGGCTGCGCTTCCCGTCGTCGGACGAGCCCGACGCCAGGACCTTGCCGTTCGCCCCGGTGATCTCCCAGCCGCAGCTCTTCGTCGGTGAGACATCGCGGTAGCGGCCCGGCCGCAGCCGTGCGCTCTCGTAACGGCCGTCGGGGTACGCCCGTGAGGCCTCTGCCACCAGCTCCTTGTGCTGGGTGCACAGCTGCCCGGCTGCGGGCTCGGCATCAGCGATCTCGCCCGTGGCCACGGCCCCGATCGCGATGTCCCGGTCGACCTTGACCAGATACGTCAGCCGGTCGCAGGTCGCCTGTCCGGTCTGGAGCACCGCCGCCGGGTCCATGCCCTTGGGCACCCGGTCGACCAGGTACTTCTTCTGCTTCTTGGTGAACGTGCCGGTGGCCGGGGTGAGTTCGTCGGTCGGGGTCTTGGGCGGCTCGCTGGAGTGCGAGGCCCGCGGACCGGCCTGCGCGGAGCCGTCCGGCTCCGCGGGCGCGCCGGCCACCGGTCCCGCAGAGGCCGCGGACCCGGCGCCGGCCGTCTTCTCCCCGCCCCCGCCGGAGGAGGAGCCGCAGGCGGCCAGCGCCGCCGCCGTGATCACGGCGGCGGCGCCGGCCAGGAACGGATGTCTCATCCACCTGTCCTCAGGGCGTAGTGGGCACTGACCTGGGCAGCGGTCAGCGCGGTCGGGTACACGGCGGTCTCGTCGATCTGGCCGGCGAAGAAGTCGCTCGTCGGACGGTTCGGCCAGGTCGCCAGGTTGTCCCCGCCCACCCGCCAGTAGCCGGGATAGGCCTCGTTCTTGGTGTACTGCGCGTTCGAGGCGCGGAGCTTCCCGTCCACGTACAGGGCCATGCCGCCGGAACCCTGGGTGGCGACGACGTGGTGCCAGGCGCCGTCGTTGTAGGACCCGGTCGTGCTGACGGTCTGGCCGCCGGTGTTGTGGGTGCCGAAGGTGAGGCGCCCGTTGTTGAGCATGTACACATGCTTGTCGTACTTGCCGCTGGTCTCCAGGGTGTTGCTACCGAAGCCGATGATCTTCCCTCCCCGGGTCGTGGTCGTCTTGATCCAGGTCTCCACGGAGAACTTCGAGGTCTGGTCGTGGGTCCGGTTGCTGTACGCGTACTGCGTGGACCCGTTGAACCCGATGGCGGTCGAGGGGCCGGACACGGCCGCCGGGGTCTGCCGGTAGGAGGGCGTGTTGCGCAGGAAGCCGTTGTCCCTGCCCGTGCTGGTGTCGGCGGCGAAGGTGGAGGTGCCCTCGTCGTAGCGCCAGTACAGGCTCGCCCCGTCGGACAGCACCCTGGCCGGGTAGCCCTCGGCCTTCGCCGCCACGGTCGCGGTCACCGCGGGCGACTTGGCGCTGGTGTTGGTGCCGTCGCTCGCACTGATCCGGTAGGTGTGCGTCTCGCCCGGCGCGACAGCGGTGTCGGTCCACCGCAGCTGCGGCCGGTCCCAGAACACCGAGTATCCCGTCGTGGTGTACACGGGGGTGCTCGCGCCGTCCTTGTAGATCCGGTAGGTCAGCTCGCCGTCGTCCGTGTCGAAGCTCGTCTGCCAGTTCACGTCCACCTTGCCCGCGGCGACCGTGGAGACGCTGACGTTGGGCACCCAGGGCGCCCCGGTGTCGGGTCCGTCGGCGAAGCGGGTCAGCCCCTGCTGGGGTGAGCTGTTGACGGTGGTGAACTCGCCGCCCACCCAGAGGTAGTGGTGGCCGCCCTTGTCGGTCTGGGCCATCGCCCGGGGGCCGACCGGCTCCCCGATGCCGTCGTTGGTGTCCGGGAACCACGGCAGCAGCTTGGGATCGTCCACGGACTGGGCCAGCAGATGCTTGCGCGGCTGGTCGGGGAACTCGCCCATCGAGGAGCAGTCGTGTGCGTGACTGCCGCTGTAGAGAACCCCGCTGTGCACCAGGATGGCCTGGGTGGCACCGAGGCAGGTGTCGCGCCAGACCTGCTGGAAGGTTCCCAGGTCCACCGCGATCCGGCCGTCGAAGACACCGCCCCCGGTACCCTCGTTCGCGGTGTAGAACTTGGTGGCGTCCGCGGTGAGGTCCTGCACCGTCGAGGTGTTCGGGATGAAGCCCGGGTAGCTCTTGTCCAGGGCGCCCGTCGTCGCGTTCACCACCGCGAGCGCGTGCGACGTGGTGCCGTTGACGGTGAAGAAGTCGCCGCCGATCACGACGTGCTTGCCGTCGGGAGTGACCTGGACGGCCCGGCCGACCTCATCCGTGTTGGCCTTCCACGGCTTCAGGGCAGCGGCCGTGGTGACCGCGGCGAACTTGTTCCGGGTCTGCCCCGCGACACTGTTGAAGTCACCGCCGAGATACACCGTGTCGTCGGTGACGGCCAGCGCCCGTACCGTCGCGGAGACGGCGACCTTGAAGTTCGTGCGCGGAGTGCAGCTCGCCGTGTCGATGGCCGCGATGTTGCTCACCCCGACGCCGTTCACCGAGGCGAACTGGCCCCCCGCGTAGAGGGTTTCACCGTCGGGGGAGAGGGTCAGGGCCCGCACGGTCGCGGTGCCGGAGGACTGCGTGAACGACAGTTTGCAACCGGTCGGCGCACCGGTCGCGGCGTCGAACGCGGCGAAGTTCACCGCCGGCTGCTCGGACGTACCGGCCGGTGCGTCCGGCGGCCGTACGGTGGAGAACGTGCCGCCCGCGTAGACGACCCCGTTGTCCGTCGCGGCCATCGACCAGACGATTCCGTTGGTCTGCCAGGTGGAGAGGTCGTCCGCGGTGAGCGAGACCGGAGGGGTGAGCGCCGCTGCCGGAGAGCCCCCGGCAGCGGCGCCCAGGGCCCCGGCGAGCAGGCAGAGCGCGGCGGCCGCGGCCCGCACCCGGCCGTGGCCACGGGATCTGCGCCCCGTACTTTCGTTCATCATTCAGCTCCGAAGGTGAGAACGAGCTGCGGCCGGTGGGCCGCGGTTGAGACGTCGCCCGACCGGATGCGGAGCGAGTCCGCTCCGTCGCTGGTCAGGGCGGACGAGTAGGCGGAGCCCGGGGCCCCGCCCAGGGCCGGCGCGTCCAGCTCCACCGAGTAGCCGGTGGAGACGGCGGTCGCGCCGGAGATGGTCCCCAGCACCGTCGGGGCGAGCGAGGGCCGGGAGTCGTAGGTGACGTTCCGGCCGTCCGGGGTGAGCCCCGGGCTTCCGGGGCCGCTCACCGGTCCACCCGCACCGCGGCCCCGGTGAGCTGGTCGGCCAGCTGCCTGATATCGGCGTCGACCATGATCCGGGCCAGCTCCCGCGACTTCACGGCCGGCTTCCAGCCGAGCAGCTCCGCCGCCTTGGAGGCGTCCCCGATCAGCGCGTCGACCTCGCTGGGTCGCTCGTACTTCGCGTCGTACCGGACGTGCTCGCGCCAGTCCAGACCGGCATGCTCGAAGGAGTACTCCAGGAACTGCCGGACGCTGGCCCCCTCGCCGGTGGCCACCACGTAGTCGTCCGGGGTGTCGCACTGGAGCATCCGCCACATGGCGTCCACGTACTCGGGGGCGTAACCCCAGTCGCGGACCGCGTCCAGGTTCCCCAGATGCAGCCGCGTCTGGAGCCCCGCCTTGATCCGGGCCACCCCGCGCGTGATCTTCCGGGTCACGAAGGTCTCACCCCGGCGCGGGGACTCGTGGTTGAAAAGGATCCCGTTGACCGCGAACATCCCATATGCCTCACGGTAGTTGACCGTCGACCAGTACGAGTAGACCTTCGCGACGCTGTACGGGCTGCGCGGGTGGAACGGCGTCCGCTCGTGCTGCGGCGGCGGGCTGGCGCCGAACATCTCGGAGGAGGACGCCTGGTAGACCCGGGTGTCGATGCCGCTGGCGCGCACCGCTTCCAGAAGGCGGGTGGTGCCGAGCCCGGTGATGTCCCCCGTGTACAGCGGCGCGTCGAAGGAGACCCGGACGTGCGACTGCGCGCCGAGGTTGTAGACCTCGTCGGGCCGGATGTCGCGCAGCAGGTTCACCAGGGCGACCCCGTCCGCGAGATCGGCGTGGTGCAGGACGAAGGAGCGGTCCTCCTCCTCCGGGCCCTGGTAGATGTGGTCGATCCGCTCGGTGTTGAAGCTCGACGAACGGCGGATGAGTCCATGGACCGTGTATCCCTTGTGGAGCAGCAGCTCGGACAGGTACGAACCGTCCTGTCCGGTCACGCCGGTGATGAGCGCGGTCTTCGCCACGTCTCCCCCTTCTGTGGTCGCCCGAGAGGCTGTTGGCCGTCGAAATTTCAGAGTTTGAGCGATCTGCGGTAAAACGTCACCGCGTCATGCAGCTGCTGGCACAATCCGAGCCATGACGACTGATCTCCCCGGCCCTTCCCAGGAATCCGTCCCGTCCCTGCTACGGCCCGCCGCCCGGGTGTTCGTCGCCGGCCACCGAGGTCTGGTGGGCTCTGCGGTGGTGCGCCGCCTCACCGCCGAAGGCCACGAGGTGGTCACTCGTGGCCGCGACCGCCTGGACCTGTGCGACGCCGGGCGCACCGCGGCCTTTCTGCGTGACGCCCGGCCGGACGCCGTGGTGCTGGCCGCCGCCAAGGTCGGTGGGATCATGGCCAACAGCACCTACCCGGTGCAGTTCCTGGAGGAGAACCTGCGGATCCAGCTGAGCGTGATCGCCGGGGCGCACGCGGCGGGCGTCGGGCGGCTGCTCTTCCTCGGCTCGTCCTGCATCTACCCCAAGCGCGCCCCGCAGCCCATCCCCGAGAGCGCCCTGCTGACCGGCCCGCTGGAGCCGACCAACGAGGCGTACGCGCTGGCGAAGATCGCCGGGATCGTGCAGACCCAGTCCTACCGCCGGCAGTACGGCGCCTCCTACATCAGCGCCATGCCCACCAATCTCTACGGGCCCGGCGACAACTTCGACCTGGAGACCTCGCACGTCCTGCCCGCGCTGATCCGCCGCTTCCACGAGGCACGGCGCAGCGGGGCTCCGGCCGTCACGCTCTGGGGCTCCGGCAGCCCCCGGCGGGAATTCCTGCACGTCGACGATCTGGCCGCCGCCTGTGTGCTGCTGCTGGAACGCTACGACGGCGAGGAACCCGTCAACGTCGGCTCCGGCGAGGACCTGACGATCCGTGAACTCGCCTCGACCGTAGCCGATGTGACGTCCTATCAGGGGCGGATCGAATGGGACAGCGGAAAGCCGGACGGAACCCCGCGCAAGCTGCTGGACGTGTCCCGGCTGGTCTCCCTCGGCTTCGCGCCGCGGATCGCGCTGCGCGACGGAATCGCCGCGACCTACGCCTGGTGGCTCCAGGAGCAGGGCGCCCAGGTCTGACCGGCGGCCCGCCCGCCCGGCCGGGCGGGCGGACACCGTCACGCCGTCGCCCGCCCGGCACCCTCCGGTACCCCGCGTCCGCCGCCGCACTCAGTACGCCCCGCGGCCGTCGGTGACGGCCCGCAGCGTGCGGGCCATCAGTCCCACGTCCGTGGCCACCGACCAGTTGTCCACGTACCAGAGGTCGAGCGACACGGTCTCCTGCCAGGACAGGTCGGAGCGCCCGCTGACCTGCCACAGGCCGGTCAGTCCCGGCTTGACCGAGAGCCGTCTCAGCTCGCGCTCGTCGTAGCGGGACACCTCGTCCGGCAGCGGCGGGCGCGGACCGACCAGGGACATGTCACCTCGAAGGACGTTGAGGAGCTGGGGCAGCTCGTCCAGGGACGAGCGGCGCAGCAGCCGGCCCACGCGGGTGACCCGGGGGTCGCGGCGCATCTTGAACATCGGCCCGTCGGACTCGTTGCACGTGGCCAGCCGCTCGCGGTGCCGCTCGGCGTCCGCCACCATCGTGCGGAACTTCCACATGGTGAACGGCCGGCTGTGCTGCCCGTGGCGGATCTGCCGGTGGAAGACCGGTCCGCAGGAGGTGAACCTGACCGCTGCCGCGACCAGCAGCAGCAGTGGGGCCAGCGCGAGCAGGCCGAGGACGGCGCCGCTCCGGTCCACCGCGGCCTTGAGCGCGGCCTGCGGCCCCCGCCGCAGCGGCGGCACGATGTGCAGCAGGGTCAGTCCGGCCGCCGAGGCCGGCCGGACCCGGCCCGCCGCGATCTCCGAGAGGTGCGAGAGCACGGACAGCTCCAGTCCGCCGTCGTGGAGCCCCCAGGACAACCGTCGTAATCGCTCCTCCGTGAGCTCCGGCCCCGGTATCACCAGCGCCAGGTCCGCCTCGTGCGCGAAGGCAGCGCCCAGCACCGTCGAGGCGTCGTCGTCGGCCGGCGCGGGCGCGAGCCGGCCCGGCACCGGGGCGTCGCAGCTCAGCGCGGCCGTCCCCACCGGCACGGCGGCCACCACGAGGTAGCCGTGATCCGTGCGGGAACCGAGCAGCCGTACCGCCCGGTCCACCCCTGCGGCCGCCCCGACCACCAGCACCCTGCGGGCCGTCCGCCGCTTCCCCCGCGCCGGCAGCCGGCGGACCCCGGCCCCGGCCGTCGTCGCCAGCAGGCCGGGAATCAGCGCCACCACCGCCGACGCCGGATCGATGGCCGGGTCGGTGAAGGTCCAGAGCACCGCCAGCACACCGATGAGCAGCAGCCAGTCCCCGGACGCGGTCAGCGCCCCGGGAGGCCGGCCGGGCGCCCGGAGTGCGTACCGGCCGCGCACCGCCCGTACGCACGACCAGGCCAGTGCCGCCGCGGCCGCACCGGCCAGGGCCCGGGGTTCGCCGTCGGTGCGCAGCACGAGCCAGCCGGGCACGCCGAGGCCCAGCAGGTCGAAGCAGACGACCAGCGGCAGATACCGGCCAGGCCCTCCCTTCGGCCCTGGCCGGGCAGAACGCTCGCGCTGTACGGTCGGGCCCTGCGGCAGCCGGTCGAACTCGTGGCTGCGGGGCCGGTTCGAAGCGGTCCGTGGAAGCGGCGCCCCCGCCAGTCCCACGGGCCCTGACATTCCGGTTTCGGGTAGCTCGACATGCCCCATGAACCCCCCAGTCACAGTTGCATCTCCACAAACGGGGCGCATCCGCCGATCCTGGGGACTGACGGATGCGCCCTCGCTCGGTGCACGATATCCACACACGTGCCATTTCGCTGGAGTTCCAGTGAAGTTCAGACATGCGGTGTGAGCCGGAACTCGTCCCGTTCCGGGCTGGATCACTGGTTCTGTGCGGGGGTGTTGGTATTTGGGACACACCGGAATCGGGTGGTGTGCGGATATGTACCGGCGCACCGCCAACTACTGTACGTGGTCGGTTGGTTGGTCTGCGCTGCCGCCTCGCCCGAGGGGCCCGCGGCGCCTTCTGGGAGAATGCACCGCCGGGGGACTGCGCCCGGCCACGAGTGAAAGAGGACGCACGGTGACTCCCGCGGAGAAGAACTGGGCCGGCAATGTCACGTTCGGGGCGAGGCGGCTGTGCGTGCCTCGCTCGGAGGCCGAGCTGCGGGAGACGGTGGCCGCTTCGACCGCGTTGCGCGCCCTGGGCACCCGGCACTCGTTCAACACCGTGGCCGACACCGCCGGGGACCTGGTCTCGGTGGCGGGCCTGCCGCGGGTGGTCGAGATCGACCCGGGCGCGGGAGCGGTGACGGTCGGCGCGGGGCTGCGCTTCGGTGAGTTCGCCGGGGAACTGCACGAGCGCGGTTTCGCCCTGCACAACCTGGGTTCGCTCCCGCACATCTCGGTGGCCGGCGCCTGCTCGACCGGAACCCACGGCTCCGGCGCCGGGAACCGCTCGCTGGCCGGCGCCGTCCGGGCACTGGACATGGTCACGGCGGACGGCGGAACCGTCTCGCTGCGACGCGGTGACGCGGACTTCCCCGGAGCGGTGGTCGCCATGGGCGCGCTGGGCGTGGTGACCCGGCTGACGCTGGACGTGGTCCCGGCCTTCGACGTACAGCAGTGGGTGTACGAGGACCTGCCCGAGTCCCGGCTGACCGGCGGTTTCGACGAGGTGATGTCGGCCGCGTACAGCGTCAGCGTGTTCACCGACTGGCGCCCGGGACCGGTCGGCCAGGTGTGGCTCAAACAGCGGGTCGGCAGCGGGGGAGCGCGGCAGATGCCGGCCGAGTGGCTGGGCGCACGGCTCGCGGACGGTCCGCGCCACCCCATCCCCGGTGTGCCGGCCGGCAACTGCACCCGGCAGCAGGGTGCGGCGGGCGCCTGGCACCACCGGCTGCCGCACTTCCGGATGGAGTTCACCCCGAGCAACGGGGACGAGCTGCAGTCGGAGTACTTCGTGGCCCGCGAGGACGCCGCGGCCGCCTACCGGGCGCTGGGCAGGCTCCGGGACCGGATCGCCCCGCTGCTCCAGATCTCCGAGATCCGTAGTGTCGCGGGTGACGAGCTGTGGCTGAGCCCGGCGTCCGGCCGGGACTCGGTGGCCTTCCACTTCACCTGGATACCGGACACCGCGGCAGTGGCGCCGGTGCTCGGGGAGATCGAGGAGGCGCTGGCCCCGTTCGGCGCGCGGCCGCACTGGGGCAAGGTGTTCACCACCGCCCCCGACGTCCTGCGCACCCTGTACGGGCGGTACGCGGACTTCGAGAAGCTGATGGCCCGGTACGACCCGCACGGCACCTTCCGCAACGACTTCCTGGACCGGCACTTCCCGGGCTGACGCCCGGCGCGGCGGAGGTCAGCGGCTCTCGCGCTCGTCCCTCGCCCGGGACGGCCAGGCGGCCGCGGAGCGGCCCGGCGCGAGATGGTCCACCACATCGGCCAGCTCCTCGCAGGCGCGCTCGATCCGGCGGCGGATGTTCTGCTGCTCCGCCACGACGGAGGCCAGCAGCAGCGAGGTCAGCGCCACGGCCCCGTTGAGGACCGTGAGGTTGATCATCACCTCCGTCATGCCGTGTCCGGCGAACGGCCCCACCTGCTCCGTGCCCGCCACCACCGCCAGGACGGACACCAGCAGCGCGCACGGCGCGCTGCCCGCCAGCTGGAACCGCAGCGCCGCCCAGATGAGGATCGGGAACACCAGATAGAGCATCGACAGCGGGCTCCGGGTGGCCACCAGCGCACCCGCGACCGTGACGACCAGCAGCGCACCGGCCTCGATCCACCGGTCGGACATCCGGGGCAGCCGCGCCTTGCGCAGCACCACGAGCACCAGCGGGGTGACCACGAGCACCCCCATCGCGTCCCCGGCCCACCACGCCACCCAGACCGTCCAGAACCCGCTGGCGGGCAGTTTGCCGTCCACCGCGAGCATGGCGCTGCCGATGGTCGCGCTGACCGCCATCCCGGCCAGCGCACCCAGGAAGACCAGCAGGACCCCGTCGCGCAGCCGGTCCAGCTCGGCCCGGAAGCCGACCCGGCGCAGTATCAGGCAGGCGCAGACGGGCGCGAGCGTGTTGCCCGCCACGACGGCCGCCGTCGACGGTGTCACAGAGCCGCTGAGGGTGGCGATGACGATCAGCGAGCCGATGGCGATCCCGGGCCAGATCCGCAGGCCCATGATGAGCAGGCAGCCCACAGCGATGCCGGTCGGCGGCCAGAGGGGTGTGACCACCGCGCCGTGGACGGTGACCTGTCTCAGCAGGCCCAGGCCGCCGGACACGAAGTAGGCGGCGGCGACGGCCAGGATGCGCAGCAGTGCCACGGCCCTGCGCCGGTTTTCCTCGCTGAGGATCACGGTTCTCATCAGATCTCATCAGACACCGGACCCGGTCGGCGGTGGTGGCGTGACACGCACCAGCCGGATCACCACGTCATCCGGGAGCGGCGGGGAACGCGTCGTGCCGCACGACGAGTACGGCGGCGTCGTCCTCGTGCCCGGTGCGCTCCGCCGCTCCCAGGATCGCGTCGGCCAGCTCGTCCGCGTCGTCGCCGACCCGTGAGCTCACCAGCCGCACCACGGCGTCCAGCCCCTCGTCGATCGAGTAGGAGGGGCCCTCGATCACCCCGTCGGTCAGCAGCACGAAGGCGCCGGGGGTCGTGAGGCGCCGGGTGGTGACCGGGTACTCCTCACCGGCCTGGATCCCGAGCGGCAGACCGCCCTCGTCCTCGGTGGTGCCCGCCCGCCCGTCCGCCGTGGCCCACACCGCGGCGACATGTCCCGCACGGGCGCTCTGGAGCTCCCGGGTGAACGGATCTATCCGGACGAAGGTGCAGGTGGCGAGGAGACCGGAGTCCACGGACAGCAGCAGGTCATTGGTCCGCCGGACCACTTCGCCCGGATCGGCCGCGGTGACGGCCAGCGCGCGCATCGCGATCCGGATCTGGCCCATGAAGGCCGCCGCCTCGACGTCGTGCCCCTGTACGTCCCCGATGGCGAACGCCAGCGAACCGTCCGGGAGCAGGAAGCCGTCGTACCAGTCGCCCCCGATGTCCAGACCGCTGCGCGCGGGCGTGTACCGGGCGGCGGTCTGCAGCCCCGGCAGATCGGGCAGCGACGAGGGCAGCATCTCCCGCTGGAGCGCCTCCGCCAGCTCCACCCGTGCCTGGTGCAGCTCCACCTCGCGGCGCGCCCGCGAGGTGAGCTGCTGGAGCGTGGTCAGCAGCTCCTCGGCACTGGCCGAGCGGGGAGGACGACGCCGGTTCATGGGCCGCTCCCCAGTGCGTGTGGTGGCGAGCCGCACCACAGGGTCTGTCGTGGCGGACGATCCGGGAGGTCAACGCTTCGGATCCGGTACGGGGCCACGCGCCGGCTGTTCCGGACGAGGCTCCGCTCATCGTATTTCGGCGCGGTGATCCGCGCAGTCCGAGCCGTCCCCGGTGGCCGCAGCGCGCGGGGTGCGCCGGTTGGGTGGATGCTGGGAGGGAACCCGCGTGGCGGCGTCGCACGGCGGCCGGCGCGGGCCGGGAGGTGCGCGATGAGCCGGACGATGGAGTGGACGGTCCACGTTGATCTGTCCGAGCAGGACGGTGCGACCACGGCGGAGGCGGTGCTGGACACCGGCACGGCGAGACTCACCGGCCACGGGGTCGCCCGTTGCAGCCCGCAGGACCCGGATGTGCCCACCATCGGCGACGAACTCGCGGCGAGCCGTGCGATGCGCGATGTCGCGGCCCAGCTGATGAGCGTGGCCGACCGGGAACTCGGAGAGGCCGGCGCGGTCCACCCCGACGGTCCGGTCCCGCCGCCCTACGCCTGGTCGGACGCGACGGCCTGAGCCTCACCGCGCGCGGCCGTGTCATCTGTCGCGCCCGCTGCCGGGGCCGTAGCGTGACCGGCGAGTGGACCGGTTCACGCGAACGAGAGACCCCCGGGTGACGCCATGTGCTGGAGCGCGACCGCCGACCTTGTGGCGGGCACCGCCATCGCGGCGGTCGGCGCCGCCTGCGTCTTACGGACCCGCCGGGTCCGGGACCTCCCGCTCGCCGCGCTCCCGCTGCTGCTGGGCGCCCATCAGATCATCGAGTCCGCGGTGTGGCGTGCGCAGGGCGGCACCGGCCCGGCGACCGTGGCCTGGGCGGTCATCGCCCTGCCGCTGCTGGCGCTCTGGGTGCCGGCGGGCGTCCTGTGCGCCGCGCCGCCGCACGCCCGGCGCCGGCTGCTGGTGCCGCTCGCGGCCGGAGCCGCGACCTCCACCGCGCTCGGATACGGCCTGGCCGACCGGCCGGTGACCGCGCAGATCCGGGGGCACACCCTGGGCTATGTGCTCGACCTGCCGTTCCCCGGGCTGCTCGTCGCGGGCTATCTCCTGGCCACCGTCGGATCGCTGCTGATGTCCGGCGACCGGTGGCTGAGGTGGCTCGGCGGGCTGGCCGCGGTCGGGGCCGTTGTCTGCGCCGCGCTGTGGCGGCTGGAGTTCGTCTCGACCTGGTGCGCGTTCGCCGCCGTGTGCTCGGTGGTCCTGCTCGGCCGGTCCGGGAGGCGCCCCGCCGCGGACCCCGCACCCGCCGGGTCGTGAACCCCGATTCATCACGTGTTCGAGTGAACCTCCGTGCGTACTTCCGGGGGTAACGGAACGGACGTTCAGGTCTATTCGTGCGGTGACTGTTACAGGTTCCGGGACCGGATTCACGGACCGGGTGCGGGCCCGCGACGGCGGGGGAGCGGAGGTGCCCGGCCCCGTCAACCCGGCGCCGTACGGGTGGGTGCAACGGACAGGGATTGACAGGTACCCGGAGGGTTCGGTGGGTGGCTCCTGCATCCGTGTGTGACGGAAATGTCCGCACTTCGTAACACGTACCCGGGCACTGTCCACGCAACGGGCAACAGGTTCACAGTGTGGCTTCCCGGCACCACGCCGGGACCGGACAACGCCCGGACCGCACAGTCCCGGCCTGCATCTGAGGGGTCTTCATGTCCCGTTCCGCACGGCGGATCACCGCCACCGTTCTCGCTTCCGGCGCGCTCCTGGCCGCCGCCGCCCTTCCGGCGGCAGCAGACGGCCACGGCCACGGCCGCGGTCACGACCACGGCCACAGCAAGCCGGCCCCGCGCCCGTCCGTCGTCCTGGGCAAGATCCAGTACGACAGCCCCGGCCGCGACAACGGATCGAACCGCAGCCTGAACGGTGAATGGGTCACCGTCACCAACACCGGCCGCGGCTCGGTCAACCTGCGCGGCTGGACCCTCAGCGACGAGAGCCACCGCACCTACCGCTTCGACCTGCGGCTGGCGGGCCGCTCCTCGGTGCGCGTGCACACCGGTGTCGGCCGTGACAACAGCCACGACGTCTACCAGGACCTCCGCCGCTACGTCTGGGACAACAGCGACACGGCGACCCTCAAGGACGCACGCGGCCACAAGGTCGACTCGAAGTCCTGGGGCCGTCACCACGGCGGCCGCCGCTGACCGATACCGGCCGTCCCTGAATCCGGGGCCGGTGCCGGCTTCCTGACCGCGGCGCACCACGGCCCACCCCGGCCGCGGTGCGCCGCACCCGTCTCCCCGGGGCCGGACAGCGTGCCGTCAGGAGCCGCCCTCCGGAGCGGGGACCTCCTGTTCGGTCCACAGGGCCTTGCCCTCCGCGCCGTACCGGGTGCCCCAGTGCGTGGCGAGCTGCGACACGATGAACAGGCCGCGACCGCCCTCGTCCAGGGTGCGCGCGTGGCGCAGGTTGGGCGCCATCGGGCTGGTGTCGTGGACCTCGCAGGTCAGGGTGCGGTCCAGCAGAAGACGCAGCTGCAGCGGCGGGGTTCCGTAGCGGACCGCGTTGGTGATCAGCTCGCTCACGATGAGTTCGGTCGCCTCGATCGTCTCCTCGTCGAGGTTCCACCCTTCCAGCCGGTCCCGGACGAGCGTGCGGGCCATGGCGGGCGTGGTCCGGTCGTGGGCCAGTTCCCAGGTCGCGACCCGGTCGGGCGGGACGACCCCGGTCCTGGCGAGGAGCAGCGCGGCACCGTCGGGACGGGCGCCGGCCGGCAGGCTGTAGACGATGGCGTCGCACAGCTGCCGCAGCGGGCGGTCCGGAAAGGCGAGCGCTTCCTGTACCCGGGCCACGGACCGGGCGTCCGGCAGCAGTGAACCGGTGAGGAACGCCAGCACACTGCCCTCGTCGAGCCGGACCGTCGCCGTGGCGAAGGGGGCGCTGTCGTCGGAGAAGAGCGGCGGCCCCTCGGGCACGTCCAGGACCACCGGGCTGCCGTCGGGTCCGACGGCCACCGGCGCCGGATGCCCCGCCCGCGCCACGGTGCACGTCCGGGTGAACGGGTCGTAGACCGCGTACATGCACGTCGCCGTCAGGGACTGGTTGTGCAGCGAGTCGCCGGGCGGCAGCGACCTGCGCTCGCGCGCCAGCCGGTCGGCCGTGTCGTTGAGCCGGGCCAGCACCTCGTCGGGCTCCAGGTCGAGTCCGGCCAGCGCGTGGATGACGGTGCGCAGCTGCCCCATGGTGATGGCCGTCTGCAGCCCGTGTCCCTCGACATTGCCGATGATCAGCGCGGTACGCGCACCCGACAGCCCGACCGTGTCGAACCAGCAGCCGCTGTTGCGCCCCGGCAGCAGGATGTGCGCGGTCTCGACGGCGACCCGGGCACGGTCGTGCGGGGGGAGCAGCCTGCGCTGGACGGTGGACGCGATCACGTGGTCGCGCTCGTAGCGCCGGGCGTTCTCGATGCTCAGCGCGGCGTGGGCGGCCGCCGTCAGCGCGAGCGCGACATCGTTCTCGTCGTAGGGCTCGGTTCCGCGGAACCGGTAGAGGCTCACCAGGCCCAGCACGGCGCCGTGCAGCTTCAGCGGCACCACGATCAGCGAGTGCGCCCCGGACACCTCGATCATCCGCGCGCTGTCCGGATCCGCGGCCAGCCACGGGGTGTCCGGGCCGAGCGGGGACAGCCGGGGGCGCAGGTCCGTGACGGCGAGCGCGAACGGCGTGCGCTCCGGCAGCCGCCGCATGTCCCCGGCCATGCCGTCGCCACCGGGTCCCCGTTGCGCCGCCCGGCGCAAGGGGACTTCGCGCCCCAGCGGACCGGCCGGCGGGGGCGAGCCCCGCAGGACCTCGTCCACCACCTCGACCACGGCGAAGTCGGCGAACCTAGGCACCAGGGCCGCGACCAGGCCCTCGCAGGTCGCCGCCACATCGAGGGAGTGGCCCACCTCCCTGCGCACGGCCGTCAGGCAGTCCGCTCGGGCGCGGGCCTTCTCCCGTTCGTTGATGTCGACGACCGCGGCCAGCACCCCGAGGGGCCGCCCCGTGGGGTCGTCCAGCCGGTGCAGGGTGACCCGCAGGCTGTGGCTGGGGCCGGGCGCGCGCGCCAGCCGCCCCCGGATCACCTGGTCGAGCACGGGCAGGCCGCTCTCCAGCACGCCGCGCAGCAGTAGTTCGGCCCTGGCCGGATCGTCGAACCAGTACGCCTCGGTGAAGTGCAGTCCCACGATCTGATCGGCGTCGACCGCTTCGGACAGCGGGTTGGCGCGCTCCACCCGCAGCTCCGTGTCCAGGACGTGCAGGCCCACCGCGGACTGGCTGAACAAGGCGTCCAGGAGTGCTACCGACATGACGTCGCCCGTGGTCGTCCCAGGGACCGCTCCACCGGCGTCCGACACGTCGCACCCCCATCAGGCTCCGCCGTCCCAGCGAATCGGCGGCTCTCGGGACAGCCTGCGCACCTCCCGTCCGGCCCGCCACCGTGCGGGGCCGGACGGGTGAAGCGGGACCGCTGCCGCGCCGGGGTGCGTCGGGGTCAGCTGTCCAGGGCGGCCGAGACGACGGCCTTGGCCTCCTCCTGGACCCGGCCGAGGTGCTCGGTGCCGAGGAAGGACTCGGCGTAGATCTTGTAGACGTCCTCCGTGCCCGAGGGCCGGGCGGCGAACCAGGCGTTCTCCGTCGTCACCTTGATTCCGCCGATCGCCTCACCGTTGCCCGGCGCGGAGGTGAGCACGGCCGTGACCGGTTCGCCCGCGAGGGTGTCGGCGCCGACCTGCTCGGGGGAGAGCCGCGCCAGCACCGCTTTCTGCTCGCGGTCCGCCGGGGCGTCGATCCGGGCGTACGCCGGCTCACCGAACCGGGAGACCAGCGCGGCGTAGTGAGCGGACGGCGATTCGCCCGTCACCGCGAGGATCTCGGAGGCGAGCAGCGCGAGCAGAATGCCGTCCTTGTCCGTCGTCCACACCGATCCGTCATGGCGGAGGAACGAGGCCCCGGCCGACTCCTCGCCGCCGAATCCGAGCGACCCGTCGGCCAGACCGTCCACGAACCACTTGAATCCGACCGGCACTTCGACCAGTTGCCGGCCGAGACCGGCGGCGACCCGGTCGATCATTCCCGAGGACACCAGGGTCTTTCCGATGCCCGCTCCCGCCGGCCACCGGTCCCGGTGCCGGTACAGGTAGTCGATGGCGACGGCGAGGTAGTGGTTCGGGTTCATCAGGCCCGCGTCGGGGGTGACGATGCCGTGCCGGTCCGCGTCGGCGTCGTTGCCGGTGGCGATGTCGAAGCGGTCGCGCTGCCCGATCAGCGAGGCCATCGCGTACGGGGACGAGCAGTCCATCCGGATCCTGCCGTCCCAGTCCAGCGTCATGAACCGCCAGGTGGGGTCGGTGAGCGGATTGACCACGGTCAGGTCGAGCCGGTGCTGCTCCGCGATGCGGCCCCAGTACGCGACCGACGCCCCGCCCAGCGGATCGGCGCCGATCCGCACCCCGGCGGCGCGCACCGCGTCGAGGTCGAGCACGGACGGAAGGTCCGTCACATAGCTGCCGAGGAAGTCGTACGTCCCGGTCGAGGGCGCCGCCAGCGCGCGGGTGAAGGGCACCCGGCGGACGTCCTTGAGCCCGCCCGCGATGATCTCGTTGGCCCGCTCCTGGATCCAGCCGGTCGCCGCGGACCCGGCCGGACCGCCGTTCGGCGGGTTGTACTTGAACCCGCCGTCACCGGGCGGGTTGTGGGACGGTGTGACCACCACACCGTCGGCCAGGTGCGAGGTACGGCCGCGGTTGTGGGTGAGGACGGCGTGCGAGACCGCGGGCGTCGGGGTGTAACCGTCGGCGGAATCGATGAGAACGCTCACCTCGTTCGCCGCGAACACCTCGAGGGCGGTGACCCGCGCGGGCTCCGAGAGCGCGTGGGTGTCGGCCCCGAGGAAGAGCGGCCCGTCCGTGCCCTGCACGGCCCGGTACTCGCTGATCGCCTGGCTCGTCGCGGCGATGTGGTCCTCGTTGAACGCGGTGGCCGTCGACGAACCCCGGTGCCCCGAGGTGCCGAAGGCCACCCGCTGGCCCGCCTCGGCCGGATCCGGGTGCAGCGTGTAATACGCCGTCACCAGCCGGGCCACATCGGTCAGGTCCTCGGGGCGCGCCTGCTGTCCGGCTCGTGTGTGCGGCATCTGCCACTCCTCCGTATCGGTCGGTCGGTGCGATCTGCCCGCCGGGCCATCTTCACCGGTCGTCTTCGTGGGCGGGCGGGCGCCCCGCCGTGCGGACGGCGACCGCCGCCGCGTATCCGAGGGGGACCGCGACATCGGTGACGGTCCAGCCCGCGGGCCCCGGCTGCGGAACCGGGCCGGTCCCCATGTGGTCGTGCGAGATCCCGTCGGCCAGCCCGATACCGGTGCCCTTCAGATACGCCTCCTTGCGGGTCCAGGCCCGTACGAAGGCGGCCGGCCGCTCCTCTGCGGGCAGCGCCGCCAGTTCTCGGCGCTCCGCCGGATGCAGCTGGTCCCCGATCTCCGACACGACCCGTTCCTCCGGGGCGCGTTCCACATCCACCCCCACCGGCTCGTCCGCGAGGGCGAGCAGCGCGACGCCCCGGGTGTGCGACAGGGAGAAGTGCACGCCGCCGTCGGTCGCGGGACGGCCGTGCGGCCCGCCGCAGGACGGACACGGCTCCCGCGTCAGCCGCACGGCGTCGGGGGCGATGCCGAGCCGCGCCCCCAGCAGCATCCGCAGCGCCACGTGCGAGGCGAGGAAGCAGAAGCGGTCGGCCTCGACGGCCAGATTCCCGGCCCGCGCGAGCTCCTCGGCGTCGAGGATGCCAGGGGCCAGCTCCTGCGCCCGCCCGCCCTCCTGCTGCGCGTCCACGATCCACAGCGCGGGAACACCCGGGCGCCGGGCGGCCGCCGGGGCCCGGCGGCCGGTCTCGGTGAATGCGAACTCGTCGGGCTGGTACACCGTTGCGTCTTCCCTCGGCCGGGGCGGGCGCCGTGAGCGGTCGTCAACGGCGGGGCGGTCGCTCACATTCTATGGAGACCCGAGCCCCGGTGCGCTCAGGAGTTCTTGAGTGCGAGAGCCCATTGCGCGACGGTGGCGGTCTCGCAGCGGCGGGCGAGGAGGTCGTTCACGAGCGTGTGGTGCAGCGCGGGGTCGGGATCGGCGCAGGCGTCGGACAGGACGGTCACCCGGTAGTCGAGGTCGGCCGCCTGGAGCGCGGTGGACAGGACGACGCCGCCCGTGGAGACCCCGGCGAGCACGAGATGACCGATGTCCTGGACGGCGAGTATCTGCTGGAGGTTGTTGCCGGCGAAGGCACTGACGCGGTTCTTGTGGACGATGAGCTCACCCTCGGCCGGGGCGGCGTCCGGGTGGATCGCGGCACCCGGGTCGTCGGCGGTGAAGAGGTGGGAGGCAAGCGATCCGAAGGTCTTGTTACGGGGATGGGCGTCGGCATGGCCGGGGCGCAGCCGGAGCGTCACGTGGATGACGGGCACTCCCGCGGCGCGGGCCGTGCCGAGGGCGCGCACGGCGTGGGGCAGGTAGTCGGCGGGCATGTGGCCGAGGTGGCTGAGCTGGAGATCCATCGCGAGCAGCGCGGTGCGGGACATGGTTCGGGCCTTTCTTCGGGTTGAGCCTGCGACGGGCGGTCAACGCGCTCGCGGCGCCGCGGCCGGGGCACCGTTGTCCGTCGCGCGGCTGAGCGTGCGGTCGAACACGGTCATCAGGAGGTAGAGCACGGCCGCGCCGAGCATGATCCAGGCGAGGTGGTGCATACCTCCGGTGTCCACGCGCCGGCCGAAGGAGGCGGCTGCCGTGGAGGAGGCGACCATCGAGCCCACATAGGCGAAGGTGCGCAGCAGCCCGGCCGAGGAGGCGGTGCGCTCCGGATCGGCCTGGAAGTAGACCGAGTTCTGCAGGGCCAGGCTGTTCAGCCCCTGCGGGACGCCGAATATCAGGGCGACGAGTACCAGCGTCCACACCGGGCTCGCCCCGGTGAGCGTCAGCATCACCGCGCAGGCGGCGATCTGGCCGAGCCCGCCGACGATCAGTTTGCCGCGCACCCCCTTGCGCCGCCCGGTGAGGACCGAGACGCCTATGGCCACCAGGAACATCGGGATCTGGACGAGCCCGGCATGGAAGGGCGAGAGCCCGAAACCCTCCTCCGTCCACTGGGTGAACCCGTAGAGGAAGGCGTAGGAGACGACGTAGGCGACCAGCGCGCGCCCGTAGGTGGCCAGCAGCGGCGTGTTGCCGCCGAGCACCCGCAGGTTGATGAACGGGGTGGGCGCCCGCAGCTCCCGCATCGCGAACGCGGCGCTCGCTGCGGCGGCGATGGCCAGCAGGTACCAGTCACGCAGATGGAGGTTCATCAGGAACAGCAGCAGGGAGACGAGCGTCGCGGCGAACAGCGCCATCCCGGGCAGGTCGAGCTGGGCGGCGATACGTCCGCGCTGCGGGGACTCCCCGGTGCCGGCCTCCCTGGGCAGCCGGAGCAGCCCCAGCAGTACGGCCGCGCCCGCGAGGGGCACATTCAGCGCGAACGTGGTGCGCCAGCCGCCCAGCCCGATCAGCAGTCCGCCCAGCAGCGGGCCGATCACGGCGATGGTCTGGTTGGCGACGGCCAGGGCGGTCAGCACCCCGCCGGGGCTGTCCTGCCCGGTGCGCTTGGCCTCGCTGCGCACCAGCGCCATCGCGGCGGGATACCCGGCACAGGTGCCGAATCCGAGCAGGACACGCGAGGCGATCAGTACTCCCAGGTTCGGCGCCACGGTGCCGATGGCACCGGCGACCCCGACCAGGGTGGTGCTGACGAGGAAGAGCCTGCGCGGCCCGAAGATGTCGATGAGTCGGCCCACGACGGGTTGCCCGAGGGCGGTGGCCAGGTAGAGGGCCGAGACCAGCCACGCGGTCTGCGAGGGCGGGGCGCCGAGCGCCTTGCCGATGGGTATGAGCGTGACGGCGATGATCGTCGAGTTGACCGGGTTCAGGACGGAGCCCAGCAGCATCGGTGGCAGCAGCCGCCGGTCGAAGCCCGCCGTCGCGGTGCGGTCGCGCCCCGCTGTCGTCCGGTCAGTCATGGGTGAGGCGCTCCAGTACGGCCATCGCGGCGATCACGGCCTGCCGTTCCTCCTCTGTGCACCGCTCCTGCAGCTCGGCGGCGAGCCATTCCTGGCGGGTCTGGCGTCCCTCCGCCACCCGTTGGTGCCCCGCCTCGGTCAGCGCGACCAGCAGGCGGCGCCCGTCACCGGGGTCGGGGCGGCGTTCCACGAGCCCGAGGGCGGCGAGCGACGCGAGCGTCGCCGTCACCGACTGGTGGCGCACGCCCTCGGCGGTGGCGAGCTCACTGGCCGTGCTGCCCGGACTGCCGGACAGCCGGGTCAGCACGGACTCCTGGCCAAAAGTGATGTCCTCGGCCTCGGCGGCGTTCAGGATGCGGCGTCGCAGCCGGCCGATGACCGTACGGACCTCTCGCGAAGCCTGAACCGCTGAGGGCGACGTGCGCGGGCTCTCGTTCATGCGCTCCACGGTAGAACCTACAGGCTGAGTTGTACAGTTTCTGCTGCATAACTCGCCGCTTCCCCTCGGGCCGCCTCCCTGTCCGAGCTGGCGCTTTCAGCGCCTTTCGCTTTTACGCAAATCTGTTGCGTAAATTGCAGCCCGTTTGCAGGGCCTTCCGTGCGGACTCGCGGATTGCCGATGAGCCATCTATTGCCTTATTTGTCAGGGCAGTTGAGCCGGTGCGAGGCAATCCGCTTACGTCGCGGTTTCTGTCACGACGGTGGACTCCCCGTCATTTCTCTGCAACTCTCTGACCGCAATACGCAAAAGTCCATCCTGTGGGCGCAGGAAACCATGCCCCCAGCAGGTACGCAGAAAGAGCCGCGCCTTGGACGCGCCCTGCGCCGAGGCCGAAGATCGGGGACATATGAGAACGCAACGCTGGAGATGGCGGGTCCTTTCCGCCACTGTCACCACCAGCCTGCTGATGGTCGGCTGGCCGGCGATCAGTGCCTCCGCCGCCGGCGGCCCGAACATCGCCGCCGACCAGAAGACGGCCGCGAGCAGCGCCGGCAGCGGGAGAGCCGCCGGGAACATCGCCGACGGCGAGCAGTCGACGTACTGGGAGGGGTCGAGCAGCGCCCTGCCCCAGTGGGTACAGAGCGATCTGGGCAAGGTCACGCGCATCGACCAGGTCACCCTGAAGCTTCCCGCCGACTGGAAGACCCGCCGGCAGACCCTGTCACTCCAGGGCAGCGCCGACGGCACCAGCTTCGCCACACTGAAGACCTCGGCCGCCTACACCTTCGCGCCGGGCAGCTCCAACAAGGTGACCATCAGCTTCCCGGCCACCCGGGCCCGGTTCGTACGGGCGAACATCACCGACAACACCGTCGCGAAGAACGGCCAGCTCTCCGAGCTGGAGGTCCGCGCGGCGGCCGAGTCGTCGGTGAACCTGGCCGCCGGCCGCACGCTCACGGCCAGCAGCTACACCCAGACCTACACCGCCAACCAGGCCAACGACGGCAACGCGGCCAGCTACTGGGAGAGCCGCAACGGCGACCTTCCGCAGTGGATCCAGGCCGACCTCGGCTCCTCGGTCCGGGTCGACCGCGTGGTGCTGCGCCTGCCCGACGGCTGGGAGTCGCGCACCCAGACCCTGAAGATCCAGGGCAGCACCAACGGCTCGGACTTCACCGACCTGACGCAGTCCAAGGCGTACACCTTCAGCCCCACGGCCGGCGAGACGGCGACGATCGGCTTCGACGCCACGACCACCCGCTACGTACGCGTCCTGGTCAGCGCCAACTCCGTCCAGCCCGGCGCCCAGGTCTCCGAGCTGGAGATCTACGGGCCCACATCGGGGGACACCCAGGCGCCCACCGCGCCGTCGCAGCTGGCCTACACCGAGCCGGCCACCGGGCAGATCAAGCTGACCTGGAAGGCGGCGACGGACGACACCGCCGTCACCGGCTACGACATCTACGCCGACAACACGCTGCTGACCAGCGTGGCCGGCAACGTCACCACGTTCACCGACACCCGTCCGAGCGGCTCGACCGTGTCGTACTACGTCCGGGCCAAGGACGCGGCGGGCAACGTCTCGGGCAACAGCAACACCGTCACCCGGACCGGCAGCGCCGGCGACACCCAGGCGCCGACCGCACCGGCCGGCCTGAGCTTCACCGAGGCGACCGCCGGACAGGTCAAGCTGGTCTGGCAGGCGTCCACCGACAACAAGGGCGTCACCGGGTACGACATCTACGCCAACAACGTGCTGCGCAAGAGCGTGGCCGGCGATGTCACCACCTACACCGACACCCAGTCCGCCGCCACCACGGTCTCCTACACCGTCCGGGCCAAGGACGCGGCGGGCAACGTGTCGGGCGACAGCAACACCGTCACCCGCAACGGCAGCACGGGCGCGGCGTCCAACCTGGCGGTCGGGAAGCCCATCACCGCCTCGTCCGTGGTCCACACGTTCGTCGCGGAGAACGCCAACGACAACAGCCTGAGCACCTACTGGGAGGGCGCCGGGGGCAGCTACCCGAACACGCTGACGGTGAAGCTGGGCGCCAACGCCGAGACCGACAGCGTCGTCGTGAAGCTGAACCCGGACAGCAGCTGGGGGGCGAGGACCCAGAACATCCAGGTCCTGGGCCGGGAGCAGAGCGCCTCCTCCTTCACCAGCCTGGTCGCGGCCAAGGACTACGCGTTCAGTCCCGGCAGCGGCAACGCGGTGACCATTCCGGTCAGCGGCCGGGTCGCCGACGTCCAGCTGAAGTTCAACTCCAACACCGGCTCCGGTGCCGGTCAGGTCGCGGAGTTCCAGGTGCTGGGCGCCCCGGCACCCAACCCGAACCTCCAGGTCAGCTCGGTGACCGCGGCTCCCGCCGCACCCGTCGAGTCGGACCCGGTGACGCTGACGGCGACGGTGCGCAACAGCGGCTCCGTCGCGGCGCCGGCGAGCAAGGTCGAATTCCGGCTCGGCGGCAGCAAGGTCGCCACCGGATCCGTGGGCGCGCTGGCCGCGGGTGCCTCCACCCAGGTCAGTGCGGAGATCGGACCGCGTGACGCCGGCAGCTACGAGGTCAGTGCCGTCGCGGACCCGGCGAACGAGGTCATCGAGCAGAACGAGACCGACAACGCCTACACGAGCACGACCGCTCTGGTCGTCAAGCCGGTCGCCAGCTCGGACCTGGTCTCCACCGGGGTCAGCACCTCCCCGTCGGCCCCGTCCAACGGCCAGAACGTCACCTTCTCGGTCGCCATCAAGAACCAGGGCTCCGTGGCGTCCGCCGCGGGCGGCCACGCCGTCACGCTCACCCTGCTCGACGCCAAGGGCGCCACGGTGAAGACCCTCACCGGCACCTATAACGGGGCCATCGCGGCGGGCGCGACCAGCGCGCCGGTGAGCCTGGGCAGCTGGACCGCGGTGAACGGCTCGTACACCGTGCGGACGGTGATCGCGGACGACACCAACGAACTCCCGGTGAAGCGCGAGAACAACACCGCCAGCAGCTCGTTCTTCGTCGGCCGCGGCGCCAACATGCCGTACGACATGTACGAGGCGGAGGACGGTGTCACCGGGGGCGGTGCCAAGGTCGTCGGTCCGAACCGGACCGTCGGTGACATCGCGGGCGAGGCGTCCGGCCGCAAGGCCGTCAGCCTCGACAGCACCGGCAACTACGTGGAGTTCACCACCAGGGCGAGCACCAACACCCTGGTGACCCGGTTCTCCATCCCCGACTCCGCGGGCGGCGGAGGCATCGACTCCAAGCTGAACCTGTACGTGGACGGCACCTTCCTCAAGGCGATCGACCTCACCTCGAAGTACGCGTGGCTGTACGGCGCCGAGACCGGACCCGGTAACTCCCCGGGCTCGGGTTCGCCGCGGCACATCTACGACGAGGCGAACGTGATGCTGGGCAAGACCGTCCCGGCGGGCAGCAAGATCCGGCTCCAGAAGGACGCGGCGAACACCTCGACCTACGCGATCGACTTCGTCAGCCTGGAGCAGGCCACGCAGATCGCCAACCCGGACCCGGCCGCCTACGCCGTGCCCGCCGGATTCACCCACCAGGACGTCCAGAACGCCCTGGACAAGGTCCGGATGGACACCACGGGCAAGCTGGTCGGCGTCTACCTGCCGGCCGGTGACTACCAGACCGCGAGCAAGTTCCAGGTCTACGGCAAGGCCGTGAAGGTCGTCGGCGCCGGTCCCTGGTACACCAGGTTCTTCGCGCCTTCGGGCCAGGAGAACACCGACAACGGATTCCGTGCCGAGGCCAGCGCGAAGGGCTCCTCGTTCGCGAACTTCGCGTACTTCGGGAACTACACCTCGCGCATCGACGGACCCGGCAAGGTGTTCGACTTCTCCAACGTCTCGGACATCACGATCGACAACGTCTGGAACGAGCACACGGTGTGCCTCTACTGGGGCGCGAACACGGACAGCATCACCATCAAGAACTCCCGCATCCGTGACACCTTCGCCGACGGCATCAACATGACCAACGGCTCGACGGACAACCACGTCGTCAACAACGAGTCCCGCGCCACGGGCGACGACAGCTTCGCGCTGTTCTCGGCCATCGACTCCGGTGGCTCGGACATGAAGAACAACGTGTACGAGAACCTCACCTCGATCCTGACCTGGCGTGCGGCGGGTGTCGCCGTCTACGGCGGCTACGACAACACCTTCCGCAACATCCTGATCGCGGACACCCTGGTCTACTCGGGCGTCACGGTGAGCTCGCTGGACTTCGGCTACCCGATGAACGGGTTCGGCACCGAGCCGACGACCATCGAGAACGTCTCCGTCATCCGCTCCGGAGGCCATTTCTGGGGGACGCAGACCTTCCCCGGTATCTGGCTGTTCTCCGCCTCCAAGGTGTTCCAGGGCATCCGGATCAACCACGTCGACATCGTCGACCCGACGTACAGCGGCATCATGTTCCAGACCAACTACGTGGGAGGACAGCCGCAGTTCCCGATCAAGGACACCGTACTGACCGACATCTCGATCACCGGCGCCCGCAAGAGCGGGGACGCCTTCGACGCCAAGTCCGGCTTCGGACTGTGGGCCAACGAGATGCCGGAGGCCGGCCAGGGGCCCGCCGTCGGTGAGGTCACCTTCAACGGCCTGAAGCTCAGCGGCAACGCGCAGGACGTGAAGAACACGACCTCCACCATGAAGATCAACATCAACCCGTAACCCCCTCGCACACAGGAACGCCGTCCGGCTTGCCGGACGGCGTTCCGTGGCGCGCAAATTCCTTGCGCCCACCCGTGCGAAGTTTGCGGAAGCGGATCCGCCTACCGGTCACGAACCGTGCGGAACCGCCCTTGGCGTGCTGTCCCGGCTGCGTGGAGCCGGATGGCACGCCTCTGTCGTACCTCACAGAGGTGCGCAACGGACTGTCAAACTTTTACGAAAACTGCGCGAGATATTGCGTTCACATGTCGGCGCTGGTTGAGTGAACCTCGCCCCGGCAGAGAGCCGGCCGAGGGCCTTCCATGCTCATGCCCGAAGGGGACCATCGATGAGAAGTGCTGGGTTCAGCCGCACACGCCGTACAAGCCGTGCCTCAGCGGCTGCCCTTGTCACCGCACTCGCCCTGACCGCTCTCGCCTCCTGCGGCACGAGCAGCAGCAGCGACAACGGTGACAACGGCAGTGGATCCAAGGGATCGTCCGACCCGTCGGCGCCGCTCGACCCGAAGACGAAGGTGACGATCTCGATCGACTGTATGCCGCCGGCGGCCAAGGCCGCGGAGCTGCGTGAGTGGAACGAGGACATCAAGACGTTCAACAAGCAGTACCCGAACGTCACGATCAACGGGAAGTCCACTCCCGGCCAGTGCAACGAGCCGCCCCGCTTCACGGCGATGCTGAAGGGCAAGTCGCAGCCCGACGTCTTCTACGCGTACTTCAGCGACCTCCAGCAGGTCCTGGACAACGACGGCGCGGAGGACATCTCCGCCTACGTCACCGACAAGTCGGTGCCCGCGCTCAAGGACATCCAGACCCAGGTCGTCGACGTGGCCCGCAAGGACGGCAAGCTCTACGCCCTGCCGACCAGCAACTACACCATGGGCCTGATGATCAACCGGAAGCTGTTCAAGCAGGCCGGTCTGGACCCGAACAACCCGCCGTCCACGTGGGAGGACGTCCGCAAGGCCGCGAAGGAGATCGCGGGGCTGGGCAAGGGCATCTCGGGCTACGGGGAGTACAGCGCCGGCAACAACGGCGGCTGGCACTTCGCGGCCACCCAGTTCGGTCTCGGCGGCGACGTCGTGGACGCCTCGGGCAAGAAGGCGGCCTTCAACAACGCCACCGGCAAGCAGGTCCTCCAGCAGCTGCACGACATGCGCTGGGAGGACGACAGCATGGGCAAGACCCAGCTGCTGAAGTGGGGCGACCTCCAGAAGCAGATAGCCAGCGACAAGCTGGGCATGTTCCTGGCCGCCCCCGACGACATCGCCTACATGGTCCAGCAGCTCGGCGCGGAGTACGAGACCTTCGGCCTCGGCCCGATCCCGGGCGGCAAGGGCACTCTCTTCGGCGGCAACAACTACATGATCAAGAAGGGCAGCTCGCCCGACCAGATCAAGGCCGGCATCGCCTGGCTGAACTTCAAGAACCTCACCCCGGGCAAGGGACAGTTCGACTGGGCCCGCACCAAGGCCGACAAGCTTCCCGTCGGACTGCCGCAGCCGAACTTCTTCCTCAACGACTCGAAGACCAAGGACGACGCCGCACGCGCCAAGGACGCGACGATGCCCGTCGAGAACTTCAAGGCCTTCATGGACAACCCCGTCCCGGGCAAGGCCGAGCCGCCGAAGGCGCAGGAGGTCTACAAGATCCTCGACAACGCCATGTCCGGCGTCCTGACCAACAAGGACGCCGACATCGACAAGCTGCTCTCCACCGCTGAGCAGCAGGTCAACCAGGTCCTGGCGAACCAGTAACGGACGCGCGGGGCCGGGTCACGCGGACCCGGTCCCGCATTCCGGACCCGTCCTACTGCGCTTCAGTTCACCGGCACCTAGGAGACACCATGTCGGCCCCTACCCTGTCCTCCCACAAGGCCGCCAGGCCTGGGCCAGGACTTCCAGGCCCCGCACGCCGGACCTCCGCCCGCGAGGAGTTCCTGCGCGCCGTGCGCCGCAACATCTCAGCCCACGGCTTCCTCATCGGAGCGGTGCTCTGCTTCTCGTTCTTCTCCTGGTATCCGATGGTCCGGGAGTTCATCCTGGCCTTCCAGAAGTCCGAGAACGGCAAAACCACCTGGGCCGGCTGGTCCAATCTGACGTACGTCTTCAACGACCCGGCCTTCTGGCAGGCATGGCGCAACACCCTGCAGTACACCGTGCTCGCGCTGCTGCTCGGCTTCGTCGTCCCGTTCGTCGTCGCCGTCGTACTCAACGAGTTCCGGCACGCACAGGGCTACCTCCGGCTCCTCGTCTACCTCCCCGTCATGCTGCCGCCGGTCGCCTCCGTACTGCTCTTCAAGTACTTCTACGACCCCGGGTACGGCCTCTTCAACCGCATCCTGGAGATCTTCCACCTGCCCGCACAGCAGTGGCTCCAGGACACCGACACCTCCATGCTCTCCGTCGTCATCGCGGCGACCTGGATGAACATGGGCGGCGCGACACTGATCTACCTGGCCGCGCTCCAGGGCATCCCCGGAGAGCTGTACGAGGCGGCGGAGCTCGACGGCGCGGGCCTGTTCCGCAAGGTCTGGCACGTCACCATCCCGCAGACCCGGCTCATCCTCTCGCTGCTCCTGCTCATGCAGATCATCGCGACGATGCAGGTCTTCACCGAGCCGTTCCTGCTCACCAACGGAGCCGGCCCGGAGGGCTCCACCACCACCGTCGTCTACCTCATCTACCAGTACGCCTTCAACTTCAACAACTACGGCAGCGCGGCGGCACTCGGCCTCGTCCTGCTCGTCGTGCTCGCGGGATTCTCCGCGGTGTACGTACGACTGAGCCGCAGCAGCGAAGACTAGGACGGGAGCACGACCATGGCATCGAACACGCTAGTCTCCCGGCGCGGGAGCGAGAGCCGCAGAGCGGTCCGCCGCAGGGCCGGACGCGCGGCCGACCTCGGACGCCAGCGGACCCTGATCTCACCGGCCCAGCTCGGCAGACGCCGCGGCAAGACGTTCTACTGGATCACCTTCGCCGTAGTGGTCATCGTCTTCACCGTGGCCTTCCTCGGGCCGCTGTACTGGATGGTCACCGGTGGTCTCAAGACCACTCAGGAAGTCGTGCAGAGCCCGCCCACGGCCTTCCCCAGCTCCGTCCACACCGAGAACTACAGCCACGCCTGGACCGTGATGGACCTGTCCAAGCTGCTGTTCAACACCCTGTACTACGCCTTCGGCGCGCTCGCCTTCCAGCTGATCTTCGACGTCGCGGCGGCGTACTCGCTGTCCAAGCTGCGCCCGGTGTTCGGCAAGGTGATCCTCGGCATGATGCTGGTCACCCTGATGATCCCGGCCACCGTGCTGGTCGTCCCCCAGTACCTGACCATCCTGGACGTCCCGATCTTCCAGCGGAACCTGGTCAACACCCCCTGGGCGATCTGGCTGCCGTCGGTCACCAACGCGTTCAACATCTTCCTGCTGAAGCGTTTCTTCGACTCGATCCCGCGTGAGCTGCTCGACGCCGCGTCCATCGACGGCGCCACGCCGCTGCGCACCCTGCGCTCGATCATCCTGCCGATCTCCCGGCCGATCCTCGGAGTCGTCTCCATCTTCGCCATCGTCGGCGTGTGGAAGGACTTCCTCTGGCCGATGCTCACCCTGCCCGACCCGAGCAAGCAGACCCTCAACGTGGGCATCTACTCGCTGGCCAGCGGCGTACCGGAGAACATCCTGATCGCCGCGCTCACCATCGCCTCCATCCCCACACTGCTCATCTTCCTGATCTTCCAGCGCAACATCATGGGCGGTCTGACCGCGGGCGGCCTCAAGGGCTGACCCTCGCCACACCGCCCCGCGCCGGGACCCCGCACAGCCGCCTTCCCCTCAGCACTCCGCCGCCGGCCCGACCGTCCTGCCCCGCTCACGGGCCGGCGGCGGAGTACCACCTGCCCGAAAGGAACGCCACGTGGCAGCCAACCGTCCGTCCGAGCCCACCGCTAACTGGTGGCGCGACGCAGCCATCTACCAGATCTATGTACGCAGCTTCGCCGATGGCGACGGTGACGGCACCGGCGACCTCGCGGGAGTACGGGCCAGACTGCCCTACCTCGTCGAACTCGGCGTGGACGCACTCTGGTTCACCCCCTGGTACCTCTCGCCGCTGGCCGACGGCGGCTACGACGTGGCCGACTACCGCACCATCGACCCCGCGTTCGGCACCCTGGCGGAGGCGGAGAAGCTGATCGCGGAGGCCCGCGAACTCGGCATCCGCACCATCATCGACATCGTGCCCAACCACGTCTCCGACCAGCACGCCTGGTTCCGGGCCGCCCTCGAAGCCGGCTCCGGCAGCCCCGAGCGCGACCTCTTCCACTTCCGCAAGGGACGCGGCCCGGACGGGGCGACACCGCCCAACGACTGGGTCTCCGAATTCGGCGGCACCCCCTGGACCCGGCTGGACGACGGCGAGTGGTACCTCCACCTCTTCGCCACCCAGCAGCCCGACCTCAACTGGGCGCACCCGGCGGTCCGCCAGGAGCACGAGGAGGTGCTGCGCTTCTGGTTCGAACGCGGCGTCTCCGGCGTACGGATCGACTCCGCGGCCCTGCTCGCCAAGGACCCCGCGCTGCCCGACTTCGCCGAGGGCGACCCGCACCCCTTCGTCGACCGCGACGAACTGCACGACATCTACCGGGCCTGGCGCGCCATCGGCGACGAGTACGGCGGCGTCTTCGTGGGCGAGGTCTGGCTGCCGGACGCCGAAAGGTTCGCCCGCTACCTGCGCCCCGACGAACTGCACACCGCCTTCAACTTCAACTTCCTGGCCTGTCCCTGGGACGCCGGACTGCTGCGGACCGCCATCGACGACACACTCTCCGAGCACGCCACGGTCGGGGCACCCGCCACCTGGGTCCTGTGCAACCACGACGTCACCCGCACCGTCACCCGCTACGGTCGCGCCGAGACCGGCTTCGGCTTCGACGCGAAGACCTTCGGCACCCCGACGGACCTGGCCCTGGGCACCCGCCGTGCCCGCGCCGCCGCCCTCCTCTCGCTGGCCCTGCCCGGCGCCGCCTATCTCTACCAGGGTGAGGAACTCGGCCTGCCGGAGGTGGACATCCCGCTGGACCGCATCCAGGACCCGATGCACTTCCGCAAGGGCGGCGCCGACCCCGGCCGCGACGGCTGCCGGGTGCCGCTGCCCTGGTCGGCGCAGGGCCCGTACGCGGGGTTCGGCGCCGACGCCGAACCCTGGCTCCCGCAGCCGGCCGACTGGGCCTCGTACGCCGCGGACCTGCAGAGCGATGACCCGGACTCGATGCTCACCCTGTACCGCGAGGCGCTGCGGCTGCGCCGCGAGGAGCCGGGGTTCGCCACGACGGGGGAGCCGGGCGCGCGTGAGCTGACCTGGCTGGACGCGGCGCCGGGGGTGCTCGCCCTCAGCCGCACCGAGGGACTCCTGTGCGTGGTCAACCTGGCCGCGGAGGCGGCCGAGCTGCCGGAGCACACCGCGGTGCTGCTGGCCAGCGGCCCGCTCGACGGGGCGGGCAGGCTCCCGCAGGACACCGCGGTCTGGCTGCGGGCCTGACCCCGGACCCGGGACGCACCTGCCCATGGACCCGGCGAGGCCCATGGGCAGGATCGCGGGGGGACGAGGGCTGCGGCACAGTAGGGCATATGGATGCCGCGAATGATCTGAACGCCCTCGCCGCCGAGCACCTGGCCGCGGCCCGCACCTCCGCGCACGGCCGCAGCGCGCACCTCCTGCTGCACGAGGAGCCGCTGCGGCAGACCGTCATCGCCCTGACATCGGGCTCCGCGCTCGACGAGCACAACGCCCCGCCCGCCGCCTCCCTCCAGGTGCTGCGCGGCAGGGTCAGGCTCACGGCCGCGTCCGGCGACGTGGAACTGGCGCCCGGACGGCTGCTGCCCATCCCGCAGGAGCGGCACGGGCTGCTCGCGCTGGAGGACGCCGTGGTGCTGCTGACGGCGGTCAACGGCTGACAGTCCCGGTCGGCCGCGCCGGACGGAGACCTACCTTTGCCGAAACCTGTTGGGAGCGCTCCCAAGGGCGGGCAGGATGAGGGGATGACCTCGCGAACCGGCCCCCGCCCCTACCGCCCGGACGACCGTGCGGCCCTTGCGGACATCTGCGTCCGGACGGCCGACAACGGCGGCGACTCCAGCCACCTGTACCCGGACCCGGAGCTGATGCCGTCGATCTTCGCCGCCCCGTACGCGTACCTCGAACCCGATCTGGCCTTCGTCCTCGACGACGGTACGGGCCGGGCGGTCGGATACATCCTCGGCACCGCGGACACCCCGCGGTTCGTGACGGAGTTCCGCGAGCGCTGGCTGCCCCTGGTCGACGACCGCTACCCAAGGCCGCAGGGCGAACCGCGCGGTCCCGCCGACGAGATGATCGCCCTCCTGCACAACCCGGAGCGCATGATCCTGCCCGAACTGGCCCGCCACCCGGCCCACTTGCACATCGACCTGCTCCCCGACTGGCAGCGCAAGGGGTACGGGAGAGAGCTGATGCGTACGTTCCTCGCGGCCCTGCGCGCCAAGGGGGTCACCGGGGTGCACCTGTCCATGCTCACCGCCAACACCCCGGCCAGAGCCTTCTACGATCGGCTCGGTTTCACCGGGATCCGGGTGCCGGACCCCGGTCCCGTCAGCTACCTGGTGCGCGGAACGGAAGCCGGCCTGTAAACGGCACGGCGGCGGGGGTGCCGCCCCGCATCCCTGGGCAGGTACTGGTGTGCGACCCCGTAACGGGGCGAAGTGACCGGTGGCGAGAGGCGTGTGACGTGAGCGAGCAGACCTTATGGCAGTTCTCCGACGACCGAGGACAGTTGTCGTCCGCCGAGCGGCGCCCGACGCGGGTGCTCGCCTACGTCCAGGCCGGAGCGACGTTGTGGGACCACGGGATACGGCCGGTCGGGATATTCGGCTCCGGCCACGACGACCCGGCCGTGCCCGACACCGCGAAGACCGGATCGCTGCCGCCGGCCGAGGTCGCCTACGTCGGCGCGGGCCCCGCTCTGGACGTGGAGACGCTGCTGGCCTGCGAACCCGACCTCGTGGTGGCCGTCAGCTACGGCGGCGGCCAGGTCTACGGCCTCGCCCCCGAGACGGCCAAACACCTGGAGGAGCACGTCCCGGTCGTCGTCATCGACGTGGGCCAGGCGCGCACCCTCGCGGAGACCGGCGACCGGTTCGCCCGCCTCGCCCGGTCGCTGGGCGCGGCGGAGCCCGCCTCTGCCGCCCGGGAGCTGGACGCCGCCCGGGACCGGCTGCGCGCGTTCGCCGCCGGACCGGACCGGACCCGGGTCCTCGCCCTCTCCCCGGCCGGGCAGCAGCAGGCCCACCTGGCCCGCCCCCGCATGTGGCCCGAACTGCGGGTGCTGGCCGAACTCGGCATCGACCTGGTGGAACCGGCCGACGGGCCCGGGGCGAACTGGTCCACGGTCGACTGGGCGGAGGCCGGGGCGCTGCGCCCCGCCGTCGTGCTCGCCGACATCAGGGTCAACGCCACCCCCCTCGGCGAGCTCAGGACGAACGAGGCGTGGGCCTCCATCGAACGCACCGCCCGGGTGGTGCCCTGGAACCCGGAGCCGGTGTGCAGCGCCCACGCCCACGCCCGGTTCCTGGCCCTGGTGGCCGACGCGCTCGGAGCGTAGCCGGGCCGGGCGGCGCCACCCGCCGATGCCCCGTACGGCCGTGTCCGATCGCGCGGGACGCCCTGGTTCGCGAGGCTGGCCGGAGTGTCCAGAGCCGGTACCCGTACGTCCCCAGGAGCAGACCATGCAGCAGGACAAGCACCCCGACTACCGCCCCGTCGTCTTCCGTGACCGTGCGGCGGGCTACGCCTTCCTGACCCGGTCCACCGCGTCGAGCGAGCAGACCATCGGCTGGGACGACGGCAACACCTACCCCGTCATCGACGTCGAGATCTCCGCGGAGAGCCACCCGTTCTTCACCGGAAAGGCCCGGGTGGTCGACTCGGAGGGCCAGGTCGCCAAGTTCGAGCGCAGGTACGGCGACGACGGGGGCGCGGAC
This sequence comes from Streptomyces sp. NBC_00341, assembly GCF_041435055.1. Lineage (NCBI taxonomy): Bacteria > Bacillati > Actinomycetota > Actinomycetes > Kitasatosporales > Streptomycetaceae > Streptomyces > Streptomyces sp. NBC_00341. Next base: position 481,272 of record NZ_CP108002.1, on the reverse strand, counting down.
GCCTCCTGACCCCGTTCGGCCCAGTGGCCGCATCCTCGACGGGGGCTCGGCCGTTCGGCCTGCTGGGGCGTGAACGACGAGGGGAGAGCCGCGGCATGCTGCGGGACGGGACAGCGACTGTGGTGACGGGCCTGGGGCTGGTGACCCCGGTGGGCGCCGACGAGGACACCTTCTGGGCGGGGCTGTGCGCCGGTGCCGGATCGGCCCGGCACTGCGAGGAACTGGCCGGTCTGCCGGTCGACTTCGCCTGCCGGGCCGACGGACCGGACCTGGACGAGGCGGTGGGCGGACGCGCCGTCTTCCGGATGGCGCGGTTCGTGAAGATGGCCCTGGTCGCCGCCCGCCGTGCCGTGGCGGACGCCGGGCTGCGCCCTGACCGCTGGGACGGCGGCCGGGTGGGCGTCGTGCTGGGCGTCGGCGTCGGCGGTGTCTCCGTACTCGTCGACAACGTCCGCAGGCTGGACGCCGACGGGCCGCCCGCGGTCTCCCCGCTCCTCGTGCCGATGATGATGCCGAACGCAGCCGCCGGGGAGATCGCCATCGACCTGGGCGCCCACGGGCCGAGCCTGGCCCCGGCCACCGCCTGCGCGTCGGGCGCCACCGCGATCGCCCTCGCCGGCGACCTGCTGACGAGCGGCAGTTGCGATGTGGTGGTGGCGGGCGGCGCGGAGTCCGTGGTGACCCCGCTGGTGGTGAGCGCGTTCGCGGGCATGGGGGCGCTCTCGGCGCGCACCGGCGACCCGGCGGCCGCGTCCAGGCCGTTCGCCGCCGACCGCGACGGGTTCGTCCTCGGCGAGGGCGCCGCCGTACTCGTACTGGAACGGGCCGGCGACGTCCGGGCCCGCGGCGGGCGGGCGCGGGCCGTGCTGGCCGGTGCGGGAGCGGCCACGGACGCCCACCATCCCACCGCGCCCGACCCGGACGGCCGGGGTGCGGAGCGGGCGGTCGAGGCGGCGCTGGACCGGGCGGGCTGGGCCGCCGGCGAGGTGGACCACATCAACGCACACGGCACCTCCACCCCGCTCAACGACGCCATGGAGAGCGCGTTGATCGCCCGGCTCTTTCCGCACCGGCCCTCGGTGACCGCGCCCAAGGGCGTCATCGGGCACACGCTCGCGGCGGGCGGTGCGATCGAGGCGGTGGCCACCGTACTGACCCTGGAACACGGCCTGGTCCCGCCGATCGCCAACCTCGACGCCCCGCCGCCGGACTCCGGCCTCGACTGCGTGACCAGGAAACCCCGCAGGCAGCACGTCGAGCGGGCCCTCAGCCACTCCTTCGGATTCGGCGGCCACAATGTCGTCCTCGCCTTCCAACGCGCGCCCTCACCCCGCTGAACAGGAAGGAAACGGCTGCGAATGCCGGAATTCGGGTGTCCTGGCTGATTCCTGATCGTTCCTGTCGTATGACCACAACGATCGACAGCCCCGTGATGCCCGCGGCCGGACCGGAGCGGGCCGCGGACCGGCTCAGCTCGGTGCTCCTGGGCCCCGACGCCCGCCGGGAGCACGGATTCTGGCAGCGGCTCATCGCCACAGAGCCGTTCCGCAGGCCCGCCTTCCCGCCGCCCGGCCCCACCCCCGACGAACGGCTCACCCTCGCCCACGCGCGGCTGCGCACGCTCAACAACACACTCGACAGCGGCGCCAGGCTGGCGGCCGACCCGCGCGCCCTGGCCGCCCTGCACGAATGGCTCGCCCCGGTGGACACCTCGCTCGCCACCGTCGCGGGAATCCACTACAACCTCTTCCTCGGCAGCCTCCTGGACCACGACACCGACCGGTCCCGCGATCTGTCGGACTTTCTCGCGATGCGGCGCATCGGAACCTTCCTCTGTACGGAGGTGGCGCACGGCAACGACGCCGCCGCGGTCGAGACGACGGCCACCTACGACCGTGCCCGGGACGGATTCGTGCTGCACACCCCGCACCTGGGCGCGCAGAAGTTCATGCCCAACACCAGCCCGGCGGGCGGCCCCAAGTCGGGACTCGTCGCCGCCCGGCTGCTCATCGGGGACACCGACCACGGGGTCTTCCTGCTGCTGGTGCCGCTCACCGACGCGTCGCAGGCCCTGCCAGGGGTGCGGATCCGCAGGCTGCCGGCCCGGATGGGCAGCCCGGTGGACCACTGCCTGACCTCCTTCGACCAGGTCTTCGTGGGGCGCGAGGCGCTGCTCGGTGGCAAGCAGGGGCGGATCGATGACGACGGGGTGTTCCGCAGCGGCACCGCGGGGCGCAGACGCCGGTTCCTCGCCTCCATCGCCCGCGTCACCACGGGCCGCATCTGTATGAGCGCGAGCGCGATCGGCTCCGCCCGAGCCACTCTGGCCGTCGCGGTCCGCTACTCAGGACACCGGTACGTCTCCGGGGGCCGTGCGCTGCCGCCGCTGCCGGTGATCGCCCACCGCAGCCATCACGGTCCGCTCGCCGGGGCCATGGCCACCGTCTTCGCGATGAGCCTGCTGCACCGGCGGGCCCTCGACCGCTGGGAGGCGGCGGCTCACGGCCCCGAGCCGGAGCGTGAGGCGGCCGGCCGGCTGGTCGATGTCGCGAAGGGCTGGATCACCTGGCAGGCCCGCTCGGTGATCGTCGAATGCCGCGAACGGTGCGGTGCCCAGGGCCTGCTGGAGAACAACGGGATGAGCGAACTCGTCACCGGGGTGGAGGGTGCCATCACCGCAGAGGGCGACAACATGGCCATCCACGCCAAGGCCGCCTCCGAGATGGTCATCTCCGCGATGCTCGACGCACCGGACGCGTGGGGCGCACGGGACGCGGGCCCGCAGACCGGCGACCTCGACGATCTGCGGTTCCTCGGCCGCCTCCTGGCCCACGTGGAGCGGATCCAGTTCGCCCGCTCCCGCGCACGGATGGCGCGGGCCCCGCACGGCGGCCCGCTGCAGCGGTGGAACGCGGGGTCCGGGCCCGCGCTGCGGGGGGTCGAGGCGCACGCCTGCCGGCAGGCGGCCGACGCGTACGCGGAAGCGGTCGAGGGCCTGCCGGAGGGGCCCGCCCGCGATCGGCTGACCGATCTGGCCCGGCTGTTCGCGCTGCGCTGGATCCAGCAGCACAGCGGGGACCTGCTCGTCGCCGGGCACCTCACGGCCGGCCAGGTGGAAGACCTCACGGAGACCACCGAGCTACTCGTCGCCGCCGTCGCGGCCCACCTGCCGGAGCTCGCCGACTCCTTCGCGCTGCCGGAGGAAGTGCTCGCGGACTGGCCCATCGCCGGAGCCCGCTATGCCGAGGCGTACGACGACCCGGGTGCGTCCTGGCACACCGCGGAGCGCCCGGTACCCGCCGGGAGCGGGCGCGGGCGGTGAGTGCGCCGGAGCGGGCGGTGAGGGCCGCGCCGGAGCGGGCGGCACCGCAGGGCGTGCGCCGGGCGGCCGAATCGGTACAGGGGCTCGGCGTGGGTCTCGTACTCCTGGCCTTCTGGGGTACCGCGGCCGTGCTGTCGCGCTGGTGTCAGGGGACGGGAACGCTCGGTGGCGAATCGGTTCGCCGCAAGGCGTAACCGGCCGGACGCTGCTCAGTTACTTCGGCGTCGGGGTGGTGAGAGGCACCACCCCGTGACCCCCGCCGGACGGGCATGATGGAGAGGAAGACCATGAGCGCGATTCACCCCACGATCACCGAGGTACTCAGCCGTACCTTCAGGGTGCCTGTGGCCGAGATTCTCCCGGAATCCACGATGGACAGCCTGGACATGGACTCCCTGGCAGTCGCCGAGTTCGCCGTCGTCATGAGGGAGGCCGTCGGCGTCCAACTGGACCCGGGCACACTGCACCGGGACACCACCCTCGCCGGACTCACGGAGTTCCTGCGCGCGAAGGCCGGTGGCGAGGCTCCGGTGAGCACCGTCCGATGAAGATGCCGTCCATCGCTGTCACCGGTCTGGGAATGATCACCCCGGTCGGCAACGACACCGAGTCCACCTGGGAGGGGGTGTGTGCCGGGGTCAGCCCGGCCCGCACCGTCCCCGCACTCGCAGGGTGCGCCATCGACTTCGCCTGCACGGTCGACGGGATCGACCTGGACGCCGCGATCGGCCGGCGTACCGCCTTCCGCATGGGCAGGTACACCAAATTCGCCGTACTGGCCGCGCGGGAGGCGGTCCTGGACGCGGGACTCGACCCGGGTGGCTGGGACGGCAGCCGGGTCGCGGTCGTCGTCGGCACGAGCAGCGGAGGTTCCGCCGGTCTCACCGATCAGGCCCTGGTGCTGGAACGGCGCGGGGCGGAGGCGACCTCGCCGGTCGGGATCCTGCTCACCATCCCGAACATGCCCGCGGCGGAGATCGCGATCGAGATGAGCGCCACGGGCCCCAGCCTGGCGCCCTGCACGGCCTGCTCGTCCGGGGTCACCGCACTGTCGGTGGCCCGGGACCTGCTGGTCACCGGGCAGTGCGATCTGGCGATCGCGGGAGCCACCGAATCGACGCTGTTCCCGATCGCCATGACCGGGTTCGCCAGATCCGGGGCGGCCGCCCTCGCCGACGGGGACCTGTCCCGGCTCAGCCGGCCCTTCGCGGCCGACCGGGCCGGGCTCGTCATGGGGGAGGGCGCCGCCGTCATGGTGCTGGAGCGCGAGGCCGACGCCGAGGCCCGGGGTGCGCAGCCACGCGCGCTGCTCGCGGGCACCGGCGCCACCACCGACGCCCACCACCCCACCAGCCCGCACCCCGACGGCCGGATCGCCCAGGCGGCCGTCGAGGCCGCGCTGCGCGACGCGGGCTGGCGGGCCGGGGACGTCGAGCACATCAACGCCCACGGCACGGCCACCCCGCGCAACGACGCGGCCGAAGCCGCCCTGATCGGCCGGGTCTTCCCGCACCGGCCGCCCGTCACCGCCCCCAAGGGCGTGCTCGGCCACTGCATGGGGGCGGCCGGAGCGATCGAGGCGGGGCTCACGATCCTCACGCTCCAGCGCGGAATCGTCCCGCCGGTCGCCAACCTGGACGCGCCCGCGCCCGGGTTCGACATCGACTGCGTGACCAAGCAGCCGCGGGAGCTGCCCGTCCGGCGTGCCGTCAGTCACTCCTTCGGGTTCGGCGGACACAACGCCGTGGTCGCACTCCAGCGGCCCTGACCACGTAGCCGGTGGAACCGGGCCGCCCGGCCCGGTTCCACCGGCTACGCGAGAGGGCGGACCCCCGTGATGCGGGTCCGCCCCTCGCTCCTGTCCGGTTCTGCCGGTCCGGCGCGGTGCGCGGGGTCAGCGGCGCCGTCCCTGACCGAACTCGCCGCCGGCGTCCTTGCCGCCCATGTCCTTGCCGTCCTTGGCCATGCCGTCCGCGTAGTCGATCTGCTCCTTGCGCAGTTCCGCGGAGACTTCCTTCTGCTCGGTCACCTTCTTCGTTTCCATCCGCACCCGTTCGACCGGCACGGTCTCCTTCCGCATCGTGGCGCGTTCGGCGTGCAGGGTGACCTCCACATCCTGTTCGTTGATGTCCGAGCGGGCCGCCTTGTCGCCGGGCTGGAGCGGCTCGCGCACCACGCGAACCTCCTCGTGCGTCACGGGCACGGTCCTGGTGACGTTCTCGGTGACGACGTACTTGTGCAGACGGGCCTTGCCGCTCTCGTACTCCTCTGTGCTGACGCGCAGTTGCTCCTCGGAGCGGATGAGCTCCTCCTTGCCACCCAGGTCGGCGGAGGCGGACCGCTCCGCGCCCGCACCTGCTCCGACCAGCGGACGGGCGGTACCGGAGGTGTCGGCGTCCCGGTGCTTGCCGGTGCCCGCCGTGCCGGAGGCCTTCGCGCTGTCGGTGCCGCGTGCCGCACCCATGGCCCCGGCCCCGGCTCCTGCCCCGGCGGCCGCGCCGGCTCCGGCAGCGCCCATGGTTCCGGTCCCGGACGTGGTCGGCGCACCGGCCGTGCCGGCAGCCCCGGAACGGTCACCGAGCTTGCCGCCGGTGTTCCTCGTCAGGCCGTAGTGCCGGTAGAGCTCCTCCTCCTCGGAGACGGAGAGATGAGCGTCCGCGTCCACCCGGGGGGCTTCCTTGACGCGGTCCTTCGGATGGGAGATGTGCAGGTCGGAGCCCACGCGACGGGCTCCGGCGAGAGGCACGAAACTCTCCTTCATACCGAACAGGCCGGTCTTCACCGTGATCCAGTCCGGTCGGCCGGTGCTGTCGTCGACATACACCCGCCCCACGTTGCCGATCTTCTCGCCCGCGGTGTCGTACACCGTCAGGCCGTCGAGCTCTCCGGAATCCGTGAAACCGTCAGCGGCTCCCATGACCGATTCCTCCTAGCTCGGGCGCGTCCTGTGGGTGGGTCCAGCAGGTGAGGCGCGTCCGGATTCCATCGCGCCTCACCCGGATGGACGCTGCAACTTCCCGGCCGCCGGGGGCGGGGCGCCCCACCCCCGACGGATGGGGCGGGGCCCCGCGCGATGCCGCTGTGGGCCCCGCGATCCGGTTAGGCCAATCGAGTGAACGGCCGGGCGGGTGCGGCCCGCCCGGCGGGTACCGGCGCGCGGGCCGCCGTAACCGCCGCTGAACAGGCGGTTCCCGCCGCGCGGCGAATTTCCGGCAAACCCTTGACACCCGCTGGGCGCGGCACCATTCTTTCGCCAGAAATCGCAACGGCGTTGCGATTTCCGCACCGACAGATGGACGAAGCGGACGAAGGAGGCCCGGCCCATGGCTGAGCGCGGCACGGACACCACCACCCCGGCCCGCGACGGACAGCAGGCCCCCGGAGTGCTGCAGACAGTCGACCGGGCTCTGCTCGTCCTGCTGACCTTCACCGAGCAGCGGCCCGAATGGGGCGTGAGCGAACTGGCCCGCCACCACGGCTGGGACAAGGCCGTCGTCCAGCGGCTGCTCACCACCCTGAGCGCGCGGGGCTTCCTGCTCTGCGACGACAACAGCCGCCGCTACCGGCCGGGACCGGCGCTGTCCCGGCTGGCGAGGGTCAGCGAGCACAGCGGAGTGCTGTCCTCGATCTCCCGGCCGATACTCGCCCGGCTGCTGCGCGAGACCGGCGAGAGCATCGTCCTCAACGTCCCGCACGGGGGCAGCTACCGCTGTGAAGCCGCCGTCGACGGCACCGGACCCGTCCGCTACACGGCGATCATCGGCGCCGTCATGCCCGGTCACGCCGGAGCGTCCGGACACACCCTCTTCGCCTACCACCCCGAGCGCGAGATCCGGCAGATGTTCGGCGCCGCCGGACTGACGCGCTTCAACGACCGCACCATCACAGAGCTGGACGCCCTGCTCACCTGCTACGCGCAGGTCCGTGCCGACGGGTACTGCATCAGCCACGGCGAGTACGACGAGGCCGTCACCGCGGTCTCCGCCCCCGTCTTCCAGGGCGACGGCGTCCCCGCCTCCCTCACCGTCATCGGCCCGTCCCACCGCGTGGACCGGGCCGCCGACACCCTCGTGACGCTGGTACGCGCCGGCGCGGCGGAGATCACCGCCGCCCTCGGCGGCTGAACCAGCCCCGGTACCGCCCGGCCGCGGCCTGCCCTGCCGCCGCGTGCCCCCGGGTTCCGCCCCGCCGCGGAGACCCGGACCCGCCTCCCAGCCCTGCAAACCGAAGGGGGTGCCCCATGGCGCACCACGTCTCAGCGCCGCACCCTGCCCCGCCGCCGTCCGCCCCCGACGAGCCCCGGTCGCACCCCAGGACCATGGAACCCGTGCTGCTGGTGATCCTGGTGGTGCTCTCCGCCGTGGGAGCCGTCATCGGCATCGACCTGGTCTCCAAGCTGGGCATCTCGGCCAACACCTCGGTCGTCGGCGCACTCGTCGCCATGCTCATCGGCCGCATCCCGCTGGGCTTCCTGCGCCGGATGCGGTCCGTGCACCGGCAGAACCTCGCCCAGAGCGCGATCTCCGCCGCCACCTTCGCCTCCGCGAACGCCCTGCTGACCTCCGTCGCCATCCCGTACGTCTTCGGGCGCCAGGACCTGGTCTGGCCGATGCTCGCGGGCGCGTCCATCGGGCTCGTCGTGGACGCCTGGGTGCTCTACCGCGCCTTCGGCTCACGGCTGCTGCCCGCCGACGCCGCCTGGCCGCCCGGCACCGCGGCCGCCGAGACCATCAAGGCCGGCGACCGGGGAGGGCGCCGGGCCCTGATCCTCGCGGGCGGCACCGCCGTCGGCCTCGCGGGAACGCTCTTCAGCCTGCCGCTCTCGGCCGCCGGGGTCGCCTTCCTGGGCAACGTCTGGGCGCTGATGATGTTCGGCATCGGACTGATGCTGCGCCAGTACGGGATGGACCTCTTCCATACCGACCTGGGCGCCGGGTACATCCCGCACGGCGTCATGGTCGGCGCCGGCGTCGTGGCGCTCGGCCAGGCCGTGCACCTGCTGATCGGCCGTCGCGAGCGCAGACGAACGGCCGCCGCAGAGGAGGACCGCAGCGTGGCGCACGTCGAGCCGGCGGACCCGAGCACCGCGTACACCGTCGACGAGCGCACACTGCGGCTCTCCCTGATCCGCGGCTTCGCGCTCTTCACCGGGGGCGCCGTGATCCTCGCGGTGCTCGGCGGGCTGATCGGCGACATGAGCCCGCTCGGCATCGTCGGCTGGGTGCTGTTCGCCGCCTTCGCCGCCCTGGTGCACGAACTGATCGTCGGCCTCGCGGCCATGCAGTCCGGCTGGTTCCCGTCCTTCGCCGTCACCCTGATCTTCCTGATCCTCGGCCTCGCCATAGGAATCCCGTCGGTGCCACTCGCGCTCCTGGTGGGGTACGTCTCCGCCACCGGCCCGGCCTTCGCGGACATGGGCTACGACCTCAAGGCCGGCTGGCTGCTGCGGCGTGAGCACCGGCCCTGGGACCCCTTCGAGCGCGAGGGCCGCCGCCAGCAGTTCCTGGCCGCCCTCATCGGTTTCGCGGTCGCCCTCGCCGTCGTCGCACTCGCCTGGCGCTCGTACTTCGGGCAGGGGCTCATCCCGCCCGTCGCCAAGGTGTACGCCGACACCATCAAGAGCGGCCTCAGCGACCCGGACGCGGTGCGCACCATGCTCATCTGGGCCATCCCCGGCGCCGCCATCCAGCTGCTCGGCGGCACCCGCCGGCAGATGGGCGTCATGCTCGCCACCGGCCTGCTCATCCTCACCCCGCACGCCTGCTGGCTGGTCCTCGGCGCCCTCGTCGTCCGGGTCGGCTACCGCAGGCTGCGCGGCCCTGCGGCCGACGAGGAACTCAACCTGGTGGGCGCCGGACTGATCGCCGGCAGCTCGCTCGGGGACTCGGCCCAGATCCTCAAGACCTGAGCCGGGCCACCCCGCACCCGGACCACATCCCGTACCACCGCACCACTCAGCACCACCCGCACGGCAAGGAGACCCCCATGGACATGTACAGCAGGCTCGAACCGCGTCCCGAGTACCTCAGCTTCGAACTCGCCCTGGCCGCCCGCAAGCTCGTCGAGGAGGTCATGCTCGTCAAGCGCGGCGAGCACGTCGTCCTCACCGGCGACACCAGCAGCGACCGCCGGGTCATCGAAGCCACCGCGCAGGCCGTCGCCGCCGCCGGGGCCCACCCCGTCGTCGTCTGGTACGAGACGCTGCCCGGCGCCTCGATGGAGCCGCCCCGCCCCGTCGCGGGAGCCATCGCCGACGCCGACGTGTGGATCGAGTTCGCCGTCTCGTACCTGATGCACTCCGACGCTTTCCGCGCCGCCATGGCGAACGGCTGCCGCTACACCAACCTCACCGCGATGGACGTCCAGATGCTGGTCGCCACCGTCGGACGCCCCGACTTCCAGGGCGTCATACGCCTGGGCAAGGCGCTGGTCGCACTGCTGGAGGCGGCCGACGAGGTCCGGATCACCTCCGCCAACGGCACCGACCTGGTGGGCCGCAACGGCGACCGGCCGATCAACCTGCGCGGCAAGCCCGCGGAGAAGCCCGGCGAGACGGTCATGCTCTCCGGCCAGATCTCCTGGAACCCCCTGGAGGAGACCCAGGACGGCGTACTCGTCTTCGACGGGGCCCTGTGGCCGCCGGACGAGATCGGCCTGCTGCGCTCCCCGGTCCGGTGCACCGTCGAGAAGGGCGTCGTCACCAAGATCGAGGGCGACGCCGACGCGGACACCTTCCGCCGCTGGATGGAGTCCTTCAACGACCCGAACATGTTCCGCGTCGCCCACTGGTCGCTCGGCTTCAACCCCGGCGTCCTCGCCCCGACCGGCCGCATCGTCGAGGACGAGCGCGTCTTCGGCTGCGTCGAACTCGGCATCGGCACCAAGGGCGCCTGGATCGGCGGCGAACCGTGGGTCGCCGCCGCCCACACGGACGGCAGCGTCCTCGGCCCGTCCATCTACCTGGACGGCGTCGCCATCGAGGAGAACGGGCGCTACGTGCACCCGGACCTCGTGGCGATCTGCCGCGACCTGGGCGTGGCCGGCTACTGACGGCCCCGGACGGGCCCGCACCCCCCGTGCGGGCCCGTCCGCCACCCGTGAAACCGTTCCGCGACGCGAGAGCCGGAACGCGAGAGATGCGAGAGACGCGAGAGTCGCGACGACAGAGACACGACGCGAGATACGCGACGTGAGAGGAGCGCCATGTCCACCCCAGCCCCCGTCACCTACCGCCACGGCGGCCTGGTCTGCACCGACCACACCCTCGACGTGCCGCTCGACCACAGCGACCCCGAGAGCCCCGTCATCGCGCTCTTCGCCCGCGAAGTCGTCGCGGAGGGACGCGAACACGAGGACCTGCCCCGGCTCCTCTGGCTCCAGGGCGGTCCCGGTGGCCGCGCCGAACGCCCCAACGCAGCGGGGGCCTGGCTGCGCCGAGCGCTCACCGAGTACCGCGTCGTCCTCCTCGACCAGCGCGGCACCGGCCGCTCGACCCCCGCAGACCGGCGCACCCTGGCCCGTTTCGGTACGGACCACGCGGCAGCCGCCGGGTACCTCGCGCACTTCCGCGCCGACTCGATCGTCCGCGACGCCGAACTCCTGCGCCGCCGGCTCCAGGGCGAGCAGCCGTGGAGCGTGCTCGGCCAGAGCTTCGGCGGCTTCACCACGCTCACCTACCTCAGCCTGGCCCCGGAAGGGCTCACCCGGGCCTACATCACCGGCGGACTGCCGACGCTCACCGGCCACGCCGACGACGTGTACCGCGCCGCCTACGCCCGTACTCTCACCCAGAACGAGCGCTACTTCGACCGCTACCCCGGCGACCAGGCACTGGCCGACGCCGTCGCGGCGCACCTGGCAAGCCACGACGTGCGGATGCCGACCGGTGAACGACTCACCGTGCGGCGCTTCCAGACCCTCGGCATCACGTTCGGCACCGCGTCCAAGTCCGAATCGCTCCACTACCTCCTGGAGACCGCCTTCACCGAGGGCGCCGACGGACCGGAGCTGACCGACACGTTCCTGCGCGGCGTCGACGCCGCCGTGTCCTTCGCCGAACGCCCCCTGTACGCCGTGCTCCACGAGCCGATCTACGCCCAGGGCGGCCGCCCCACCGACTGGTCGGCGCACCGCGTCCGCCAGGAGTTCCCGGCCTTCGACGCCACCGCCGGCGGCCCGCTGCGGTTCACCGGCGAGATGGTCTACCCCTGGCAGTTCGAGGAGGACCCCGCGCTCGTACCGCTGCGCGGCGCCGCGGAGGCGCTCGCCGCCCGCACGGACTGGCCGGCCCTGTACGACCTGGACCGGCTCGCCGCCAATGAGGTCCCGGTCGTCGCAGCCGTCTACCACGACGACATGTTCGTCGACCGGGAGCAGGCCCTTGCCACCGCCGACGCCGTACGGGGCCTGCGCACCTGGGTCACCGACGCCTACGCGCACGACGGGGTCAGGGCCGACGCCGCCGTGCTGGACCGGCTGATCGCGATGGGCCGGGGCGAAGCCTGACGGAGGACGCGGGGCGGGGCGCGATCCGGACGCCCCGTCCCGGCGCATATGATCTACGGGTCCGCAGGGCGACCGCCGTCCTGCCGCGCCTCCGGGGGTGTCTCATCCGTTCCGCACGCGTCCGGCTCCCCGAACAGCGCGGCGAGCTGCTGGCCCGGCACGAGGACGGCGTGGACCTGCACCATCTGGTGTGGCGGCTGGGGCCCGGCTGGCGGGTGTGCAGCAGCGCAGTGCTCGGCGGCGGCATCGGCCCGCGTGACTGGATCCTCAACGCCCAGGTGCCCGGCGGCTATCCGCGTACGGACCCGGACCGGCACCTGGCCGAGATCGCCGCGGCCGAACACCTCACCGGGCCCGGCGCCGGACTGATGACGGCCGCCGATGTCACCGCGTACACGGTCGCCGTGGACGGGGACGTGACGGCCACCGCCACCTGCGGCCTCGGAGTGCGCGGCTGGGCGGCGGCCCCGGCAGAGGACACCGGGGCCCCGCCGGGACCCGGGACGGTCAACATCGTCGTCGTCCTGCCCGTGCCGCTCTGCGACGCCGCGCTCGTCAACGCCGTCGCGACCGCCACGGAGGCCAAGGTCCAGGCCCTCCTGGGTGCCGGACTCTCCTGCTCCGGCACCCCCACCGACTCCGTCTGCGTCGCGGCGCCCGAACCGGCCGACGGGCCGGGCGAGCTGTTCGCCGGGCCCCGCTCGCGCTGGGGATCGCGGCTGGCAAGGGCCGTGTACACCGCGGTACTCGAAGGCGCGCGCCGGCAGTCCTGAGCATCCGAAACGCCGCGCGCGAATCCGGGCGCGGCCGACGAAGGGAATGGTCCCCATGAATTCAGCGACAGCCGGAGCAACCCCGCGACCGCCGGTCGTCGCCGTCCTCGGCACCGGGATCATGGGGTCCGCGATGACCCGCAGCATGATCCGGGCCGGGCTGGAGGTCCGCGCCTGGAACCGTACGTCGGCCAGGGCGGAGCCCCTGACGGCGGACGGTGCCACCGTGACCGAAACAGCGGCCGAGGCGGTACGCGGCGCCGACGTCATCCTCACCACGCTCAACGACACGACCTCCGTCGCCGCCGCGCTCACCGCCGCCTCCGACGGGGTGCACCGGGGCCAGGTCCTGCTGCAGAGCTCCACGGTCGGACCGGACGGGGCGGTCGAACTGGCCCAGCGCGCCGCGGACCTGGGCCTCGTCTTCCTCGACGCACCCGTCTCCGGAACCAGGCAGCCCGCGGAACAGGGCGCGCTGACCGTTTTCGTCTCCGGGCCGTCCGCCGCCCGTGCGGTGGCGGACCCGGTGTTCGACGCGATCGGGCAGCGTACGGTCTGGGTCTCCGAGGAACCGGGTGCCGCGTCCAGGCTGAAACTCGTGGTGAACACCTGGGTGATGAACATGGTGGGCTGCGTGGCGGAGAGCCTCAACCTCGCGGAGGGGCTGGGCGTCGACCCGCAGCTGTTCCTCGACGCCGTGCGGGGCGGCCCGCTCGACTCCGGCTATCTGCAGAGCAAGTCCGCCGCGGTGCTGTCCGGCGATCTCACTCCGAGCGTCTCCCTGAGCACGGCCCTGAAGGACACCCGCCTCATCCTCGACGCCGCCGAGCAGACCGGCGTACGGCTGGATCTGACCGCCGCCTCCGAGGTCCGCTTCGCCCGCGCCGAAGCGGCCGGGCACGGCGGCGAGGACATGATCGCCACCTACTACGCGGGCCGGACGGCGGACCGGGACGGCGACTGAGTCCGGGGTGGCTCGCCGGGGGCCGGGCGACTCGCCGGCCCCCGCCGCCGCGTCAGACGACCCGTACCTCGTGCCGGACCACGGCGTCGAAGAGATAGCCCTGCGTGTTGGGGACGGCCTTCTCCGGCTGGGTGCGGCCCGACCGGTCCGTCGCCCGCGCCAGCAGGACGGCCGGTCCGCGGTCCTTGGGCACCCAGTCGGCCGACCAGCGGACCCAGCTTCCGTTCCGCGGCTCGTCGCGCAGCCGTGCGCGACGCCACCGCGCACCGCCGTCGGTACTGACCTCGACCGTGCGCACCGGCGCCCCGCCCGACCAGGACCTGCCCGTCAGCACATGGCGTCGGCGGGCGCGGAACGATGCCCCCGGCGCCACCTCGAAGGCGCTCTTCAGCGTCTGCCGGGTCAGCGGCGCACTGCCCTCCGCCGGATAGCCGGGACCGAACAGCCGGTACAGGCCGGTGTTCCACGGGGAGAGCAGCGGCGACGCGCTCACCTCGATGTCGCCGACCCACTTGATGTTCGCGACCCCGACCCAGGACGGCACGATCAGACGTACCGGATGGCCGTGGTCGGGCGGCAGCGGTTCGCCGTTCATCTCAAGGGCGAGGATCACGTCGTCCAGCGCCTTCGCGACCGGCAGCGGCCTGCGGACCCGGCCGAGGTTGATCCCGTCACTGACCACCTCGTCGTCCAGCCCGCGCGGCAGTACATCCACCGCGTTCCGGGTGATGCCCGCCCGGCGCAGCACATCGGCCAGCCGCACCCCGCGCCAGCGGGCCGTCCCGATCGCGCCGAGCGTCCAGGCCGTGCCGCTGACCTGCTCGCCCTGCTGCGTCGTGTAGTAGCTGCGGGCGTTGCCCGCGCACTCGACGAACGAGGTGACGGTGGCCATGGGCAGCGCCCGCAGCTCGTCGTACGTGAACTCCACCGCCGGGCCCCGCAGCCCGTCGCCCCACACCTTCAGCCGCCAGCCGGACGCGTCGATCCGCGGGGTGGTGGTGTGGTTGCGCACGAAGAAGCGGTCGGCGGGAGTGAGCAGCCCGGTCGGGCGCAGCGCCGCGAAGTTGGTCTCGGCGTTGGTGCCGCGCACCGTGAACACCTCGGGCGGCAGCGGCTTCACGATCCCGGGCGCGGGGCCGGCCGCCCCGGGGGCCGCCTGGGCGGGGGACGAGAGACCGGCGGGCAGCCCGGCGGCTGCCGACGCGGCCGCCACCAGCCGCAGCAGATCACGGCGTTCGATGCCGGCGGAGCGCGCGGCGCCACGCGACCACTGACGCAGCCGCATACCGTCGTACGCGTCCTCGGACGGCGGAACGGATCTCATGAGCAACAACTCCCGGGGCGAGTGGACGGAAACAGCGGTGCGGGCATCAGCGGTCCGGATCCGGCCGGCCCGGCAGCAACTCCCTTACCAGAGAGCCCACCTGGACCGTCTCGATCAGGAATCCGTCGTGGCCGTGCGGCGACGCCACGATCCGGGCCCGGTCGGCGCCGGGCAGCAGCGCGGCCAGCTCCGCCTGCTGGGCGGGCGGATAGAGCCGGTCGGAGTCGATGCCCGCGATCAGTGCGGGCATCCGGGCACGGCGCAGCGCCTGCGCGGTGCCACCCCGGCCGCGCCCGATGTCGTGCCCGTTCATCGCCTCGGTCAGGGTGACGTAGCTGCCGGCGTCGAAGCGGTGCACCAGTCTGGCCGCGTGATGGTCGAGATACGACTCCACCCGGTACCGCCCGCCGTGCCGGGGCTGCTCACCCGGCTGTGCCTCGCCGCCGAACCGGGAGCCGAGCTCGGGCTCGCTGCGGTAGGTGATGTGGGCGATCCTGCGGGCCAGGCCGAGGCCCCGGTGCGGGCCCTGGCCCGGTGCCGCGTCGTGGTAGTGGCCGCCGCGCCAGCCGGGATCGGAGCGGATCGCGGAGATCTGCACGGGCCCCCAGGCGATCTGCTCGGCCGAGGCCGCGGCGGGCGCCGCGAGCACCAGCAGCGAGCCGGTGCGCTCCGGCCTGCCGACGGCCCATTCGAGCGCCCGCATGCCGCCCATCGAGCCGCCGATCACCGCCGCCCACCGGCCGATGCCCAGCGCGTCGGCCAGCGCCGCCTCGGCCGCCACCTGGTCCCGGACCGTCAGACGGGGGAAGCCGCCGCCCCAGCGCGCCCCGTCCGGGCCGGTGGACGACGGACCGGTGCTGCCCTGGCAGCCGCCCAGCACATTCGGCGCGACGACGAACCAGCGCTCGGTGTCCAGCGCCTTCCCGGGGCCGACCAGCGCGTCCCACCACCCGTCGGAGGGATGGCCGGGCTCCGCGGGCCCGGCCACATGGCTGTCCCCGGTCAGGGCGTGCAGCACCAGGACCGCGTTGGAACCGTCGGCCGCCCGGCGCCCCCATGTCTCGTAGGCCAGGTGCACACCGGGCAGCTCGTCGCCCGACTCCAGCGGCAGCGCCCGGTCCAGACGCACCCAGTTGCGGCGGCCCGGCGGATCCCCCTCCCGCCGGCCTCCGGTGGCCGGCGGGAGGGGGAGTGTGGTGGAGGGAGCGGTCCCGTTCAGGACGCCGCCTTCGCGGCCCGGAACCCGGCCTCCAGATCGGCCTTGAGATCGTCCACGTTCTCCAGCCCGACGGAGAGGCGGACCAGCCCGGCCGTCGCTCCGGTGGCGGCCAGCTGCTCCTCGGTCAGCTGGCTGTGCGTGGTCGACGCCGGGTGGATGATCAGGCTGCGCACGTCACCGATGTTGGCGAGGTGGCTGAACAGGCCGACCGCGTCCACGAACCTCTTGCCCGCCTCCACCCCGTCCCGCAGCTCGAAGGCGAGCACGGCGCCCGCGCCACGCGGCAGGTACCGGCGCCCCGCCCCGTACCACTTGCTCGATTCGAGCCCGGCGTAGTGGACGGCCGACACCTCGTCCCGTCGCTCCAGCCATTCGGCCAGCGCCTGGGCGTTCGCGGTGTGCCGCTCCAGCCGCAGGCTCAGCGTCTCCACGCCCTGCAGCAGCAGGAAGGCGGAGTGCGGGGAGAGCGCGGGGCCGAGGTCGCGCAGCAGCTGAACCCGGAGCTTGACCGCGAAGGCGCTCGGGCCGAGGTCCGGCCAGTAGCGCAGACCGTGGTAGCTCGGGTCGGGGGAGCTGAAGTCCGGGAACCGCTCGGCGTGCGCCCCGAAGTCGAACGTACCGCCGTCCACCACCACACCGCCGATGGTGGTGCCGTGACCGCCGAGGAACTTGGTCGCCGAGTGGATGACGACGTCCGCGCCGTGCTCGATCGGACGCAGCAGGAAGGGCGTGGGCACGGTGTTGTCGACGACCAGCGGCACCCCGGCCGCGTGCGCCGCGTCGGCGACCGCGCGGATGTCCAGGACGTCACCGCGCGGATTGCCGAGCGTCTCCGCGAACAGCGCCTTGGTGTTCGGCCGGATCGCCGCCGACCACGCCTCGATGTCGTCCGGGTCGTCGACGAACGACACCTCGATGCCGAACCGGGGGAGCGTGTGGCGCAGCAGGTTGTACGTGCCTCCGTACAGCGAGGTGGACGAGACGATGTGGTCTCCCGCACCGGCCAGCGTCAGCAGGGCGAGGGTCTCGGCGGCCTGCCCGGAAGCGAGGGCCACCGCGGCGACTCCGCCTTCCAGCGCGGCGATCCGCTGCTCCAGGACGTCCTGGGTGGGGTTGTGGATCCGGGTGTAGATGTTGCCGGGCTCGGCCAGCGAGAACAGGTCCGCGGCGTGCTGGGTGTCCCGGAAGACGAACGACGTCGTCTGGTAGATCGGCACCGCGCGGGCACCGGTCGCCGGATCGGGGACGGCCCCGGAGTGGATCTGCTTGGTCTCGAACGACCAGGCCGCACCCGGGTCCTGACGGTCCTGGTCCTCGGGGGTGTGACCTGCGGTGACGGAGTCTACGGGCTGGCTCATGGGGTTCCTCTGCGGTTCTCGGTGCGGGCGTGGTCGGGCCGCGGTGCGGCCGGCCGCGGGCACGCCGAAGCCAGGGCGGTGGCTGGGGCGGGAATCAATGCTGTGGTGCGTCCGTGCGGGTCAGTTGCTCAACGGAGCGCGGCGGAGCGGCTACACGCCGAGGATGCGAGGCGCCCCAGATCGACGTGGCGCCGCGATACGAGTGGCAGGGTCGCGGGCATGCGGCGAGCGTGTCAGCGGGCCGGGTGCGCGTCAACCGCCCGGCGCCGTCCGCCGGGGCTGTTCGAGGCGTACGCGGCAGGGGGCGCGGGCCGACGGCCCGCCCTACCCGTACAGCGCCGGACCTGCACGGACGTGCGCGGGCGCCCGGGGAACGCCGACTGCCCGGACCACCGGGGGAACCGGTGGTCCGGGCAGTCGGCGTGGCACGATTTCATCGGGCCGAAACAACAGCGGTCGGGTGCTGCGTTTCAGCCTGCGGCGGGGACCTCCACGATCGAGCGGCCCGCCCAGTCGGGTGCCGCCTCCGTGAGGGCGACGAGGCACTCGCGCACCCGGTCGGGGAAGGGCGCGGTACGGCCGGCCTGCTGGTCCACGTGGAGGGCGAGCAGCTCGCTCGTCGCCACGGGCTCGGCGTCCGGGCCCGGTTCGGCGTCGTCCTGCGCGTCGGGCCCGAGCACGTACAGCTCATGGGTGAACCGGGTCTTCTTCGCGTCGGCGCCGAGCACCCGGGTCCGGACGGCGAGCCGGTCGCCCTCCGCGACGTCGCGCAGATAGCGGATATGGGACTCGACCGTGTACAGCGAACAGCCGGTGCGTTCCCGGTACTCGGAGTTCAGGCCGGTCTCGATCATCATCCGGTCGGTCGCGAAACCGAAGACGAGTACGTAGAACGCCTCGCTCATATGGCCGTTGTAGTCGATCCACTCCGGGCGCACGGTCTCCCGGTGCAGTGGCAGCGCGGTCACTTGGCCACCTCCTGGGTGCTCCGCCCGGCGAGCCGGCCGGTGGCGCGCAGGACATCGATGACGCCGCGGTCGCGTTCGGCCACGAGGTCCGCGATGCTGCGGCCGTCCGCCGCCTCGTCGCAGCCGCGCACCACGGCGTCGTACAGCTCCCGGTCCAGCTCTGGGGCGTCGAGCCGGGTCCACGGGGCCTTGAGGGAGGGGCCGAAGTGGTCCAGCATGTGTGCCATGCCGCCCTCGCCGCCCGCGAGCGCGAAGGTCAGCATCGGCCCCATGCAGGCCCAGCGCAGTCCGGGACCCTCGGTGATGGAGTCGTCGATCTCCGTCACCGTCGCCTCACCGTTGGCGACCATGTGCAGCGCCTCGCGCCACAGCGCCTCCTGGAGGCGGTTCGCGATGAAACCGGGGACCTCGCGCTCCATCGTGATGACGGACTTGCCCGCGACCTCGTAGAACCGGGACGCCCAGCCGACCGCGGACGGTGCGGTCAGCTCGCCGCCCACCACCTCGACCAGCGGGATCAGATACGGCGGGTTGAACGGGTGCCCCACGACCAGCCGTCCGGCGCCCGCGGCCCGGGTCTGCATGTCGGTCATCGGGTAGCCGGACGTCGAGGACGCGATCACGACCCCCGCCGGCGCCGCGGCGTCGAGGCGGGCCAGCAGATCCCGCTTGAGCTCCAGCTTCTCCGGAGCGCTCTCCTGGACGAACTGGGCGTCGGACACCGCCTCTTCGAGCGTCGGCACGACCGTGAGCCGGTCCGGCGACGCCCCTTCCGCGAGGCCGAGCTGCTCCAGCGCGGGCCAGGCGGCGTCCACCAGCCGGCGGAGCTTCTCCTCGGCGTCGGGGGCCGGGTCCCAGGCGGTGACGTCGTAGCCACGGGCCAGGAAGTGCGCGACCCAGCCGCCGCCGATCACTCCGGCGCCCACGCACGCCACGCGGCGAACGTCCTCGGGGGCGCAGGGAGCAGGGGTGGCCGGTTCGGGCTGAACAGCGGGCGCGGGCCCGGTGGTTCGTACGGGCTGTGCGGGCTGTGCGGCGTTCATCGTGCGGTACTCCAGAACGAGTGGGGGGAAGCGGGTGGCGGCCGGGACGCGTCTCAGCCGCGGGGCTTGAGTCCGAGCCGCTGACGGGCCTCGTCCGGGGTGGCGACCCGGGAGCCCAGCGCCTCGGTGATCTGCACGGCGCGTTCCACCAACTGGGCGTTGGTGGCCTTGACGCCCTTGCCGAGGTACAGGTTGTCCTCGAGGCCGACCCGGACATGGCCGCCGAGGAGGATCGACTGCGCGACCCACGGCATCTGCATCCGGCCCAGCGCGAAGCTCGCCCACTGCGCGCCCTCGGGCAGCATGTTCACCATCGACTGGAGCACGCCGGGATCGGCGGGCGCGCCCCAGGGGACGCCCATGCAGAGCTGGAAGACGGTCGGGGCGTCGAGCAGGCCCTCGGCGAGGAGCTGCTTGGCGAACCACAGCTGCCCGGTGTCGAAGATCTCCAGCTCCGGGCGTACACCGAGCTCCTGGATGCGGCGGGCGCCGGCCCGGAGCATGTCAGGGGTGGAGACGTACAGATTGCTGCCGTCGCCGAAGTTCAGGGAGCCGCAGTCGAGCGTGCAGATGTCCGGCAGCAGGTCCTCGACATGGGGGAGGCGTTCCAGCCCGCCGACGAGGTCGGTGCCGGGCAGCTGCCGCAACGGGGCGTCGGGGTCGATCACCAGATCGCCGCCCATCCCGGCGGTCAGATTGATGACGACATCGGTCCCGGTCTCCTTGATCCGCTCGACGACCTCCCGGTACAGGCGCGGGTCGCGGGAGGGTGCGCCGGTCTCCGGCTCACGGACGTGGATGTGCACGACAGCCGCGCCGGCCCCGGCCGCCTCGACGGCGGAACGGGCGATCTGCTCGGGAGTGACGGGCACATGGGGGCTCTTGCGGACCGTGTCACCGGCCCCGGTGAGGGCACACGTGATGATGACGTTCTGGTTTACGGGCATGCGGAAGCGGCTCCTGATTCGATGGGTCTGCTGAATTCGGCGGGGGTTCGCCGAGGTGGGGATCTGCTGGGGTGAGGGTCTGCTGAGGTGGGGATCTGCTGGGGTGGGGTTCTGCTGTGTCGAGTGGTGGCGCGGGGCAGGCGGGGGTCAGCCGGCGGTCAGGGTCGCGTCCACATAGCGGAGCAGCGCACCGTGCATGTCCTCTGCGCTGGTGCCCGGTTCTCCCGGCGTCGTGGCGAGGACCTGGGTGGCCAGCCCGTCGATGAGAGCGGTGAGGCTGAGGGCGGCGGCCTCCGGATCGACCGGCCGGAACACCTCCTGGGCGACGCCGCGCCCGATCACCTCCGCGACCGTGGCCCGCCACTGCCGGTAGTACTCCACATGGAGTTCACCGACCGCGGTGGAGCGCGCCGCCTCGGCCCACAGGTCGAGCCAGACGCTCCACTGGCGGCGCTGCTGGGGGGTGTACGGGGTCTGGAGTCCGATCAGCAGGCGGAGTTCGTCGCCGGCGTGGTGCGTGTCCGCGGTCCCGGCCGCGCGTCTGGCGGTGTCCTCGTCCATGCACCAGCGGGCGGCCGCCTCCAGCAGCTCGTCGCGCCCGGGGAAGTGGTAGTGAATGGCGGCGGTACTGGTTCCGCAGGCCTCCGCGATGTCGGAGACCCGTACGGAATGGAATCCGTGCTCCGCGATCAGCCGGACGGTCTGCCGGACGATCTGGAGCGGTCTGCCGCTGTCCGCCGCAGGTCGCCCGGCAGCAGCGGCGTTCCGGACGCGCCGGGGCCGGGCGGCCGGCAGCGGGGCCCCGGTCTGCTGCGGGGGCGCCGTGCCCTGCTCCGGATGCGTCCCGAGCAGCCAGCCGGCGTCGACCCCGGCGATGTCGGCCACCCGGGCCAGCTCGGCCGTGGTGAAGCGGCGGGTGCCGCCGAGCGAGCGCGAGAGCTTCGACGGATCGATGACCATCCGCCGCGCGAACTCGCGCTGACTCACTCCGGCATCCCGGATCACCTGCCGGACCCGCTCGGCGGCCTCGTCGTGCTGCATGGGAGTCACGTTACCCATGTGTTGAGAGGATCTCAACATCAGTCGGAGTTAATGCCCTGGCTGTGTGCACATTGAGGTGCTGACTGATAAATCAGTCAGTTCATTCGTCGACGAGCATGCCGGTTCGGAGCTTGCCGAGAATCCGGCTGATCAGACGCGAGACGTGCATCTGCGAGATGCCGAGTTCGGTGCCGATCTGCGACTGCGTCAGCTCCTGGCCGAAGCGCATCTCGATGATGCGGTGCTCGCGCGCGTCCAGGTCATCGAGCAGCGGTGCCAGCGTCTGCAGGTTCTCCACCGTCTCCATGGCCGGGTCCGTCTCGCCCAGCGCGTCGGCGAAGGTGCGCCCCGGAGTGCCGTTGCGGACCGTGTCCGTCGCGTCGGTCGGCATGTCCAGGGACCCTGCCGTGTATCCGTTGGCCGCGACGATTCCCTCGGTCACCTGTTCATCCGTGATCCCGAGGTGTCCGGCCAGCTCCTGGACCGTGGGTTCCCGGTCGAGCTCCGTGGCCAGGCACTCCTTCGCCTTGGCGATGTCGACGCGCAGCTCCTGGAGTCGGCGCGGCACGTGGACCGCCCAGGTGGTGTCGCGGAAGAACCGCTTGATCTCTCCGACGATGTACGGGACCGCGAAGGAGGTGAACTCGACCTCGCGGGACAGGTCGAACCGGTCGATCGCCTTGATCAGCCCGATCGTGCCGACCTGGACGATGTCCTCCATGTCGCCGCTGCCGCGGTTGCGGAACCGGCCCGCGGCGAACCGGACCAGCGAGAGGTTCATCTCGATGAGTGTGTTGCGCGCGTACTGATGGGCGGCGGTGCCCTCCTCCAGGACCTGGAGCCGGTCGAAGAACAGCTTCGACAGCGCCCGCGCGTCCTTGGGGGCGATCTTGCCGGCGTCCTCGATCCACGGAAGCTCGTCCGTGGCCCCCGGGGCGTCCGCGGCACCCGTGCCGCCGGTCACGCCCGTCACACCTGTCATGCCGGTGGTGTCCACCAAGACCGCGGCAGGGGCTCCTGCCGTCGTCGACCGTGCACTCTCCGCTCGCTCCGAACCGGCGGTCTGCGCAGTGTGCGCCGTCATCTCTTCACGCTCCCCTGGTCGTAGGCCATGAGGTGTAGGCGTATGCCCGCAGAGAGTCCGTCCATGCGGGCAGGTGAGAGTTGATCAGGTCACAACCAGTCAATGGCCGAGAATCGACGTGATCCATCGTCATATCTGTGCAGGGCAACGGATTCGGCAGCAGAACCGCCCCACCGGTACGGGGGAGCCCGGTGGGGCGGTCGCCACCAGAGTGCCACAGCCCCGGGCGCAATGGGCACCGACCGGCGCATATCCAGCGGTAGTTGAGTTGAAATCGACGGTGACCCGGCTCGTGGTCTCCGGCTGATGCCCGCGGTCGCGCGGATGACCTGCGGCGGGGGAGCGGAGGACGACCGGGACCCGACTGGCGGGAATCGGTCAGCGGGCGGACGGCAGTGTCGTGTCACGGCTCCGTGAACCCGGCACCTCCCCGGGAATACCCGCACCCGGGAGGGACTTCCTGCTGCTGTGGGAACCGTCCGCGTGGTGGTGCCCTGAGAAACAGCCGTGGAAGACGGCTGTGGAAGACAGCAGTGGAAGACAGCAGCGGAAGACAGTCGTGGGAACAGGAGAGAGGGAGCTCATGCCGAAGGCGTACGTGTTCACCCGCAACGGCGGGCCGGAGGTGGAGGCACTCGTCGAGCAGCAGGCTCCGGTGCCCGGTGCCGCGGAGCTGCTCATCGCCGTACGGGCGGCGGGCGTCAATCCGGTCGACTGGAAGCTGCGCACGGGCTACACCAGGCCCGGCAGCGAACCGCAGCCGTTCCCCACGGTCCTCGGCAGCGAGGCCGCCGGGGTCGTCGTGGCGGTCGGCCCGGACGTCGAAGGGTTCGCGGCCGGCGACGAGGTGTTCGGCACTCCGGTGACCGGCGGGTATGCCGAGTACACGCTGCTGCCCGTCGCGGTGACCGCGCACAAGCCGGCCGGGCTGTCGTTCACCGACGCCGCGGCGCTGCCGGTCGCCGCCGCCACCGCGTACGACGGGCTGCGCCAGCTCGCTCCCGCCCCCGGCTCGACGCTGCTGGTCACCGGCGCCGGCGGTGGCGTCGGAAACGCCGCGGTCCAGCTCGCACACCACGCCGGCGTCAAGGTCGTCGCGGTGGCGGGCGCGGCCAAGAAGGACTTCGTCGAGTCGCTCGGCGCCGTACACGTCGAATCCGGCGCCTCGCTCGCGGAGCGGATACGGGCGGCGGCCCCCGACGGCGTCGACGCGGTCTTCGACCTGGTCGGCGGTGACACGCTGCGGGAGGCCGCCTCGCTGCTCGCCGATCCCGCCGCCCTCATCAGCGCCGCCGACAAGCCGCTCGCGGTGGAGCTGGGCGGCGCCGCGGTGGTCCGGGCCCGTACCTCGGCGGTCCTCACAGAGGTCGCGGACCTCGTCGTCGCGGGAGTTCTGCGGACCCATGTCACCCGGACCTACCCGCTGAGCGAGGCGGGCGAGGCGCTGCGGGCCGTGGAGAGCGGACACGCCCGGGGAAAGACCGTGATCGAGGTGACCGCATGAGTACGCAGCAGCCCCCGTCCGGCGGCGAGCACCCGCTGGACGACCCGGTCGGCTCCTCGCTGACCGGGCCGCACGCCCGTTTCGCGGAACGCCGCGGCCGCGTCCTGCGCTACCCGGCCGCCGTCACCCCCTGGGTCGCGCTTCCCGACCGGCCGGGGCCGGCGGACTGGGCCGACGCCGCGGCGCTCGCCGGTCCGGGCGCCGCGATCACCATCACCGCTTTCCGGGAGCCGCCGCCGGACGACTGGAAGCGGACCTTCCACGCCGAGGGCGTCCAGCTCGTCGACGCGGGCGTCGCGGCCGCCCCGGACCCGGAGGCGGTACGGCTCGGACCCGCCGACGTGCCCGAGATGCTCGACCTGGTGGCACGTACCCGGCCTGGACCGTTCCTGCCCCGCACCATCGAGCTCGGCACCTACCTCGGAATCCGGCGCGAGGGAGCGCTGGTGGCGATGGCCGGCGAACGGCTGCACCCGCCCGGCTGGAGCGAGATCAGCGCGGTCTGCACCGACGAGTCCGTACGGGGCCAGGGGCTCGCCACCCGGCTGCTGCTCGCCGTCTCCCACGAGATCCGGGAACGCGGCGAAACGCCGTTCCTGCACGCCGCGGCGGACAACATCCATGCCGTGCGCCTCTACGAGTCCCTCGGATTCCGGCTCCGCCGGCGGACGGCCTTCCTGGCGGCGCTCGTACCCGAGGCCGAGGCTCCCCGTCCGGCCCGGGGAGAGGCGGCTGACGCGGCGGCCCGCGGCTGATCACCGGATGATCCCCGGCATCTCGGACGGACGCTGATCCTCCGGCATCCCGGATGGACGCCGATCCTCCGGCATCCCGGACGGACGCCGATCCTCCGGCATCCCGGACGGACGCCGATCCTCCGGCATCCCGGACGGACGCCGATCCTCCGCATCCCAGGCGGACCGGACTGACCGGACTGGCCGGACTGGCGTCATATCCAGGACGTCCGGTCCGGGTCTTCCGGGCCGAAAAGCGCCTTCGGCCGGTGGCCGGTGACCTTCGGCGTGGCTCAAAAGGCCGAAAGCCCCCTGCGCCGATGCCCCGGGTCCAGGTGGACTGGAGATGACTGCCGGGACATGCCCGGCTCCTGCGGGAGGAGAGGGCACAGTGACGATCGGGGTGCGGCGTCCGCCGATGGCGCACAGCGCGGAGCCGCCGGTTGCCGACGCCGGGGAGCGGGCTGCCGTCGCGGCCCGGATCAGCACCCCGGTCCTGATGGGCGGACTGGCCCTGCTCTCCCTCGCTGTGGTGTGCCTGGACGTCCTGACCGGTGAGGGCCTGCAGCTCATTCCCCTGATGGTCGTCGTGCCCGCACTCGTCTCCGTCTTCTGCACGGTCCGGCAGACCGTCGCCGCGGCGCTCTGGATCATGCCCGTCGTCGTCATCTCCCGGCTGGTGTCGGGGGGCTCGTTCTGGGACATGGCGAGCGGTGTCTGCTTCACCGTGCTGGCCTGTGCGCTCGGCGTCGCCGCCTGCGCGCGCAGGATCCGGCACGTCAGCGCGATCGCCAGGCTGCGGTCCGCGGCCGTCACCCTGCAGCGGCAGATCCTGCGCCCGCTGCCGGTGCTGACCGATCAGGTCCTCGTGGACGGCATCTACGCGCCGATCGAGGAGGACCACTTGGTCGGCGGTGACATCTACGAGATCGTCCAGTCCCCGTACGGCACCCGCGTCATCATCGGTGACGTGCAGGGCAAGGGCCTCGCCGCCATAGGGGTGGGCTTCGCCGCGCTCGGCGCGTTCCGGGAGGCCGCCATCCGTGAGCCCGCCCTGACCGGTGTGGTGGACGCCGTCGAGGACGCGGTCGCCCGGCACAACGCCTTCTCCGCCCAGACCGGCGAGACCGAGCGCTTCGTCACCGCACTGGTGCTCGGCCTCGACGGCGCCGGCCGGGTGCAGGCCGTCAACTGCGGCCATCTGCCGCCCCGGATGCTGCACGACGGGGTGGCGGCCGCCGTTCCGCTGCGCCGTACGTCGGTGCCGCTGGGCATGGCGGAGCTGAGCAGTGAGGCGCGGGTCGCGGAGTGGCTGGACTTCCCGCCCGGCGCGACGCTCCTGATGTTCACCGACGGAGTGACCGAAGCCCGTGACGCCTCGGGAGCGTTCTACCCGCTGGACGCACGCCTGAGCCACTGGACCCGGCTCGGCCCCCGCGAGCTGCTGGACACGCTCCACGCGGATCTGGAGGCCTTCTCCGGCGGTGTGCGGCGCGACGACATCGCGGCGATCACACTGCGCGCCACCTCGTCGGGGGCCCGCCGTCCCGCGACGGCCGGCGTCGGAGCCGGTGCCCGGCGGGCCGCAGAGGCGTTCAGCGGCCGGTAGTCCGGCTCTGCGTCGGCGCCCAGCTCTGCCCGCCGACCCCCAAGACCCATGGGTCACAGCTGTGCCGCAGCCCTTTCAGATGTCCCCGAGGGGCATTTGCCGCACCGGGACATTATTAGGTGTACGGTGCAGTTATGAACCGGGAACGGAAGACCCCCGAGAGGCGGAGCCGCAAGGCCCGCCGGACCCGGGACACACTGGCCCAGGCCGCGTTCGAGCTGGTGCTCGACCGGGGTCTGAGGGAAGTGACGGTCGAGGAGATCGCGGAACACGCGGATGTCGACCGCCGTACCTTCAGCCGGTACTTCACCAGCAAGGAAGCCGCCGTACTGGACTCGGTCCGGGGCGACGGCGACCGGATCAACGACGCCCTGCGGGCCCGTCCCGCCGGCGAACCGCCGCTCACCGCCTACCGCCGGGCCGTCCTGGACTGGCTGGAGGACCCCGGGGCGGAGGCCTGGCACCGCCGCCCGCGGATCTTCGAACTGCTGGTCCTGGCCGAGCGGGAGCCGACCCTCTACGCGGCGTTCCACCACATCCGGGTGGACGCACAGGAGGACTCGGTCGCCATCGTCGCGCAGCGGCTGGGCACCGACCCGCGGCAGGACCTCCGTCCCGCCGTCACGGTGGCCGCCGGAGCGGGAGCGCTGCTCGCCGCCCAGGCCGCCTGGGTACGCGGAAGCTGCCCCGAGGAGCTGCCCCGGCTCGTCGAGCAGGCATTCGACGCCCTTTCGGCGGAACTGTTCGCACAGATTCCCGCCGGACCGGCGTCACACAGCACCACGGAAGGAAACGGAACATCATGAGCACCACCCCCGCCACCACCGAGCAGGAATTCGCCGGACGCACGGCTCTCGTCACCGGAGGGGCCTCCGGCATCGGACTGGCCCTCGCCCACCGGCTCGCCGCCGCGGGCGCGTCCGTGGTCGTGGCCGACTACGACGAGGAGAGCGCCCGCAAGGCGGTCGCCGCACTGGAGAGCACCGGGGCCAAGGCCGCGGCCGTCGCCATGGACGTCACAGAGCCCGCCTCCGTCGAAGCGGGCGTGCGGTTCGCCGTCGACACCTTCGGAGCCCTGCACCTCGCGGTGAACAACGCGGGCATCGGCGGCCCCAGCAGCCCGACCGGCGACTACGCCGTCGAGGACTGGAACCGGGTCGTCGCCACCAACCTCAGCGGCGTCTTCTACTCGATGCGCTACGAGCTTCCCGCGATCGTCGCCGCCGGCGGTGGCGCCATCGTCAACATGTCGTCGATCCTCGGCACCAACGGCTTCGCCGGTTCACCCGCGTACGTCGCCGCCAAGCACGGAGTCGTCGGCCTCACCAAGACGGCGGCACTCGAGTACGCGGCACAGAACGTCCGTGTCAACGCGGTCGGCCCCGGCTTCATCGACACCCCGCTGCTGCGCAACACGGACGGCCCCGCCCGCGACCACCTCATCTCGCTGCACCCGGCCGGCCGTCTCGGCACCGCGCAGGAGGTGGCGGAGCTCGCCGCCTTCCTGCTCTCCGACCGCGCCTCGTTCATCCACGGCAGCTACCACCTGGTGGACGGCGGATACTCCGCCTCCTGAATGGCGTACGGGGGCTTCGGGGGTGAGAAATAGAACAGCAGAGGTCAAGGAGGACCCATGAAAGCCGTTCAGTACCGCACCGTAGGCGCCGCGCCGGAGGTCGTCACCGTGCCGGACCCGGAACCCGGCCCCGGCCAGGTTCTGCTGAAGGTCACCGCCGCAGGTGTCTGCCACTCGGACATCGCGGTGATGAGCTGGCCCGCGGAGCAGCTGACGTTCCCGCTGCCGCTCACCCTCGGACACGAGGGGGTCGGGACCATCGCCGCACTCGGCGACGGGGTCGACGGACTCACCGTCGGCGACTCGGTCGCGGTCTACGGACCCTGGGGCTGCGGCACGTGCGTCAAGTGCGCCGAGGGCAAGGAGAACTACTGCCTGCGCGCCAAGGAGCTCGGCATCAACCCGCCCGGGCTCGGCTCGCCCGGCGCCATGGCCGAGTACATGATCGTCGACGACCCGCGCCACCTGGTGCCGATCGGAGACCTCGACCCGGTCCAGGCCGTGCCGCTCACCGACGCCGGTCTCACCCCGTACCACGCGATCAAGCGCTCCCTGGCGAAGCTGGTACCCGGCGCGACCGCTGTCGTCATCGGCACCGGCGGACTCGGTCACGTCGCGATCCAGCTGCTGCGCGCCATGACGGCCGTCCGCGTCATCGCCCTGGACGTCACGGAGGACAAGCTCGCCCTCGCCCGCACTGTCGGGGCGCACGAGACCGTCCTGTCCGACGAACACGCCGCGACGCGAATCCGCGAGCTGACCGGCGGCATCGGCGCACAGGTCGTCCTCGACTTCGTCGGCGCACCGCCCACCGTGGCCACCGCGGGCGCCGCGGCCGCCATCGACTCCGACGTCACGATCGTGGGCATCGGCGGCGGGGCGCTGCCGGTGGGCTTCGGCTCCCTGCCGTTCAACACCACGGTGTCCGCCCCGTACTGGGGATCTCGCTCCGAGCTGGCCGAGGTCCTCGATCTCGCCCATGCCGGATCGGTCGAGGTGCACGTCGAGACGTACTCGCTGGACGAGGCACCGCTGGCGTACGAACGGCTGCACGACGGCAAGATCAGCGGCCGGGCAGTCATCCTCCCCAACGGCTGACCCTCCGAGCCCGTCCGCCTACGCCCTCTGCGGGCCGTCGCACCACGCGACGGCCCGCAGAGGCGTATGCCGCGGCCGGGTTCACGCCGCGCCGCACGCGAGGGATACTGCCCGCATGGAATTCGCCGCGATGATGACACTGCCCGGACTGGTGATCGGTCTGACCGTCGTCGCCTTCCTCGATCAGCTGATGCTTCGCGCGGGCCGGGCCGGTCTGCTGCCGTGGCGCAACAGCGCCCGACAGGGCCAGGTGTCGGCGACCGGCTTCGAGCAGCTGCACGCGACCTTCTCACCCGGCAAGCAGAGCGAGCTCAAGGAGCGGCAGAGCGCCCTGCTGCTCCGCGACGACGAGGAGGACGGCGCCCCGCCGCACCGCTCCACCGTGGACCTCGACGGTGGTCTCGCTGTCATCCGCATGCCCGGCCACGAAGGCTAGACCCGGCCACGAAGGCTGGACCTGCCCACGAAGGCTGGACCTGCCCACGAAGGCTAGAGGTGGCCACGAAGGCCAGAGGCCGGGCCCGTCCCCACCGCCACCAGCGGACGCAGCCGGCTGTCACGCAGCCGGACCACCGCCGGGGCGCAGCGGCCGGCCGCGACGGTGAGCGGCCAGGCGACCAGCACGCCGATCAGCAGCCCGACGAGCACATCGTGCGGGTAGTGCGCGCCGATCCACACCCGGGACGCCGCCATCGCCAGCGCGGCCGGCACCGCGACCCTTCCGAGCCGCCGGTCGGTCAGCCAGATCGCCGTCGCGGCCGCCGCGGCGATGGCGGCGTGATTGCTGGGGAAGGACCAGTCGCCGAGCGCCGGGCACGCCTCCACCGTCACGACATGCAGCGTCTGGCAGGGGCGTTGCTCGTGAAAGGCGGACTTCACCACGTCGTTGACGAGATACGTGGCGACGACGACGAGCGGGGCGCAGAGCGCCATGGCGGTACGCGCGGGTTCCGACGACCGGGAACGCCACCAGGACGCGAGCATGAGCACCGCGAACAGGGCGAGCCCGTAGTCCGACCACAGGCGGACGGCGGAGTCCAGGACGGCGGGGGAGCGCTGGGCCAGCTCGGTGACCCAGGTGTACAGCCCACCGTCGATCGAGGTGGCCGCGGAAGCGAGCGGCATCAGTTGTTGTCTCCTTCGGCAGTGCTCCGGTTGCGGGAGCGGAGCAGTTCGGCGGCGAGCGGGATGAGGGAGACCACGACCACGAGAGCGACGATCGGCAGCAGGTAGCGGTCGACGTTCGGGACCGAGGACCCCAGCGCGTATCCGGCGAGGACCAGCCCGGCCGTCCAGACCACGCCACCGATGACCTGCCACAGGGCGAACACCCTGGCCGGGACGTCGAGCGCGCCGGCCAGCGGATTGAGCACCGTGCGTACGACGGGGACGAAGCGGGCCAGCACGATCGCGCGGGCGTGGCCGTATCTGGCGAGCAGCTCCGCGGCGCGGTCGGCGCCCTCGCGCAGTCGCCGGGAGCGGGTGCGGGCGAGCAGTGCCCGGCCGCCCCTGCGGCCGAGCCAGTAGCCCGTCTGGGCACCCAGCAGCGCTCCGGCCACCGCCGCGAGCAGCACCTGCGGCAGCGACAGCCCGACCGGGCCGTGGGCACCGTCGACGCTCAGCAGGCCCGCCGTGAACAGCAGGGAATCGCCGGGCAGGAAGAAGCCGACGAGCAGCCCCGTCTCGGCGAAGAGCACGACGGCGACGCCGAGCGCGCCGAACGTGCCGAGCAGTGAACCGGCATCCAGCAGGTTCACCGCTTGCGGCATGGCCGCCAGTGAGAGTACGGACACGGTGGAGGGTCTCCCATAATGGTGAGCGGGTGCCCGGTGGAACACCCCGGACTGACTACAGTGATGTAGACGGTCTACATCACTGTAGACGCCCGAAGGGGGAGGAGAGTTCCCATGCCACAGGTGAACGGAATATCCGGCGGAGAATCCGCCCCCCGGCCGCACGAAGGACCTGGCACCGGGAAGGCGCCCCCGGCCCGGCGGCAGCCCGTCCCGCCGGCGCCGGATCCCGGTCAGGTACCGGATCCCGGTCAGGTACCGGTGGAGCGGCGCCCGTCCGGTGAGCTGGAATCCACGATCCTGGCGGCCCTCTGGGCAGCCGATACCCCGCTCACCGCCGGCCAGGTGCAGGGAGCGATCGGGGCGGAACTCGCGCGGACCACCGTCACCACCATCCTGTCCCGCCTCCACGAGAAGGGCACGGTCGCCCGCACCAGGTCCGGACGTGGATTCGCCTACACCCCCACGGAGGACGCCGCCGGGCTGACCGCCCGCCGGATGCACAGCGAACTGCGCAAGGACGAGGACCGCGGCACCGTACTGGCACGCTTCGTGTCGCAGCTCAGTGACGAGGACGAGCGGCTGCTGCGCGAGCTGCTCGACGGGGAGGCCGGATGATCTACGCCGTATGGGTTCCGCTGCTGGTGCCGTTCCTCGTCGTTCCGGCGGCCCGTCGGCTCGCGGACGCGCTGTCGCCCCGGCAGGCCGTTCGGCTGCTCGCCGTGACGGGCGCGGGCCTGGCCCTGTGCACCGTGTGCGCGCTGGCCCTGCTGGTGGTGCCCGGCGCCGGCCGGCTGTCCGCCGTGGCCGCCGCCGGAGAGTTCGTGCACCCGCTCGCCGCCGCCGAACCGGGCCTCGCCGTCCCGTTCTCGGCCGCCGCACTCGCGCTGCTCCTGGGCTGCGCCCTGGCCGTGACCCGTGCTGCGCGCAGGCACTGGGCGCAGCTCCACCGGGACTCCGGACCGCAGCCGGGCGACGGGAGCGAGCTCGCCGTACTGCGGGACGCCCGGCCCGACGCCTACGCGCTGCCCGGACGGCCCGGCAGATCCGGCCGGATCGTCGTCACCACCGGAATGCTGCACGCGCTGGACCCCGCCGAGAGGGACGCCCTCCTGGCCCACGAGCGCGCGCACCTCACCGGGCGCCACCACCTGTACCTCGTCGCCGCCGAGCTGTCCGCCCGCTGCCACCCGGCGCTCCGCGCCCTGCGCGCACCAATGGGATACGCACTGGAACGCTGCGCGGACGAGGCCGCCGCGCGAGCCGTCGGGGACCGCGCGGTCGCCGCCCGTGCCATCGGGCGCGCCGCGCTGGCCGCCCGGACGGCGGGAGGAACCACCCCGCCCCGCCCCGCACCGGCGCTCGCCGCGGCGGCCGGGCCCGTCCCGCGCCGGGTCGCCGCCCTGCTCGGCCACGCCGCCGCGCGCCCGCGGATCGGCCGCGCCGCCGCCGCGACCCTGATCGCCTGCCTGGCCGTCTCGGGAGCGGCCGCCCTCGACGCGACGCACGACCTGCACAGCAGCATCGAGACCGCCCAGGGCGAGACCCCGTAGCCGCTGCCCAGGACCGGACATGCTCGGGTCCTGACCGGGCGAAAAGTGACCTGACAGCGCCGCGCCCCGTGCCTACACTGACCGCCATGGGTTCGTACTACTTCTTCCGCTGACTCCGGCCCGGGGCGCCACCCCGCGCGACGCAGAGCGTCGCTGCCGGCCCGCATGGGCCACCCGCGTGGCACCGCCCCTCCCGTCCGTTCGGCATCCCCGCCCGCCGCGCCCGGTCACGGGCCGCCGAGTCATGCCACCAGAGGAAGAGCGACCCATGTCCCCCAAGCACGACCGCGCCCAACTGGCCATGAAGGACGTCTCCAAGGCGTACGGAGACCGCACCGTCCTCGATCAGGTGTCGCTCACCGTCCGCCCCGGCGACCGCGTCGGAGTCATCGGTGAGAACGGCTCCGGGAAGTCCACGCTCCTGCGGCTGCTGGCCGGCGCCGAGGCACCGGACAGCGGTGAGATCACCGTCCGCTTCCCCGGCGGCACCGGCTACCTCTCCCAGACACTCGCGCTGGACCCCGCCCGTACGGTTCAGGACGCCGTCGACACGGCCCTGGCCGGACTCCGCGCGCTGGAGCGGCGGATCCGTACCGCCGAAGCCGCACTCGCCCTGCCCGGCGGCCCGGACGACGCCCGGCTCGCCGCATACGGAGACCTGCTGACCGAGTACGAGGAACGCGGCGGCTACCTGGCCGACGCCCGCGTCGACGCGGCGCTGCACGGCCTCGGACTCGGGCACCTCACCAGGGAACGCCGGCTCGGCACCCTCTCCGGCGGCGAGCAGTCCCGGCTCGCGCTCGCCTGTGTGATGGCGTCCGGTCCCGAACTGCTGCTGCTCGACGAACCGACCAACCACCTCGACCTCAGGGCCACCACCTGGCTGGAGGACCAGCTGCGGGCCCACCGCGGTACCGCCGTCGTGATCACCCATGACCGGGCGTTCCTGGAACGGACCACCACCGTCATCGTCGAGGTGGACCGCGACCTGCGCGGCGTCGCCACCTACGGCGACGGCTGGGACGGCTACCGCACGGCGAAGGCGGCCGCCCGGCGCCGCTGGGCGCAGGACCATCAGGAGTGGCTGGACGAACTGGCCCGCACCGAAGAGCTGGTGAGTGCCACGGGCCGGCGGCTCGCCGGCACCGGGAACGACCCGGGGGAGGGCTTCGGCAAGCACCGCCGCTCGCACGAGGCCAAGCTGTCCGGTCAGGTCAGAGCGGCCAGAACCCGACTGGAGGCGCTGCACCGGGCCCCGGTTCCCGCCCCGCCCCGGCCCCTGCGCTTCACCGTCCGCCTGGATCTCGCCGCCCAGGGCGAACCGCCGCAGGGCCCACTGGTGGAGCTCGACTCCGTCTCGGTCGGAAACCGGCTGCGTATGCCCGCGCTGCGGGTGACGGCCGGGGAGCGCCTGCTGGTCACCGGGCCCAACGGAGCCGGCAAGTCGACCCTGCTGAGGATCCTGGCGGGAGACCTCGCACCCGAGAGCGGCACGGTGCGCCGCCGGGCCCGGATCGGATATCTCCCGCAGGAACTCCCCGCCCGGCCCACCCGCCGCACGCTCCTGGCGACCTTCGCGGCGGGACGCCCCGGTCACGCCGACGAGTACACCGACCTGCTTCTCGCCCTCGGGCTGTTCCGTACCGAGGATCTGGGTGTTCCGGTGGCCGACCTCTCCGTCGGCCAGCAGCGCAGACTGGCGCTGGCCCGGCTGGTCACCCGGCCCGCCGATCTGCTGGTGCTTGACGAACCGACGAACCACATCGCCCTCGACCTGGTGGAGGAGCTGGAGGCGGCGCTGGCGGCGTACCGGGGAGCTGTCGTGGTCGTCTCGCACGACCGCAGCTTCCGCAGCCGCTTCACCGGCGACCGGCTCGAACTCCGCGGGGGAGCGCCGGCCGGAGTGCCGACGTCCTCAGCACCCTGAGGTGGGAGGAGGCCGTGGGCCGCGCGAGAGCGAGAGGGCGACAACGGCCGGTCCTGAATCCGGACTCGTCGTGACCGCACCTGTCCGCGTCGAGGGCAGGACGACACACGCCCGCGGCAGCCCCTCCGACGCAGGGGCCGTGGAAGGATCGCGACAAGCCGGACGCCCGATCGGAGCGGTTCGAGAACTCGGTGCGCGGGAGAAGCGATGTCCTCAAAGGAACCGAAACCGGAACCGGACCGCGAGGCCGAAGCGGCGGCGGCCATCGGCTTCGACCTCAGCGAATGCGTCCGGGAGCCCATTCACCGGCTGGGCATGATCCAGTCCCACGGGACCCTGCTCGCGGTGGATGCCGATACCGGCACCGTGGACACCGCGGCACTGAACACGCGTTGTCTGCTGGGGATCGCTGCCGAGGAGTTGGTCGGAGGGCCCATCACGCGGCTGCTGTCCCCCGAGCACTGGGCCGAGGCGCTCCAGGTCTGCGCCCAGCACGATGCGGCAAGCCTGGTTCTCCCCGTCCCCATCGATGTGGCGGGCGCTCCCCGGATGTTCGACGTGACCGCGCACCGGCACGGGCCTCTGGTCGTTCTGGAGTGTGAGTCGCGCGCCGTCGCGGGGCCGCACTTCTCGCACTTCTACCAGGGGGTCCGGCGAGCTCTGACGCGTCTGCGGTCCTCGGCGACAGCGGTCGAATGCTGCCAGGCGGCCACCCGTGAGATCCGGGCGCTGACCGGCTTCGACCGCGTGGTCGCCTACCGCTTCGACGGAGAGAACGGGCCGGGCGAAGTGGTCGCGGAGGACATCGCAGAGGGCTGCGAACCCTGGCTCGGACTCTGGTTCCCCGCCAGCGACATCCCGGCCCAGGCGAGGCGGCTCTACCGCGACAACTGGATCCGGGCGATCGCCGACGTGGACGACACCAGCGTGGGTCTGCACCCTCCGCTCCGAGCCGATTCCGGCCTGCCGCTGGACCTGTCGAACTCCGTGCTGCGCACGGTGTCCGGCTTCCATCTGGAGTACCTGCGGAACATCGGTGTGAAGTCGTCGATGTCGGTGAGTGTCCTCCGGGAGGGCGAACTCTGGGGGCTGATCGCCTGCCACGGCTACGCCGCTGTCACCGTGCCCCCGGAAATGCGGGCGGCGTGTGAGTTCTTCGGCGTGGCCTTCTCCCTCCAGCTCGCGGTCATCGAGGAACGGGAGCAGGCCGAGGCGCTCACCGCATCCCGCGAGCGCCTCGACCGGATCATCTCCCGGGTCACGTCGGACCTGGAGGACTCACTCCTGGCAGGTGACGACGCCCTCAGAGACCTGCTGGACGCCGACGGCGCGGTGCTCTGCCGCGGTGACCGCAGCACCATCAGCGGGATGAGCGTTTCCCCCGCCCTGCTGGAGACCCTTCAGGCCCGCGCGGCAGGGCCGGCGCCCGGCACGGTCTGGAGTACGGACCGCCTCTCGGAGGAGCCGGACCATCCCGACGCCATGGTGGAAGGCGGACCGGCAGGGGCCCTGATGGTGACGCTGAGCCGCTCGGGCGATTTCCTCGCCTGGTTCCGCAAGGCCCGTCCGACCACACGCCAATGGGCCACCGACCCCTCCAGGCCCGTCCGGGTCGGACCGCGAGGCGAACGGCTCACCCCTCGCGGCTCGGGCGCCGTATTCCGCGCGGTGGTCCACGGACAGTGCCTGCCCTGGACGCCCACCGACCGTGCCACCGCACAGGAACTCTGGCGCACGCTGACAGGACTCGTACTCCGGCACGAGGCGGAGCTCGCGGCGTTGAACGAACAGCTGCGCATCACCAACTCCGACCTCGACTCATTCGCCCACGTGGCAGCTCACGACCTCAAGGAACCGCTACGAGGCATCTCCAACGCCGCGACCTTCGTCATCGAGGACGCCGCAGCGGAGCTCGACGAGACCACCGTCCGCCGGCTGCACACCATGCGGCGACTGGCCGGCCGGATGGACGACCTGCTCGACTCGCTGCTGCACTTCGCCCGACTGGGCCGAGGCGGTCTTCACCGCACCCGTGTCCCACTGGACCGGGTACTGGACTCCGCGCTCGACGTGGCCGGTGAACGCCTGGCCGAAGCCCACGTGCGGGTCATCAGACACGAGCTGCCCGAGGTGTACGCCGATGAGAACCGGATCTACGAAGTGCTGGTCAACCTCCTGGTGAATGCGGCCAAGTACGCCGCTGACCAGGGTGACCGCACGGTAGAGGTCCTGGTCGACACACTCGGCCCACCGTCCGGCGGGCCGCCACAGCAGACCGTCGTGGTCCGGGACAACGGGATCGGCATCCCGTCCGACCGGCAGGACGAGGTCTTCGAGCTCTTCCGCAGACTGCACGGGCAGGGCGAGCGCGGGGGCGGCACCGGTGTGGGACTCGCGATCGTCAGGCGGATCGTCGAGCGACACGGCGGCGAGCTGTGGCTCGACAGCGAACCGGGCCGCGGGACCGCCTTCTTCTTCACCCTGGGTCAGGAGGGAGGGGCTCAGGGCCACAGTCAGGGTCAGGGTCAGGGGCGAGGCTGAGCGGCAGGGCCCTCGTCCCCGCCCTTCGCCTTTCTCTGCCAGTAGTCGACAGCCCCCTTCAACACCGCGCTGAAGAGTTCGAAGTTGACCGGCTTGTAGATGTAGCTGTCGGCCCCTGCCGCATAGGTCGTGTCCACCTCGTCCGGCCCGGTGGACGAGGTGAAGGCGACCACGGCCACACCGTCCAGTTCTGGCCGGGAGCGGATCGACCGCAGCACCTCGGCGCCACTGGGACCGGGCAGCTTCAGGTCCAGAAGGACGAGCCCCGGCCGGCGGGCGGCTTCCAGCAACCGCTCGACGAATCCCGTCCCCCGGTCGGTGAAGTCCAGCGCCAGACCCGGATGGGTGCGACGGAGCGCCCGCGCGATGGCCTCGGCGTCCTCCGCCGAATCCTCGACCACCCAGACGAGATCGTGATCGATCCTCTGCTCCCCGGCGGCGCCGCTCATCCGAGGGACTCCGCCCGTGCGACGAGCACGGCGATGTCGTCGGCGCCCGTCGCCCGGAATTCCACGACAGCCTCCGCCAGCCGCTCGGCGAACCCCTGGGCATCACCGGCACCCCGCCGCGCCACCTCCTCCTGCAGGCGCGATTCGAAGAACAGCCCGTCGGCCGCTCTCGCCTCGGTCACTCCGTCGGTGAACATCACCAGCGCGTCCCCCGGGGTCAGGCGCACAGAGCCGGACCCGTACTCGATGTCCTCCAGCACGCCCAGCAGATCCCCGTGGGCGACGAGCTCCTCCACTGTGCCATCCGCACGCCGCAGCAGAGGCGCCGGATGCCCGGCACTCCAGTAGCGCACACGAAACCCCTCTCCGTCCGGTACCAGTACCGCTACGAGCGCCGTCACGAAGCGGGACGTGCTCTCCCTGACCAGGGCCTGATTCAGCCGTTCCAGCGCGTGCTCGGGCGTACTGCCGTCCTCGAAAAGGGCGCGCAGGGTGTGGCGGGCCAGACCCGTCAGTGCCGCCGCCTCCGCCCCACGACCGCAGACATCGCCGATGAGGAGGGTCACACCACCCTGCGTCCCCGGGACGGCGTCGTAGAAGTCACCGCCCACATCGAGCGAGACGTCACCCACTTCGTACGCGGAACCCAGCGTGAGCCCCGGAATCCGCGGCAGTTCTCGCGGGAGCAGATGTCGCTGGAGAGAGGCCACATGGTGCCGCCGCTGTTCGTGCAGGGTGCTGCTGTCGATGGCCAACGCGGCCCGGTCGGCCAGACCCGCCAGGAACCGTGATGCCCCCTCGGCCACGACCGCCCGATGGTAGAGAAACGTCAGGGTGCCCAGAACCCGGCCCCGGGCGTTGAGCGGGTTCACACTGATCGCCCGCACGGCGCGGCCCGCCCCGGACGAGGCGGGCCCGAAAGGCCCCCCTCGCAGCCCCTCACCCTTCAGCGCCAGCGCCCGCCCGCTGTCGAGCACCCTGTGCAGCGTCTCCGTCAGCCAGGCGTCCTCTGCCGCGACCTTGCCGAGCCACTGCTGCTCACGGGCGTCCATGTGCGTGAAGGACACGGGTTTCAGCCCCTCGGGAAGACACAGATGCAGGACGCACCCCTCGGCGATGGCAGGAACGGCCGTACGTGCCACCCGCCGCACGGTGCTCTTCACATCGAGGCTCGAATCCATCTGCAACGACGCCTCCGCCAGGAAGGCGTCACTCACCTGACGCACCTCGTCGGCACGCCGCGCCATGATGCGCCGGTCCGAGACCATGGCGACCTCGGCCACC
The DNA here is from genome assembly GCF_041435055.1 of Streptomyces sp. NBC_00341. Taxonomy (NCBI): domain Bacteria; kingdom Bacillati; phylum Actinomycetota; class Actinomycetes; order Kitasatosporales; family Streptomycetaceae; genus Streptomyces; species Streptomyces sp. NBC_00341. The sequence continues at coordinate 442,656 of NZ_CP108002.1, read as the reverse complement.
TGCTTCAACCGGATCCGCAGCGTCACGTCGATGGTGTCCCTGCCCGCGGTGCCGACCATGAACGAGGCCCAGCCGCCCTGCCCCAGTGGTACAGCACACTCGGCGAAGCTCCGCGCGCCTGCCGCCGCCAGCACCTGGACATGCGGCATGGCGCCGTCCAGCGCCGACACATCGTGAACCGTGACGGTCGGATCACCGTCCGGAGCGCCGGCGGCGCCGGATTCGCCGTAGTCCCGTTCGATTTCCAGGAGTGCTGACGTCGGCTCCGCCAAGGTGACGCTCCGCAGATAGTGCAGCAGCCCGCCGCTCCAGCGGGTACCCACGACTGCCAGTACACCGGGCATACGGAGCAGCATGTCGTAGAGAGAATCGGCCAGACCCGTCACGTCCTGCGCAGTTTCGGCGACGAGCCAGAGCTCATGCAGACGGCCTGACCACCATCCGTCATCCGCCTGACGTGCAGCTCTGCCCTCGTGACGATCCACCGCTGATCCGCCGTCCCGTATCACCACTGTTGACCCCGGCCCGTCATGGGAAACGCTATGCCACCCCACGACCGAGCGCCTCCAGGCGCGGTCCCGGTGGCGCCGACGCTGCTCGGACCGGGGGTCGGTGCCGCCGCCGTGACGGTGCATGCGGCCAGACCCGGCAGATGTTCACCAGGCAGGGCCCGTGTCGATCAGCAGCGCCCCTACGCCTTGAGCTCATCCTCATATGGACACGATGGAAAGGACACGCTCTGTGCGAACCCGACGTACCCGATCCGTGGCGGTCGCCTCATGCGCCGCGCTGTTGCTCTCCGGTGCCGCTGCCATGCCCGCCGTCGCCGGACCGCAGCCTGCGGAGCCCGTCGCGCCCGGGCCCTCTGCCGCCCGTGCGCTCACGCCGCTGGCCGATCTGTTCGCCGAGCGGTTGCTGATCGCCGACAAGGTGGCCGCAGCCAAGTACGGCACCGACCGGCCGGTCGACGACCCCGCTCGGGAGCAGAGGATCCTCGATGACGCAGCCGCTCGGGCTGTCGGGCTCGGGCTGGACCCTGCGACGGTGGTCGCCGTCTTCGGGGATCAGATCGAGGCGAACAAGCTGGTGCAGCGCGGGCTGTACACCCGCTGGGACGCGCATCCGGAAAGACGGCCCACCCGGCGGCCGGACCTCGACAAGGAAATCAGGCCGGCACTCGACCGCATCACCACGCAGTTGCTCAACACGCTGGTCGCGACGGAGGGCGTGCGCTCGTCGCCGTCGTGTGGGCCGCGGTTGTACGGGGCGGCCGCCTGGACGGCGTACGGCCATGGGCTGGACGTCCTGCATCTGAAGGGGATGGAGCGGGCACTGCCCTCGGCCTGCGTACGCGGCCTACCGGCATGACGCCCTCCTGATCCGCCGGACAGGCCGTGGCCAGGTGGGGCCGCGGAGTCTCGACGGCTCAGGCCAGGCCTGCCCCGAGGGCGCGGCGCACGGCGTCGGCGCGGTCCTTGATGTCCGCCTTGGCGAAGAGGTTGTTGATGTGCGTCTTCACCGTGGCCTCGCTGATGAAGAGCTTCTCGGCGATGGCACGGTTCGGCAGGCCCTGGCCGATCAGGGTGAGGACCTCGCGCTCGCGCGGGGTGATGTCACGGGGCAGCGGCTGCGCGGGGGCCGGGGGCTTGGTGCGGACCGTCGCCAGGAGGCGGTTCTGGACTTCGCGGTCGAGGACGGACTGCCCCGCGGCGGCGGCGCGGATGGCGCGGGTGATGTCCTGGCGCCCCGCGTTCTTGGTGAGATAGCCGGTGGCGCCGGCGCTCAGCGCGGCGAGGATGGAGTCGTCGTCGGCGAACGTGGTCAGGACGACCACGGCGACCTCGGGGTGCTCCTCTGTGAGCCGCCGGGTCGCCTCGGTGCCGTCCATCACCGGCATCCGCAGGTCCATCAGGACCACGTCGACCGGGCCTGCGGCGACTGCGGCGAGTACCTCTGTGCCGTCGGCGGCCGAGGCGACGACGTCGATGTCCTCGGCCAGACCGAGGACGGCGGCCAGCGGCTCCCGTACGGCAGCCTGGTCGTCGGCGACGATCACACGCAGCCGCTGGGGATCCTGCGTCGGTTCACTCATCCCGGTATCACTGCTTCCACTTGCCAGCCGCCTTCGTCCGGTCCTTCGGTGACCGGGCCCGCGGTGATCGTGCCACCCAGCAGGGCGACCCGTTCCCGCATGCCGATCAGCCCCATTCCGCTGCCGACGCCCGCGCGCACCGCACGGGTCGCCGCGCTGTTACGGATCCTCAGTGTCGTCGATGCGGAATCGAATGTCAGCTCCACCCGCACCTCGCCGCCGGGCGCGTGCCGGGCGGCGTTGGTCAGCGACTCCTGCGCGATTCGCAGCAGGTTCTGTGTGACCTGGGACGGTACGTCGCGCTCTGTGCCGGTGAGGGTGAGGGCGTCGCGGTGGCCGGACGAGTCGAGCATCGCGGTCAGGCTGGCCACCAGCGGCAGGGAGTCCTCACGGAGCGCGTGCACGGTCCACTGGGCCTGCTTCAGGCTCTCCTTGACCATGCTGTGCGCCTTCTGGTTCGCCTCGCGGACCTTCTCCAGGTCACCGGTTTCGATCAGGGCGTCCGCCAGCTCCAGCTGCATGTTGATGCCCGCGAGGGAGTGGGCCAGGACGTCGTGCACGTCGCGGGCGATCCGCCCCCGCTCGGTGAGGACGGCGGCCTGCGCCTCGGCGCGGGCGGCCCGCTCGGCGGACTCCGCGGCCTCGATGACCGCCTGGACGGCGCGCCGGCGGCTGCGGTTGATGATGCCGATGACGACCGGGGTGCCGGTGGCCAGACCGACCGCCCAGGGCAGCAGGTGGTGGCCGGGGCCGATGCGGAAGTACAGGACTCCGCCGCACAGCAGGCTGCAGAACGCCGCGAGGGCCAGGGCCGGCCTGGGCTGCAGCCGGTATCCGGCGTGACCGACGAGGAAGAACGCGAAGAGGTAGCCCGATCCGCTGCGGCTGACGGCGATCAGGGCGGCCGCGGCGACGATGCCGAGGGTCAGCCAGACCAGGGCGACGCGGGGCGGGACCCTGGTCTCGGGCAGTTGCCGGGCCAGGAGGGCCAGGGAGTTGACGACGATGAGCGCGGCGACCACGAGGCCCCGGCCGCTGAGCCCGATCGGCCGTACGGTGATGAACGCGGAGCCGATGACGCAGAGGGTCAGGACCCAGCCCACGCGAGGATCGTGACCTGTGAGGGTCAGGGGGCCGGGCACCCGGTACGGGGCCGAGCCCCTACCGGGCGCGCTCTGCTCTGTAGCGGTGCTCCGCTTTTCTGGGACGCTCTGTGCTTCGGGCACGGCGTGACCATAGTCCATGGTCAGGCCGTGGGGCCGAGGGAGGGCGCCGGATGTGCCGCCGCGGTCGTGTGCGGCTGCCTGCCGTTCACCATCCGGCTCCGGACGAAGATCGTGGCGAGCCGCGTGATGACCTCGGTGAGCGCCATCAGGACGAAGGCGGCGACCCAGGCCTGATCCGTGGTGATGTGGTGGGCGATGCTGAACCGTGCCACGTCGTCCGCGCCCCCGCCGTGCGAGACCCAGATCTGGAAGCCCATGCGGGCGCCCATGCCGAGCACCCACAGGACCGCGGAGACCACGCCGGCCTTGATCAGCAGGTGTTCGCCCACGGCCCGGACCCGGGTGTAGACGCCGCCCGCGATGCCGAGGGCCGCGCCGACGGCCATCAGCGCGCCGATCAGCACCAGGTCGTTGCCCGCGGTGGGCACGCTGTCGAGGTACGAGTGCGCCACGAAGGCCACGATCCCCAGCGGGATCAGGAAGGTCTTGAGGTCCAGTCGGCCTTCCCGCAGCTGCCGGAAGACGACCAGGACGAGGGCGATGTCGGTGATCCAGTCGGTCGTTGTCATGCCCTCAAGACTGCTGTCGCACGGTCTCTCGCACCTGGACCCATGGGTGGAACGACAGGTGGAGATCGTCTCCCGCAACGTCCACCGGCCCGGGGCTCAGGACCCGCCCGGCGCGGACGCCCCGCGCTCGCCGCTCAGCACGTCGCGCAGCCGGTCCACGAAGACCCGCTGCCCCTTGACGAGCCGCTCGGCGGCCACCTCCGGCGTACACCAGGCGAACCGGTCGATCTCCGGGAACTCCCGCCGCACGCCGGACCCCCGGGGCCACTCCATCGTGAACGTCCCCGGAACGGCCGTCGCCGGATCGAGGTCGGCCTCCAGCGCCCACACCGTCACGGTCTTGCCGCCGGACTGCCGCGATTCGCCCAGCGCCACCCACGCACCGTCCGGGGCCGGGTGGCCGAACTCCTCCCCGAACTCCCGCCGGGCCGCGGCCGCCGCCTCCTCCCCGGGGCCGTACTCACCCTTCGGCACCGACCACGCCGCGCGCTCCCGGCCCGCCCAGAACGGCCCGCCCATGTGGCCGAGGAGGACTTCCAGGCCGGATTCCCCGGTGGTACGGAAGAGGAGGAGCCCGGCGCTGCGCCGCTCGTTCGGTGACATGCCGTCAAGTGTGGGCGAACGGGCCGGGAGCCGCGCCGGCGACACGGCGGCCCCGCCCTACACCTTGCGGTAGTCGTACGCCTCCGAAGCGGCGGCCGCCACGGCATCGAGGTCGCCGCCCGCCGACGCGGTGACCACCGCGGCCACCGCGCCCTCCACCAGTGGGGCGTCCACCAGCCGGGCCCCGTCCGGGAGTTCGTCGCCCTCTGCGAGCATCGCCTTGACCGTGAGCACCGCACTGCCCAGGTCGACCAGCACGGCGACACCCGCGCCGGCGTCCACCGATCTTGCCGCCTTTGCGATGAGCTCCGGGCTCGTCCCGAGGCCGCCCGCGGGCGTACCTCCGGCGGCGGCCACCGGGGCGGTCGCGCCACCGGCCGCGAGCCCCCTGGCCAGCGCGGCGACCGCCTCCGCCACCGGCCCGCTGTGCGAGACGAGCACGATCCCGACCTGCTTGTCCGCGCTCATGCGGCGCCCCCGGCGGCATCGCCGGTCTCCGCCAGTGCGGCGATCAGCAGCGCGGAGGACGTGGCCCCCGGATCCTGATGTCCGATGCTCCGTTCGCCCAGATAGCTCGCCCGGCCCTTGCGCGCCTGTAGGGGCACGGTCGCCAGCGCGCCCGCCCGCGCCGCGTCCCGCGCCGCCTCGAACGATGTCCCGAGCGCCTCGGCCGCCGGCAGCAGGGCGTCGAGCATCGTCTTGTCCCCGGCCTGGGCCCCGCCCAGCTGGGCCACCGCCGCCACGCCCGCCCCGAGCGCCCGCGCCAGCTCGTCGCGGGTCACGGCGGGGGCATCGTCACCCAGCGCCTTTCCCGTACGCCGCAGCAGCGTGCCGTACAGCGGGCCGGACGCCCCTCCGACGGTGGAGATCAACTGCCGTCCGGCGAGTATCAGTACGGCCCCCGGCGTCCGCGGCGGTTCCTTGTCGAGGGCAGCCGTCACCGCGGTGAATCCGCGCTGGAGATTGCTGCCGTGGTCGGCGTCCCCGATCGCCGAGTCGAGGTCCGTCAGATGCGCGGCCTCGCGGTCCACCGCGGCGGCGGTCGTGGTCATCCAGCGGCGGAAGAAGTCGGTGTCGAGCACATGATCTCCTTGGGTTCATCGGGTGGGGCACGGTGCGCGGCAACGGCGGAGCGGGAAGGCTCAACGGCCCCAGCGCAGTGCGGGGGTCTCCACCGGTGCGTCCCAGAGCCGCACCAGCTCCTCGTCCACCTGGCAGAGCGTCACCGAACAGCCAGCCATGTCGAGCGAGGTCACATAGTTGCCGACGAGCGTACGAGCCACGGCAACGCCCCGCTCGGACAGCACCCGCTGCACCTCGGCATTGAACCCGTACAGCTCCAGCAGCGGTGTCGCCCCCATCCCGTTGACCAGCGCGATCACCGGACCGTGCGGCCGCAGGTCCTCCAGCACCGCGTCCACCGCGAAGTCCGCGATCTCCCGTGACGTCATCATCGGACGCCGCTCACGCCCCGGTTCACCGTGGATCCCCACCCCGAGTTCGAGTTCGCCCGCGGGCAGATCGAAGGTGGGCGAGCCCTTGGCGGGTGTGGTCACGGAGGTCAGCGCCACCCCGAAACTGCGCGACGACTCGTTCACCTGCCGCGCGATCGCCGCCACCCGGTCCAGCGGAGCACCCTCCTCGGCCGCCGCGCCGGCGATCTTCTCGACGAACAGTGTCGCTCCGGTGCCCCGCCGCCCCGCTGTGAAGAGGCTGTCGGTGACCGCGACATCGTCGTTGACGAGTACCTGGGCGACCCGTATCCCCTCCTCTTCGGCCAGCTCTGCGGCCATCTCGAAGTTGAGTACGTCGCCGGTGTAGTTCTTGACGACGAAGAGCACGCCCGCACCGCTGTCGACGGCGGCGGCGGCCCGCACCATCTGATCCGGCACCGGGGACGTGAACACCTCGCCGGCGCACGCGGCCGACAGCATCCCCGGCCCGACGAACCCGGCATGCAGCGGCTCGTGCCCGGATCCGCCACCGGATACCAGGGCGGCCTTTCCGGCCACGGGCGCGTCACGCCGTACGACGACACGGTTCTCGACGTCCACGGTCAGTTCCGGATGGGCGGCGGCCATCCCGCGCAGAGCATCCGCGACCACGGTCTCGGGGACGTTGATCAGCATCTTCAACGGTAACCTCCCAGTAGGGCCATCAGGTGGCGCCCTGATCAGGTTCTCGCAGCTCAGGGGCCGCTTCGTGAGCCGTTGATCCCGGTGGCGCACGGCCTTCCGCAGTCGGGGTCGGACGGCACCGGTGGCGGCTCGCGGCCGAGTCTACTGACGGGCTGTCCTTGCCGCGGTGAGACGTGTCCCGGGGGCACACCGCTGGACGGGCACGGGCACGGGCCGCGTCCGGGTCAGGTGCGGTCGATATGCACGCTGGTCGACTTCACCCGGGCGGTGGCCTGCATGCCCACCTCGAGCCCGAGCTCCTCGACCGCTTCCCGGGTCAGCAGTGACACGAGCCGGTGCGGACCGGCCTGGATCTCCACCTGCGCCGCCACGTCCCCGAGCTTGACGGCGGTGACGATGCCGGGAAAGGCGTTGCGGGCCGAGGTGTAGGACGCGTCGTCCTCGCCGGAGCCGCCCTGGGCGACCTCCACGGAGAACGCCGCCAGGTCGCGGCCGTCGATGAGGCGGCGCCCGCCGTCCTCGCGGTGGGTCGCCACGCGGCCGGCGTCCGCCCAGCGGCGTGCGGTGTCCGGGCTGACGCCCAGCAGACGGGCGGCCTGTCCGATTGTGTAGGACTGCATATGCCGCACCTTAGGTGATTATTCCTTGCATATGCAAGCTTTTCTCTGGCGTTTCGCGGCAGGCACGAACACTGGCGCTGGTTCTCGCCGACGGTGACCGCGCCAATGTAGCGCGCGGCGCACGGCCGGGTGGCCCTGCCGGGATGAGGAATCGGGGCGTGCGACCTAGGGTGCGAGCCATGGCAGAGAGTGCGGCGTACCGGGGGTCAGGGGGGCGGGGTGCGGAGTCCGCCGACGGGCCGGACGCGCCCGATCCCCGGCGGTGGCGGGCGCTCGCGGTGTGCCTGGTCGCAGGCTTCATGACCCTGTTGGACGTGTCGATCGTCAACGTCGCACTGCCGTCGATCCGGGAGGGCCTGCACACCCCGGAGTCCGACCTGCAGTGGGTGCTGTCCGGTTACGCCCTCGCCTTCGGACTCTTCCTGATTCCCGCCGGACGGCTCGGCGACGCCCGGGGGCGCCGCCAGGTCTTCATGGCCGGGCTGGCGCTCTTCACCCTGTCGTCCGCGGCCTGCGGAGCCGCCCAGTCCAGCCTCTGGCTGGTGATCGCCCGACTGGTCCAGGGCCTGGCGGGCGGCCTGGTGTCGCCCCAGATCTCCGCTCTCATCCAGCAGATGTTCTCCGGCCGCGAACGGGGCCGGGCCTTCGGCATGTTCGGCACCGTGGTCGGGATCTCCACCGCCGTCGGCCCGCTGCTGGGCGGACTCCTGATCCAGGCGGCCGGCGCGGAGGAGGGCTGGCGCTGGGTGTTCTACGTCAACCTGCCGCTCGGGGCCGTCTGCCTGCTGCTGGCCCACCGGCTGCTGCCGGACACGCCGTCCGCCGGCCCGGTGCGGCTGCGGGACCTGGACCCGGTCGGAGTGCTGCTGCTGGGCTCCGGCGTGCTGGCGCTGCTGCTGCCCTTCGTCCAGTCGCGCCAGTGGCCGGGCGACGGCAAATGGCTGTTCCTGCCCGCGGCCGCCGCGCTGCTCGCCGCCTTCGTCGGCTGGGAGTCCCGGTGCTCCAGAAAAGGCACCCAGCCAGTGGTGGAACTCTCGCTCTTCCGCGTCCGCTCCTACTGGCTGGGGTGCCTGCTGATCCTGCTGTACTTCGCGGGATTCACCTCGATCTTCTTCATCACCACGCTCTACCTCCAGAGCGGACTTCACTACACCGCACTGATGGCGGGGCTCGCGATCACGCCCTTCGCCCTCGGGTCCGCCGTCGCCGCGAGCCCCGGCGGCAGGCTGGTCGGCCGGTACGGGCGCCCCCTGGTCGTCATCGGCATGGCGACCGTGGCCGTCGGACTCGGGGCCACCGCGCTCGCCGTCCACCTGGTGCCCGGCAGGGGCGCGGGCTGGGCGATGGCCGCCCCGCTGCTGCTGGCCGGTCTGGGCAGTGGCCTGGTCATCGCCCCCAACCAGACCCTGACTCTGTCCCAGGTGCCGGTGGCCACCGCGGGCAGTGCCGGCGGCACCCTCCAGACCGGCCAGCGCGTCGGCTCTGCGATCGGGATCGCCGCTGTCGGCTCGGTCTTCTTCGCCCGGATGGGTTCGGCCGGCTGGTCCAGCGCGTACGACCACGGGCTGGTCATCTCCGTCGCCTTCGTGCTGGCCGGGCTGATCGTGGCCCTGGCCGACGTCGGCGGGGTACGGCGGGGGAGAAGCCGTCATCGGGAGTCCGCCGCCCCTTGAGGCACCGTCGCTACGATTGCGATCCGCGAACCCGGCCTGATCCGGCACAAGTCCTCGGGCCCTGCCGCAGGGAGAGACACCATGAACGATCCCGCCAGCACCGAACCGGACGGCAACACCGCGTACGGGCACAAGCCCTTCAAGCGTTCCCGCAGCCACTTCGCCGACCGGATCACCGCCGACGGCCGGGACGGCTGGCCCGTCGAGGCCGGCCGCTACCGCCTGGTCGTCAGCCGGGCCTGCCCCTGGGCGAGCCGCGCCCTGGTCTCCCGCCGGCTGCTCGGGCTTGAGGACGCGCTCTCGCTCGCCGTCACCGATCCGCTGCAGGACGACCGCAGCTGGCGCTTCACGCTGGACGAGGACGACCGGGACCCGGTGCTCGGCATCAAGTACCTCGGCGAGGCGTACGACAAGCGGGAGAGCGGGTACCCCGGCGGAGTCAGCGTCCCCGCCGTCGTCGACATCCCCAGCGGCAAGCTCGTCACCAACGACTACCAGCAGATCACCCTGGACCTCGCCACCGAATGGACCGCGCTGCACCGCCCCGGGGCGCCCGACCTCTACCCCGAGCCGCTGCGCGAGGAGATCGACGAGGTCATGGAGGGCGTCTACCGCGACGTGAACAACGGTGTGTACCGGGCCGGGTTCGCGGCCGGACAGCGGGAGTACGAGGCCGCGTACGCGGATGTGTTCCGCCGCCTGGACCTGGTGTCGCAGCGCCTCGCGGACCGGCGCTACCTGGTGGGGGACACCGTCACAGAGGCCGACATCCGGCTCTTCACCACACTCGTGCGCTTCGACGCCGTGTACCACGGACACTTCAAGTGCAACCGCTCGAAACTGACCGAGGACCCGGTCCTGTGGGCCTACGCCAGGGACCTCTACCAGACCCCCGGCTTCGGTGACACGGTCGACTTCCACCACATCAAGCAGCACTACTACCGGGTCCACACGGGCATCAACCCCACCGGCATCGTGCCCGTCGGCCCCGACCTGTCGGGCTGGCTGTCCCCGCACCACCGCGAACAGCTGGGCGGCCGGCCCTTCGGCGACGGCACCCCGCCGGGGCCGGTGCCGGCCGGCGAGGAGGTCCCGGAGGCGGGACGGCCCTGAGGGGCCCTTGGGAGCCCGCTCCCTTACTCCGTCTCGTCCAGGCGGTCGGCGTAGTACTCGATCGCCGGGCGGTACGACTGGACCCGGTCGTCCGCACTGGTGGCCGCCGTGACCTTGAGGAGGGTCCGTACGGCCTCGCGGGACTCACCGAGGTTGTACAGCGTCATCGCCAGGAACGTCAGCAGCGAGGCATCGTGCGCGAACTCCTCCAGACCGCTGCGCAATACTCCGCGCGCCGCCTCGTAGCGGCCCAGCACCCGCAGCGTGCTGCCGAGGCCGAGGAAGGCCCCGTGACGGTCCTCGGCCGAAAGCCCCGGACCCTCCAGCGCCCGCTCGTAGAACGGCACCGCCTGTGCCTCCAGGCCGAGGGAATCGTGCGACCAGGCGGTCTGATAGGCGATGGCGGCGTCCTCGGGATATCGCGCCGCCAGGGCCAGCAGCCGCTCGTGCGCCTTCGGGCTCTTCTGCTCGCGCAGCCGTACCGCCAGCGTCAGCGGCTCGTCGTGTTCGATTTCCGGACTCATACCGCCGCACGCTGCCAGGGGTGGGGCGCTACGGCAAATCAATGGCAAAGCGCGGCGGCGGACGCGGCTGCCGGCCGGGCCGCGCGGCGGTACGGCGGGTTCCGGCCCGTGCGGAGCAGGGCCCTGTCGAGGCGGCGGCGATCACGAGATATCTTGATGTCAAGCAATGTTGCAGACGTGGAGCGGAGCACAGGGTGACTGACTCGACCATCATCTATACACACACCGACGAGGCCCCGGCCCTGGCGACGTATTCGTTCCTGCCGGTGATCGAGGCCTACGCCTCCAAGGCCGGGGTCACCGTGGAGAGCCGTGACATCTCCCTGGCGGGCCGGATCATCGCCAGCTTCCCCGACAGCCTCCAGGAGAACCAGCGCGTCGACGACGCGCTCGCGGAGCTCGGCGCGCTGGCCACGACCCCCGGCGCCAACATCATCAAGCTGCCGAACGTCTCGGCGTCGATCCCGCAGCTGAAGGCCGCGGTCGCGGAGCTCCAGGAGCAGGGCTACGCGCTCCCGGACTACCCGGACGACCCGAAGTCCGACGCGGAGAAGGACGCCCGCGCGCGTTACGACAAGATCAAGGGCAGTGCGGTCAACCCCGTCCTGCGCGAGGGCAACTCCGACCGCCGCGCCCCCGCGTCGGTCAAGAACTACGCCAAGGCGCACCCGCACCGCATGGGCGCCTGGACGGCCGACTCGAAGACGAACGTCGCGACCATGGGCGTCGACGACTTCCGCTCCACCGAGAAGTCCGTCGTGATCGAAGAGGCCGGCAGCCTGCGCATCGAGCTGGTGGGCGACGACGGCACCACCACCGTGCTGCGCGAGTCCGTACCGGTGCTCGCCGGTGAGGTCGTGGACGCCGCGGTCATGCGCGTCGCCGCGCTGCGCGAGTTCTTCACCGCACAGGTCGCCCGCGCCAAGGAGGAGGACATCCTCTTCTCGGTGCACCTCAAGGCCACCATGATGAAGGTCTCCGACCCGATCATCTTCGGCCACGTGGTCCGCGCCTTCTTCCCGAACACCTTCGCCAAGTACGGAGAGGCGCTCGCCGCCGCCGGCCTGACCCCGAACGACGGCCTCGGCGGCATCCTCAAGGGCCTGGACTCGGTCCCGCACATCGGTGCCGAGATCAAGGCCTCCTTCGAGGCCGAGCTCGCCGAGGGCCCCGCCCTGGCGATGGTCGACTCCGACAAGGGCATCACCAACCTGCACGTCCCCAGCGACGTCATCGTGGACGCCTCGATGCCGGCCATGATCCGCACCTCCGGCCACATGTGGGGCCCGGACGGCGGGGAGGCCGACACCCTCGCCGTGCTGCCCGACAGCAGCTACGCGGGTGTCTACCAGGTCGTCATCGACGACTGCCGGGCCAACGGCGCGTACGACCCGGCCACGATGGGCTCGGTCTCCAACGTCGGCCTCATGGCGCAGAAGGCCGAGGAGTACGGCAGCCACGACAAGACCTTCGAGATCCCCACCACCGGCACGGTGCGGGTCGTCAACGGCAACGGCGAGGCCGTGCTGGAGCAGGCCGTCGGCGCCGGAGACATCTTCCGCGTGTGCCAGGCCAAGGACCTGCCGATCCAGGACTGGGTCAAGCTCGCCGTCACCCGCGCCCGCGCGACCGGCAACCCGGCCGTGTTCTGGCTCGACGAGGACCGCGCGCACGACGCCAAGCTCATCGAGAAGGTCAGGACGTACCTGGCCGACCACGACACCGACGGTCTGCAGATCGAGATCATGTCGCCGGTGAAGGCCACCGCGTTCTCCCTGGAGCGCATCCGCCGCGGCGAGGACACCATCTCCGTCACCGGCAACGTGCTGCGTGACTACCTCACCGACCTGTTCCCCATCCTCGAGCTGGGCACCAGTGCGAAGATGCTCTCCGTCGTCCCGCTGATGAACGGCGGCGGTCTGTTCGAGACGGGCGCCGGCGGTTCCGCGCCGAAGCACGTGCAGCAGCTCGTCAAGGAGAACTACCTGCGCTGGGACAGCCTGGGTGAGTTCCTCGCCCTCGCCGTCAGCTTCGAGCACCTCGCGCAGACGACGGACAACGCCGGCGCCCAGGTCCTCGCGGACACGCTGGACCGCGCGACGGCCACGTTCCTGAACGAGGACAAGTCCCCCAGCCGCAGGCTCGGCGGCATCGACAACCGCGGCAGCCACTTCTACCTGGCCCTGTACTGGGCCCAGGAGCTGGCGCGGCAGACCGCCGACGCCAAGCTGGCAGAGGCCTTCGCGCCGCTCGCCAAGACGCTGTCCGAGAACGAGGGGACCATCGTCGACGAGCTGGTCGCGGTCCAGGGCAAGCCGGTGGACATCGGCGGCTACTACCAGCCCGACCCGGCCAAGGCCTCGGCCGTCATGCGGCCGTCCGCGACGTTCAACCAGGCGATCGCGAGCCTCGTCTGACCGGATGCCGTGGACGGGGGGAGTGGCCCTGCCGCTCCCCCCACCCGCACCGCTCGTGACCGTTCCGCCCCGGCCGACACACCGTCGAGCCGGGGCGGCGCCGTTTCCGGCGGCGGGCCGGGCCGGTGCCGCGGAGTGCCTCGGGGGACGCCCTGACGGGTGAATGTCGCGCCACGGAGGGCACAGGGCCACCCCGGGCGGCCACCCGGCTGGTTTGCTGCAACCGGAAACGCGCGCGACGTGCGGGCAGGGCCGTTCGGCCGACCCCGGTGGAGGCGGCGCCACGCCGGGTGCGCGGTCCACCGGCGGCAGACAATCGAAGGAGCGTCCCAGTGACGACGACGGGTACAACAGGGGCGGCGCAGGACGACGAGTCCTACGCCAACGAGCTTCCGGTACACAGCAGAGAACCGGGAAACGTCGTCATCACGTGGATGACCACCACGGACCACAAGACGATCGGCTCGCTCTACCTGGTCACCTCGTTCGCGTTCTTCCTCATCGGCGGTCTGCTCGCGCTCTTCATGCGCGCCGAGCTGGCCCGTCCGGGTTCGCAGATCATGTCGAACGAGCAGTTCAACCAGGCGTTCACGATGCACGGCACGATCATGCTGCTGATGTTCGCGACACCGCTGTTCGCCGGCTTCACCAACTGGATCATGCCGCTGCAGATCGGTGCGCCCGACGTGGCGTTCCCGCGGCTGAACATGTTCGCGTACTGGCTCTACCTCTTCGGCTCGATCATCGCGGTGGCCGGCTTCCTCACCCCCCAGGGTGCGGCCGACTTCGGCTGGTTCGCCTACTCCCCGCTGACGGACGCGGTCCGCTCGCCGGGCGTCGGCGCCGACATGTGGATCATGGGTCTGGCCTTCTCCGGATTCGGCACGATCCTCGGCTCGGTCAACTTCATCACCACGATCATCTGCATGCGCGCACCCGGCATGACGATGTTCCGCATGCCGATCTTCGTCTGGAACGTCCTGCTGACCGCCGTCCTGGTCCTGCTGGCCTTCCCGGTGCTGGCCGCGGCGCTGCTGGCCCTGGAGGCGGACCGCAAGTTCGGGGCGCACGTCTTCGACGCGGCCAACGGCGGCGCGCTCCTGTGGCAGCACCTCTTCTGGTTCTTCGGCCATCCGGAGGTCTACATCATCGCGCTCCCGTTCTTCGGGATCGTCACCGAGATCATTCCCGTCTTCAGCCGGAAACCGATCTTCGGATACATCGGTCTGGTCGGCGCGACGATCGCCATCGCGGGTCTGTCCGTGACCGTGTGGGCGCACCACATGTACGTCACCGGCGGTGTGCTGCTGCCGTTCTTCTCGTTCATGACGTTCCTCATCGCGGTACCGACCGGGGTGAAGTTCTTCAACTGGATCGGCACGATGTGGAAGGGCTCGCTCTCCTTCGAGACGCCGATGCTCTGGTCCGTCGGTTTTCTCGTCACCTTCCTCTTCGGCGGCCTCACCGGTGTCATCCTCGCGTCGCCCCCGATGGACTTCCACGTCTCGGACTCGTACTTCGTGGTGGCGCACTTCCACTACGTGGTCTTCGGCACCGTGGTCTTCGCGATGTTCGCGGGATTCCACTTCTGGTGGCCGAAGTTCACCGGAAAGATGCTGGACGAGCGGCTCGGCAAGATCACCTTCTGGACGCTGTTCGTGGGCTTCCACGGCACGTTCCTGGTGCAGCACTGGCTGGGGGCGGAAGGCATGCCGCGCCGCTACGCCGACTACCTCGCGGCGGACGGCTTCACCGCGCTGAACACCATCTCGACGATCTCCTCGTTCCTGCTCGGACTGTCGATGCTCCCGTTCCTGTACAACGTCTGGAAGACGGCCAAGTACGGCGAGTACGTCGGGGTCGACGACCCGTGGGGCTACGGCCGTTCGCTGGAGTGGGCGACCTCCTGCCCGCCGCCCCGGCACAACTTCGTCACGCTGCCCCGGATCCGTTCCGAATCCCCGGCGTTCGACCTGCACCACCCCTCCGTGCGTGAGCTCGATGACGCGTCCAACCGCCTCGACCGCTCGGTGACGGTCGCTCCGGGGGACAAGCAGGCGTGAGCGGGCGGGCCGGCGGAGAGGAGGACCGGGTGTCCATCGACCCCGAGAAGGACAGCGCCCGCGGACTGGCCCAGATGGAGGGCTATCTGCTGTGGAACGCCGAGATCGAGCAGGCGCGCCGGTACGCCCGCCGCTTCACCGACGAGCTGCCCTGGCTCACCACCGCCCAGCGCGAGGACGTGGAACGGGTGTACGCCGCCGACCGGGCCGAGGCCTCGCGGGTGATGCTGGTCCGCGTCTGTGCCCGCGCCACGGAGCTGCGCGGTGAGTACAGCCGGCGGTACCGCACGCTGCGGGCGCGCTGCGTCGCGGCCGCAACCGTGGTCTGCCTAGGGACGGCCGGCGGCGCCTGCACGGTGGTGACGTACCTGATCAGGTGAGTACCGGTCGTCCGTTCCGCCGCCCCAGCAGGCGAAGTCGCCGCTGTCTCGTGAAGATGAGAGGTGACGTGCGCGTGCGACGGGGCAGGCGAACGGATGACCGTGCAGACCCCGAGAAGGGACGAAGACTGTGGCACGACCCAGGATCCTCGTTGTCGGAGCCGGTTTTGCCGGGGTCGAGTGCGTACGCCGTCTGGAACGCCGGCTCCGTCCCGGCGAGGCCGACATCGCACTCGTGGCCCCGTTCTCCTACCAGCTCTACCTGCCCCTGCTGCCCCAGGTGGCCTCGGGCGTCCTCACCCCGCAGTCGGTCGCTGTGTCATTGCGCCGCAGCAGCCGGCACCGCACCAGGATCATTCCCGGCGGGGCCATCGGAGTGGACCCGCTGGCGAAGGTCTGCGTGATCCGCAAGATCACCGACGAGGTCGTCAACGAGCGCTACGACTACATCGTGCTCAGCCCGGGAAGCGTCACCCGCACCTTCGACATCCCCGGGCTGCTCGACAACGCCCGGGGCATGAAGACCCTGGCGGAGGCCGCTTTCGTGCGCGATCACGTCATCGCGCAGCTCGATCTCGCGGACGCCAGCCACGACGAGGAGGAGCGGGCCTCGCGGCTGCAGTTCGTCGTCGTCGGCGGCGGGTACGCGGGCACCGAGACCGCGGCCTGCCTGCAGCGGCTGACCACCAACGCCGTCCGGCACTATCCCAGGCTCGACCCCAAGCTGATCAAATGGCATCTGATCGACATCGCCCCCAAGCTCATGCCCGAACTGGGCGACAAGCTCGGTGAGAGCGCACTGAAGGTACTGCGCGAACGGGGGATCGAGGTGTCCCTGGGGGTATCGGTCGCCGAGGCGGGCCCCGACAAGGTGACCTTCACCGACGGCCGGGTGCTGCCCTGCCGCACCCTGATCTGGACGGCGGGCGTCACCGCCAGCCCGCTGGTCGCCACCTTCGACGCGGAGACGGTACGCGGCCGGCTGGCGGTCACCCCCGACATGAGCCTGCCCGGCCACGACGGCATCTTCGCCCTCGGTGACGCGGCGGCCGTCCCCGACCTGGCCAAGGGCGACGGCGCGGTCTGCCCGCCCACCGCGCAGCACGCGATGCGCCAGGGCCGGAAGATCGCCGACAACCTGCTGGCCACCCTCCGCAACCAGCCACTCCAGCCGTACGTCCACAAGGACCTCGGGCTCGTCGTGGACCTCGGCGGCAAGGACGCCGTCTCCAAGCCGCTCGGCATCGAGATGCACGGAATCGGCGCCCAGGCCGTGGCCCGCGGCTATCACTGGTCGGCGCTGCGGACCAACGTGGCCAAGGCGAGGGTCATGACCAACTGGCTGATCAACGCGGCCGCGGGCGACGACTTCGTCCGCACCGGATTCCAGTCCCGCAAACCAGCCACCCTGCGCGACTTCGAATACACGGACAGCTACCTCACCCCGGAACAGGTCCGCGAGCACACCGCCGCGCTGCACACCGGGATGTGACCCGGCACAGCGGCGGGGCCCGGCCGGAATCCGCGGAATCCGGCCAGGCCCCGCCGCTGTCACGTCAGCTGTTCTCCTTGTGGCCTGCGGTGAGCCCGGGGTCCCGCTGCGACACCGGGTCCAGTGCCTGGTCGACGGCCTTCAGCAGGTCCGCGTCCAGCCGCACGCCGGCGGCCACGGCGTTCTCCGTCACCTGCTCGGGACGGGAGGCGCCGATGATCGCGGCGGAGACGTTGGAATTCTGCAGCACCCAGGCGACCGCGAGCTGCGCCATGCTCAGACCGGCCTGCTCGGCCAGCGGACGCAGCAGCTGCACCCGCTCCAGCACCTCCTCGCGCAGCCAGTCGGCGACCATGTCGGCCCCGCCCTTGTCGTCCGTCGCCCGCGAGCCGGCCGGCAGCGGCGCACCGGGCCGGTACTTGCCGGTGAGCGCGCCCTGGGCGATCGGTGACCAGACGATCTGGCCGATGCCGAGCTCCTCGGACGCGGGCACCACCTCGTCCTCGATGACCCGCCACAACGCCGAGTACTGCGGCTGGTTGGAGATGAACGGCACCCGCAGTTCGCGGGCCAGCGCGTGCCCGGCGCGCAACTGGCCGGCCGTCCACTCCGATACGCCGATGTAGTGCGCCTTGCCGGAGCGGACGACGTCGGCGAACGCCTCCATCGTCTCCTCCAGCGGCGTGGTGTGGTCGTAGCGGTGCGCCTGGTACAGGTCGACGTGGTCGGTCTGGAGCCGGCGCAGTGAGTTGTCGATCGACTCCATGATGTGCTTGCGGCCGAGCCCCCGGTCGTTCTGCCCGGGGCCGGTCTGGAAGTAGACCTTGGTGAAGATCTCCAGCCCTTCGCGGCGCTCGTCCTTGAGGGCCCGTCCGAGCACCGCCTCCGCCCGTGTCTGCGCGTAGACGTCCGCGGTGTCGAAGGTGGTGATGCCGGCGTCCAGGGCGGCCCGGATGCAGGCGAGCGCCGCGTCCTCCTCCACCTGGGAGCCGTGGGTGAGCCAGTTTCCGTACGCGATCTCGCTGATCGTCAGACCGCTGCGGCCGAGTCGGCGGAATTCCATGTGGCTGCTCTCCCTCTGCTGGTAAGTGCCGCTACATGGTAGGACGTGTGACCGCTGCTCAGGCGGCCGGCACCGTGTTGCGGATCAGTTCGAGGAAGGCGGCGTTGTCCGGGGTGTGCCGGAGCCGGTCCAGCAGCGTTTCGAGCGAGGTCTGCGCGTCCCTGGAGTGCAGGGCGCGCCGCAGACCGCGTACGGCGGTCAGTTCCTCGGCCGGTACGAGGAGTTCGTCGCGTCGGGTTCCGGAGGCCGCGATGTTCACGGCCGGGTGGACGCGCTTCTCGGCCAGGGAGCGGTCGAGCCGCAGTTCCATGTTGCCGGTCCCCTTCAGCTCCTCGAAGAAGTACTCGTCGGCGCGTGAGCCGGTGTCCACGAGGGCCGTGGCCAGGATGGTGAGGGAGCCGCCCTCCTCGGTGAGCCGCGCGGCGCCGAAGAGGCGCTTGGGTCCGAGCAGGGCCGCCGCGTCGACACCGCCGCTGAGGGTGCGGCCGCCGGCCGAGGCCGCGTTGTTGTGGGCCCGGCACAGCCGGGTGAGGGAGTCCAGCAGGATGACGACGTCGCGGCCCTGCTCGACCAGTCGCTTGGCGCGTTCGAGCGCGAGCTCGGCCAGCGCGATGTGCTCCTTGGCGGGGCGGTCGAAGGTGGAGGCGTAGACCTCGCCCCGTACCGATCGCCGCATGTCGGTGACCTCCTCCGGGCGCTCGTCGAGCAGCACCACCATCAGGTGGCACTCGGGGTGGTTCTCGGCGACCGAGGCCGCGATCTGCTGGAGCAGGACCGTCTTGCCGGTCCTGGGCGGGGCCACGATGAGCCCGCGCTGACCCTTGCCGACCGGGGCGACGAGGTCGACGACGCGCGTCGACGGGGTGCCCGAGAAAGTCTCCAGGCGCAGCCGCCGCCGGGGGTGGAGCGGGGTGAGGTCACGGAAGTGCGGCCGGCCCCGAAGGGCCTGCGGGGGGAGGCCGTTGACGCGGACGACGGTGCTCAGGGCACGGGGCCGGTCGCAGGTCCCTTCGACGGCGTCGCCCTTGCGCAGGCCGTGCCGGCGGATGAGCGCGGCCGGCACCTGGACGTCGCGCGGGGTGGCGTGGCCGTCGGCGGGACGCAGGGTGCCGTGCCCCTGCTGGGTGATGTCGAGGACACCGGCCGCGGCCGTGCGGGCGGCGGGTTCGGTGGTCACGGGGTGTTCGAGTGTGGTGGTCATGCGGGGTGGTCCTTTCGCGGACATGCGAATGAAGGGGCCCGGCAGAAACGGGGGCGGAGATGTCACGCCCCGTGCGACGGGCAGGAAAGTCCGGTGGGACAGCCCGTGCCGGACTGAGGAATGAAATGCGGTAACGCCGGATCGCTGGCCGGAATGGACGGGCGCGTCAGCGTGATGAGAAATGAAGCGGTACCGGCGCCTGAACTTCAAGGCGTACACACGTACCAATGGCAATGTAGCACGGCCCGCGCCCGGAGGTCACGGTCCGGCGTCGGCGGCTCGGGTCGGCGGCTCGGGTCGGCGGGCGCCGTCCGGACCCGCGCTCAGCTCAGCCGGAACACCGGGCCGCGTGCCGTGAACGGCAGGGACGCCCCCTGCGGGATCAGGAAGGCGTGTTCGCGCCGGATCCGCAAGGTGTCGCACCGGCCGTCGGTGATCACGAGCAGCGGGGCCGTCGGCGGGAAGTCGTCCGCCCGGTGCAACAGGTCGATTCCCGGCTGCAGTTCGGTCCCGCCGCGGCCGCGCACCCGCACCCGGCCGGCTATCTCGGCCGGTGGCAGGTAGCCGGCGTCGTACGGTGCCGCGTCGCAGAAGACCACGCGCGCCGCGGGGACGTCACGTGCCTCGGCGTAGGAGGCGATGGCGCCCAGAGCCTTGCCCAGCAGGCCGCTGTTCATCGAGCCGGAGGTGTCGAGGACGACGCCGAAGGTGCAGCGGGCCGTCTCCTCCGGCGGAAAGTACCGGCCCGCCCTCGGGATGTCAGGGGTCGATGCCTGCCGCCGTCCCGGGCGGGCATAGGACCGTACGGGCTCCGGCCGGGGAACGTACTCGTCGAACCAGCGCGCCAGTCTCGCGTCCCACGGCACCGGCGGGTGGGCCAGTGCCCGGATCTCCTCGATCAGCCCGGCGGGCAGCAGACCGCGCTCCTCGTACTGGTGCAGGTCGAAGCCCTGGACCAGGCCCCGCCGGTAGAAGTCGTCCAGGTCGGTGTACGGACGGGCTCCGGGGCGCGGCAGGGGGTCGCCGAGGATGTCACCGGCGCCCTTGCCCCGCAGCGTCGCGAGCCTGCGGCGCCGGCGCAGGTCGCCCGCGATGCGGTCGTACACCTCCTCTGCGGACAGGTCCCGCAGCTCCGGGTCGTACAGGAGGCCGGCGGGCATGTCACCGACGCGCATCCGGACCAGCCAGTCGTTGACGACGTAATCGGCGGCGACGTTGAACAGCAACGGGTCGCGGCCACCGCGGCGTTCGCCGTGGCGGAGCGCGGCGTGCAGCATCTCGTGGGCGAGGACGAAGCGCCATTCCTCGTCCGTGAACGTGCGCAGCGGGTTGATGTAGATCTCGCCCGCCACCGAGCTGACCGCGGCGATGTCGATGCTCTGCGAGCGGGCCAGTTCGGCGTCGGCCACGACCGTGAGCCCGGCGGCGATTCCGCCGAGCAGCGGGTACGAGGAGACGAACCAGTTCAGGGCCCGGTCCCAGGGGCGCTGCGGCAGGCGCTCCCCGCTCGTGCGGTCGAGACGGCCGCCCGCCAGGTCCATCGCGGCGGAGACGCTGCGGGTGAGGGCGTGAGCGAATGCGGTCTCCCAGTCCGGGACGGCGGAGTTGTTCCAGGCGCGCCAGGTGGTGAGGATCTGGTCCGCGCGCTCGCCCGCGGTGCCGCAGTGCTCGTGGGCGGCGGGGATGCCGTCGCGGCGCCAGCGTGCGGCCAGCTGCTCCTCGTCGCCGCCCGGACTGTCCGTCGGCAGATCGACGGGCGGCCTGCCCGTCGGATGGGTGAGCAGGAAGCGGTTGACGACCGCGCACCGTGCCGCGAGGTCGAACCGGTCGGGCTGCTCACGCGGATCCTCCGCGGAGGCCGGGACATGGCCGAAGCCCAGATGCAGCAGGCAGTGGGCCAGGGCCCAGGCCCATTCCGCCGGATCCGCCCGCTTGGCGGGGTGGACGTGGATGGTGCCGTTGGAGGTGACGGTGGCCAGCCCTCCCGTCGGGGCGAGGCCGCAGTCGGGCTCTCTGCACACGGACGCCTTCAGGGCGGCGAAGGCGGGATTGCGTGTGACCAGCGCGAGCCCGGCGGCGAAAGCCGCGGCGGCCGGGTCGGACGCACTGCCCTTGCCGCCCTTGCCGCCTTTGCTGTTCGCGCGGCGGGCCGATGCCTTCATCGCCGGGCCTCGACCAGCCTGGGCATGTCGCGCGCCGCCTCGACGAGGAACCAGGCGGGCAGTACGGGCAGCCCGTCGGCGTCGTCCGCGATGACGGTCTGCGCGACCTCGACCGAAATCTCGGCAAGCTGCACGAGCAGCGACTTGGCGCGGTACGACGTCTGCCGCATCGACGCGGAGACGTGCTCCTTCCGGCGCGGCAGCTCCTTCACGAGCCGGCCGCGAAATGCCTCCGCGAGGTAGTACAGGAGGTCACGGTCCTCCAGCCGGGTGGGCCAGGAGGCGTCCCCCCTGAGGATTGCCTCGATACCGAAGGTGTGGCGCACGATCTTCGCGTATCCGCAGAAGGAGACGGCGTGGGCCGGTGTCAGCGTTCCGTGCACGATCACCTTCAGCGTCTCCTCACCGATGTCGGGGCCGAAGGAGTGCAGGGCGTCGGAGAGCATGTGCCAGGAACGCGGCGTGGAGAACGGCTCCTCGGTCTTGGGCGGCTGCGACCACAGGTGGTCGGGCCGGTCGATCAGGTAGTCCGTCACCCAGGGGTGGATGCCGTTCTCGCCCGCCCACACCAGCCAGTCCTGCGACGAGGCCCGCAGATGGACGTGGGTGAGCCGGTTGACCAGCGCGGACGCGATGGGCCTGGCCAGGGCGTTGTCCGTCGCCCGGTTGCCGGCCCCGATGACGATCGAGCCGGCGGGCAGCTCGTACGAGCCGATCCGGCGGTCCAGGATGAGGGAGTAGAAGGCCTTCTGGACATCGGGGGTGGCGGCGTTGAGCTCGTCCAGGAAGAGGCAGTAGGGCTCGTCGCGGGCGATGGCCTCCGGCGGGCAGAACACCGAGCGGCCGTCGCGGATCTGCGGCACGCCGATCAGGTCCTCGGGGGCGAGCTGCGTCCCGAGCAGGCTGACGCACTCCAGTCCGAGCGACTCCGCGAACCGGTGCACGAGCGACGACTTGCCGATCCCCGGCGCTCCCCACAGGAACACGGGCCGCACGGTGGCGAGTCCCAGGAGCAGTTCGGGTATCTGGGCGGGTGTGATGGTGACAGCGGCCTGCACGCGGGGGAGTTCCTTCGGAGTCCGGGAGTTCGGGCCCGCCCAGTATGGGGAGGCCCGGACTCCCGCCGCAGCCCAATTTCCGCCCGTCCGGCCGCATTCGGCCGTCCCGGGACAGCACTCAGTCCCGGAACGCCGCCAGGATCTGCTCGGCGGCCAGCGTGGCGGGCAGGGTGCCTTCCCGGACCCTGAGTTCGAGTTCCGGTGCGAGCGCCCGCACTCCCGGGTGGCTGCGCAGGCTCTCCAGCAGCTCGTCGCGCACCATCGTCCAGGTCCAGTCGACCTGCTGCTCACGCCGTTTGGCCGCCAGCCGGCCGGTCGATTCGAGCAGGGTCCGGTGCTGTTCCAGCCGCTCCCACAGGGTGTCGAGGCCGCTTCCCTCGCGGGCGCTGCACGTCAGTACCGGCGGTGTCCAGGCCGCGTCCGCAGGGTGCATCAGCCGCAGGGCGCCCGCCAGTTCACGTGCGGCGGAGCGGGCGTCGCGTTCGTGCGGTCCGTCGGCCTTGTTCACCGCGATGGCGTCGGCCAGCTCCAGCACACCCTTCTTGATGCCCTGGAGCTGGTCGCCGGTACGGGCCAGGGTCAGCAGCAGAAACGTGTCGACCATATTGGCGACCGCCGTCTCCGACTGGCCGACCCCCACCGTCTCCACCAGCACCACGTCGTAGCCCGCCGCCTCCATCACCACGATGGACTCCCGGGTCGCCTTGGCCACCCCGCCCAGCGTGCCGGCGGTGGGGGAGGGGCGTACGAAAGCCGCCGGGTCCACCGCGAGCCGCTCCATCCGGGTCTTGTCCCCGAGGATGGAGCCGCCGGTACGGCTGGACGACGGGTCGACGGCCAGCACCGCGACCCAGTGCCCGAGGCCGGTGAGCATCGTGCCGAGGGCGTCGATGAACGTGGACTTGCCGACTCCGGGCACCCCGCTGATGCCGATGCGGCGGGCGCTGCCGGAGTGCGGCAGGAGCTCGCGCAGCAACTGCTGGGCCAGTGCGCGGTGGTCGGCACGGGTGGACTCGACGAGTGTGATGGCGCGCGCGATGTGCGCCCGCTTCCCGTCGAGTACGCCCTTCGCGTAGCTGTCGAGATCGATCTTCGGGGCCATGGGCTCAGCGGCTCACAGCTCGTGGCCGAGTGAGGCGCCGAGCCGCGTCACCAGATCGTGGGCCGCGTCCGGGATTACGGTTCCCGGCGGGAACACGGCTGCGGCGCCTGCCTCGTGCAGGGCCTCGATGTCGGACGGCGGGATGACTCCGCCGACCACGATCATGATGTCCTCGCGACCTTCGGCGGCGAGTTCCTCGCGGAGTGCGGGTACGAGGGTGAGGTGGCCGGCGGCCAGGGAGGAGACGCCGACGATGTGCACGTCCGCCTCGACCGCCTGCCGGGCGACCTCGCCCGGCGTCTGGAACAGCGGGCCCACGTCCACGTCGAAGCCCAGGTCGGCGAAGGCGGTCGCGATCACCTTCTGGCCGCGGTCGTGTCCGTCCTGGCCCATCTTGGCGACCAGGATCCGCGGCCGGCGTCCCTCGGCCTCCTCGAACGCGTCGACCAGCGCGCGGGTGCGGTCCACGGACGGTGACTCCCCTGCCTCGTTGCGGTACACACCCGAGATCGTACGGATCTGGCCCGAGTGCCGCCCGTACACCTTCTCCAGCGCGTCCGAGATCTCGCCCACGGTCGCCATCGCCCGCGCCGCGTCCACGGCCAGCGCCAGCAGATTGCCCTCCAGCCCCGGGCCGGGCTCCCGGCCCGCCGCGTCCGTCAGTGCGCGCAGCGCGTCCTGGCAGGCGGTCTCGTCCCGCTCTTCGCGCAGTCGGCGGAGCTTTTCGATCTGCTGGGTGCGGACCGAGGTGTTGTCGACCTTGAGGACGTCGATCTTCTCGTCGGTCTCGACGCGGTACTTGTTGACGCCGATGACGGGCTGGCGTCCGGAGTCGATGCGGGCCTGGGTGCGGGCGGCGGCCTCCTCGATGCGGAGTTTGGGGATGCCGGCGTCGATGGCCTTGGCCATGCCGCCCGCCGCCTCGACCTCCTCGATGTGCTGCCAGGCCCGCCGCGCCAGGTCGTAGGTCAGCTTCTCCACGTACGCGCTGCCGCCCCAGGGGTCGATGACCCGGCCCGTGCCGGACTCCTGCTGGAGCAGCAGCTGGGTGTTGCGGGCGATGCGGGCCGAGAAGTCGGTGGGCAGCGCGAGCGCCTCGTCGAGGGCGTTGGTGTGGAGCGACTGGGTGTGGCCCTGGGTCGCGGCCATCGCTTCCACGCAGGTGCGGGTGACGTTGTTGAAGACGTCCTGCGCGGTCAGCGACCAGCCCGAGGTCTGCGAATGGGTGCGCAGGGAAAGCGACTTGGGGTTCTGTGGATCGAACTGCTTCACGAGCTTCGCCCACAGCAGCCGGGCGGCCCGGAGTTTCGCGATCTCCATGAAGAAGTTCATGCCGATCGCCCAGAAGAACGACAGCCGGGGCGCGAACGCGTCCACGTCCAGGCCGGTGTCGCGTCCGGCGCGCAGGTATTCGACCCCGTCGGCCAGGGTGTAGGCCAGCTCCAGGTCCGCCGTGGCTCCGGCTTCCTGGATGTGGTAGCCGGAGATGGAGATCGAGTTGTAGCGCGGCATCCTCTGCGACGTGTACGAGAAGATGTCGGAGATGATCCGCATCGAGGGCTTCGGCGGATAGATGTAGGTGTTGCGGACCATGAACTCCTTCAGAATGTCGTTCTGAATGGTCCCGGCCAGCTTCTCCGGCGGTACGCCCTGTTCCTCGGCGGCCACGATGTACAGGGCGAGGACGGGGAGCACCGCCCCGTTCATCGTCATCGACACCGACATCCGGTCCAGCGGGATGCCCTCGAACAGCTGGCGCATGTCGTAGATCGAGTCGATCGCGACACCGGCCATGCCGACATCGCCGGTCACCCTTGGATGGTCGCTGTCGTAGCCCCGGTGGGTCGGCAGATCGAACGCGACCGACAGCCCCTTCTGCCCCGCCGCCAGGTTACGGCGGTAGAAGGCATTGGACTCCTCAGCGGTGGAGAACCCCGCGTACTGCCGGATCGTCCAGGGCTGATTCACATACATCGTCGGATACGGCCCACGCAGAAACGGCGCCACACCCGGATACGTACCCAGGAAGTCCAGCCCCTCCAAATCCTGGCCCGTGTACAACGGCTTGACCGCGATACCCTCCGGGGTCTCCCACCGGAGGTCTCCGTCGGAGCTCCCGGAGGACTCCTTCACCGCCGTACGCCACTGGTCCTCTGTCACCTCGGCGCCGCTGCCGGGGCCGAGCTCGATGTCGGAGAAATCGGGGATCCGCATTACGCCACACCCATACGGTCGAGAACGGAGGACAGCACGGCCACCACATCGCAGCCGGCGAAGACGTACTCGTCGACACCGGTGTAGTCGCCCGGCCGCCCCGCCAGGTACACGCGCCGCGCACCCGCCGAGACGAGCGCCGCGGCGACCTCGCCGGCCTGTTCGGCGTAGAGCGCGTCGCTGGAACACAGACAGGCCACGTCCGTCCCGGCGGCCGCGAAGGCCGCGGCGACCGAGGAGGCATCCACCTGAACCGGCTCATGGACCGGCTCGATGCCGCCCGCCTGGAAGAGGTTCGCGGCGAACGAGGCCCGCGCGGTGTGCGCGGCCGCGGGGCCGAGCGCGGCGATGAACACCCTCGGCCGTCGGCCGGTCGCCGCCAGATGTGCGTCCGAGCGGGACCGCAGCTCCTCGAACGCCTCGTCCCGGCGGACCACCGGAAGACCGCCCCGGGCTTCTGTGGACGGCGGGGCCTCGCGCTCCACCGCACGCTCGGCGAGCTGCGGGAACTCGCTGACGCCGGTGATGGGTTCCTTGCGCCGCGCCAGGTTCTTCTTGCGCGCCGCCCAGGTCGCCGCGAGCCGTTCCGAGACCATTCCGGACTCCAGCGCGGCCGCCTGCCCTCCCGCCCGCTCGATCTCCTGGAAGAAGGCCCAGGCGGACTCCGCGAGCTCGTCGGTGAGCCGCTCCACGTACCAGGAGCCGCCCGCCGGGTCGATCACCCGGGCCAGATGCGACTCCTCCACCAGGATCGTCGAGGTGTTACGGGCGATGCGCCGCGCGAACGCGTCCGGCAGGCCCAGCGCGTGATCGAACGGCAGCACGGTCACCGTTTCGGCCCCGCCGACGCCCGCGCCGAGACAGGCCAGCGTGGTGCGGAGCATGTTCACCCACGGATCGCGCCGGGTCATCATCACCGGCGACGTCACTGCGTGCTGCCGCTGCGCCCCGGACCGGGCGGCGCCGCAGACCTCGGCGACCCGCGCCCACAGTCGGCGCGCGGCCCGCATCTTGGCGATCGTCAGGAACTGGTCGGCGGTGGCCGCGTACCGGAACTCCAGCTGCGCGCAGGCCTCTTCGACGCCGAGGCCCGCCTCGGTCAGCGCCCGCAGGTAGGCGACCCCCGTGGCCAGTGAACTGCCCAGCTCCTGTGCGGCCGAGCCGCCGGCCTCGTGGTAGGGCATCGCATCGACGGTCAGCGCCCGCAGCCCGGGGTACTCACGGGCGCAGCGAAGCGCCCAGTTGACCGCCGCCGCCTGTTCCGGCGCCGCGCCGGAGCGGGCGGCCTGCCCCAGTGGGTCGGCGCCCAGGCTGCCGCGCGCCGACTGCGGCGATACCCCCCGCTCCGCGTAGAGGCGCAGCAACTCCGTCGCGGCGGCGTCGAGTTCGGAGCCCGCGTCCAGGACGATCGGAGCCAGGTCGAGAAGGACGCCGTCCAGCGCACGGGCGAGACCGGAGACCGGCACGCCGCCACCGGCGTCCCCCACGGTCAGCCACAGCGAGGTGACTCCGTTCTCCAGATCCGCGAGCACGGCTTCGTTGAGCCGGGCGGGATCGGGGATGGTGTGCCGTTGCCGGACACCCCAGCCGCCCGCCGTGCTCCCCGCCGGCTTGCCGCCGCGGGTGAAGGGGGCGAAGCCCGGGAGACCGGCATCGGGCGCGTCGTCGCGCGAGGTGTAGAGGGGGCGGGTGATGAGCCCGTCCTCCACCGTGGTGGACAGCGCTTCCTCGGCGGCCGAACCCGAAACGTCCTTGCCCGACTTGCGCAGCACACCCTCGACGAGGCTCTGCCACTGCTCATGGGCGGGGTCAGGGAATTCGGCGGCCAACGAAAGCCCGTCAGCAGGCTGGACCGTCATGCCCAGATGCTAGGGCAGGTTTCTAGAGGCGGAGCAGAGGCACCGGCTGTGACCTTGCCCTCCCCGGGTGCACTTGATCCCTTACGTACTGTGGAGTAACAAGCGGGGCGGGAGTGTTCGGCGCCCTTGCCCTGGAGGTCGGTGGGTGTTTTGTCGCAGTGCGGCGGCAAATGACCGAAGTTATGCTGCTGGCAATCCATCCCCCCGGAGAGGACACCCCCGTGGCTGTGGGACCTGTCGAGTACCTTGTCGTCGCCTTTCCCGGCAGCCGGTTCACCGGCGCCATCGCGCCGGCGCTGGCCGACGCGGTCGCGTCGAAGGCGGTCCGCATCATCGACCTGACCTTTGTGTACCGGGACGACGACGGCACGATCGAGACCGTTGAGCTGGACGACCTCGACCCCGACGACCTCGTCTCGTTCGAGCGGGTCGAGGGCGAGGTCACCGGGATGCTGAACGAAGACGACATCCGGACGCTGGGTGAGAGCGTGCCACCGGGCAGCTCCGCGGCACTGATCGTGTGGGAGGACCTCTGGGCGGTGCCGCTCACCGAGGCCGTCCGCGCGTCGGGCGGACAACTCGTCGCCCATGAGCGGATCCCGGCCGGTGTCGCGGAGGCGGCCCTGTCCGCCGCCGGTTCCGCCCGCTGACATCGCTCCCGCACGGAAAGGCGTACGCCATGCCGATTTTTCGAGGCCCCGGAATGAACCGACGCGGACCCGGCCTGCTCGGCGCGATGGCTCGGACGGCCGTCGTCGCGGGCACCGCCTCCGCGGTCAGCGGCCGGGTACAGCAGCACCAGCAGGAGAAGTTCACCGAACGGGAGATGGAGCAGCAGCCCGTCCCCGCTCCCGAGCCGCCGGTGCGGCAGCAGGCGGCCGCGCCGGCCCCGGACGACCTGATCAACCAGCTGGAGCGGCTGGGCGAGCTGAAGAAGCAGGGCGTCCTCACGGACGCCGAGTTCGCGGCCCAGAAGAACAGACTGCTGGCTGAATGAACGCGACCGCCCCGCGGGGGCCGGTGAATGCGATGACGGAGAATTGACCAAAGGCGTGGTTCCGTAACGTTCATTCAGCCCGCCGGGTATGCAATTCGTACGGAGCTCCGCCGTGATCGCGTACCCGCTCTCCGCGTTTCGTTGAATCCCCGCTCATCCCGGTGCGGCCCGTGGATTCGCAGGCCGGCCGAGCGGAGGCCCCTTTCGTGTCCTCCATGCGTACCGGTATGCCCGGTCGATCAGCCCCGGCGTTTTACATTGCCGATTTCCGGACCTCATGCGACTTTTGATCCGGCCAGGCCGAACCTCATTCGGATACGTGCCGGGAAAAGAGGAAGTTCATCGTGCAAACCGTCAGGGCCGTCCCGGCAGTGTCCGTTCTCAACCTGCGTGACCTGGGCGGCATCGCCCTGCAGTACGGCTGTCAGGTCCGGCCCGGCCGGGTGCTGCGCTCCGGCCAGCTCAGCGGTCTCGGCCCGGCGGACGACGCCGCGGTGGCGGCCCTCGGCATCCGCACGGTCGTCGATCTGCGCACCGCGGACGAACGCGCGTTCGCCCCCGACCGCCTGCCGCCCGGAGCCCGGCTGTTCGTCGCGGACGTGCTCGGGGACAACCCGGGCGTGGCGCCCGCCCGGCTCCGCGCCCTGCTCGCCGACACCGTCGAGGCGGAGCGGCTGCTCGGCGACGGAAGGGCCGAGGAGATCTTCGCGGAGACGTACCGGCAGATGGTGCTCTCGCCGCGCGCCGCGGCCGCGTACCGGGCCTTCGTCGACACGGTCGCCGACAGCGCCGCCGGCCCGGTCCTCTTCCACTGCACGGCGGGCAAGGACCGTACGGGCTGGGCGGCGGCGCTGCTCCTGCTCCTGCTGGGCGCATCCCGGGACACGGTGAGGATCGAGTACCTCGCGGTGAACCCGGTCGTGCGGGTTGCCTACCGGCCGTACGTGCAGAACTTCCTCGACGCGGGCGGCGACCCCGAGATCGCTTCCGCGATCATCGAGGTCCGCCCCCGCTATCTCGACACGGCGCTGGACGCCATGGACGAACGGTGGGGAGGTCTCGACGGCTATGTACGCGACGGGCTCCGCCTCCCGGAAGAGGCCCTGCGGCGCCTGCGTGCCGAACTCGTGGCTCCCGCCTGAGGACTGTTCCTGTCCCGGTAGTCTCAGACCTTCAGCAGCCGTTCGGTGAGATCGCGGTACTGCTGCAGGACGATCCGGAGTTCCTCGGTCCGGGTTCCGGACTCCCTGCCCTGCTGCTGCACGTCCATCTCGCGCCGGCGCTCCTTGAGGGCGTGCGCGAGGCCGTCGACCGCCGCGTCGAAGGCGCCTTCTGCCTCCTCCACCGCACGTGTGGGGTTCTCGACGAATTCGGTCACCGCTTGCTGGAGCCGCAGCGCCAGCTTCTCCTGATCAGCCTCACGAAAGAGCGGGCGGTCGGCCGCGGAGGCGGGTTCGCCGGCCGGGGAGGAGGCCGTGGAGGAAGCTGTGGGGGAGGCCGCAGGGGGCTGTCCGGCAGCCCGGGGGGACTGCTCGGTTGCCCGGCCGGCACCTGCCCGAGGCTGCTCGGTGGTAACCGGAGGCTGCTCGACGGTGACTGGAGACTGCTCGGCAGGGACCGCAGACTGCTCGCCGGCTGTGGGCGATTCGGTGGGGATCCGGGGGGTGCGTTCGGTGTCGTACGTCATGCTGTGCCACTTCCTTCCGCATGGTGGTGGTCCTGGCGGACCGGGGCCCCGTTGCCGTTGGAGACCAGGACGTCGAAGAGTCCACGGGCCTCGATCATGGCTTCGCGCATCTCCTCCGTGCTGCCCTCGCCCCGCTGGACGGCGTGCACCCGGCGGTAGCCGTTGAGGTGCTCGGCGTGGTGGACGGAGAGGGCCGCGGTCTGCTCCTCGAAGTCGCTGCCGTCAGGGAATCCCGTGTCCCGGGCCAGCTCCGCGAGGAGGGCGTCGGCCTCGGCGACGGCCTGCTGCGGCGCATCGACGAACCCGCCCTGTATCCGGGTCCAGCGCTCGGCGTACCGCGCACGGTCCTCCGGCGACAGCGGGCGTTCGTCGAGCGAACGGTGACGCTTCAACCGCTCGCTCAGCTCGTGTTCGGCGGCCTTGGCGTCGCCGTCGTGACGGGCGACGGTCCGGTCGTACTCCGGTCCGAAGCGGCGCTGCAGACCACGCCCGCCCGGCTGCCGGCCGAAGGCGAAGAAGAGTCCGGCGGCCACCACCAGGACGACCGCGACGATGATCACGACAGTGGTCATGCCCCATTCCTTTCGGTCCGTGCCCGGACGAGAGTCCGTCCGGGCGTGCCGCTCGTGTACCCCGCCGCACGGATTCATGCACGGAAACGGCGAGTTGCTCGCCGGAAGACGGTGGTGCGAACGCTTCGCGACGCCTCCCGGCGCGGGTTCGCCCGCTGCTCCTCGGTATCGTGAAGGGGCCATCAGGAATTCTCCGGGAGGGGCGTCACGGTGACCGAACGCAAACCGACGGGCATCAGCTTCGAGTCCTGGGTCGACAAACAGATCCGCGAATCCGAACAGCGCGGCGACTTCTCCCAGCTGCCGGGATTCGGCAAACCGCTCGACGGTCTCGACCGCCCGTACGACGAGACGTGGTGGATCAAGGCGAAGATGCAGCGCGAGGGCGTGTCCGTGCTGCCGCCGACGCTGGCCCTGCGCAAGGAGGCGGAGGACGTCCTCGCGGCGCTGCCCGGGGTCCGGACGGAGGCCGAGGTGCGGCGGATGCTGACCGAGGTGAACGAGAAGATCACCGAGGCCATCAGACGGCCGCCGCCGGGACCGCTCCTGAACCTCAAGCCGTTCGACGTCGAAGCCCTGGCCGGGGAGTGGCGCGCGGCGCGCGACTCCTCCTGAGCCTGCGGCAGTCGGGCCACCGACGGTCCCGCACCCCGGATGCGTAATACTCGACGCATGAGATCAAGTGTTACGCAGACGGGGCGCCCGACGCCCCGTGAAGGCGTACGGATCAGGCGGGCGGTCGCCCGGGACGCGAGGCGGCTGACCCGACTGGTCCAGGCCTCGCGGGCCTACGAGGGCCCGTACGCCCCGATGGTCGCCGGATACCGGGTGGGCCCCGACTACATCGAGACGCACAGGGTCTTCGTGGCCGTCGAGGAGGCCACCGGGCGGCTGCTCGGCTTCTACTCCCTCATCCTGGATCCGCCCGAGCTCGACCTCATGTTCGTCGCCGACGACGCACAGGGAGGCGGCATCGGCCGGCTGCTCGCCGGTCACCTGCTGCACGAGGCGCGGCAGGCCGGGCTCACCGGCGTCCGCATCGTCTCGCACCCGCCGGCCGAGGGCTTCTACCTGAGCGTGGGGGCCCTGCGCACCGGCACCGAGCGAGCCGCTCCGCCCGCCGTGATGTGGGACCGGCCGGAACTGCTGCTCCCGGTCGCCTGAGTACGGCGAAGGGCCCGGCCGGACCCGCGTGCGGCGGGTCCGGCCGGGCCCCTGGGACACGCGCCAGCCGTCAGGACCCGTAGCCCCCGTACGGACGGGTGATGATCTCCATCCCGTGCCCGGCGGGATCGGTGAAGTAGATGCCACGGCCGCCGTCGTTGTGGTTGATCTCGCCCGGGTGCTTACCGTGCGGATCCGCGTAGTACGGGGCCCCGAGCTCCTGGATGCGGGCGTACGCCGTATCGAACTCCGCCTCCGACACGAGGAAGGCGTAGTGCTGGGGAGTGATCGATTCGGCGGGAATGGCCGCGAAATCCAGGGTGACCCCGTTGGCCGTGGTGAGCGGGATGAACGGCCCCCACTCCTGGCCGATCTCCAGCCCCAGGATGCCGGCCAGGAACTCTGCTGATTCCCGGTTGTCCCGGGCGTGAACGATGGTGTGATTCAACTCGACTGACACTGTGGAATGCCTCCAACGGGCATCTCACGGGCACCTCCACGCCTCACCCGGCCGGTGACCGACGCGCGATGCCGTACCCAGGATCCTAGGGCCTTCGAGGTCTCCCGACGAGGCCCACCGGCTGTGATCACGCCCGGCCCGTCACGCCGGAGCGGCCGTGCCGGGGTTGTGGACCTCCGTGAGGGTGAAGAGTCCGCCGTCCGGGTCGAGCAGCGTCGCCTCCCGGGCGGCGGGTCGCGACAGCTCCTCGACGAGCGATCCGCCGTGCTCGCGCGCCGCCGCGACGGCGGCGGACACGTCGGGGACCGGAAAGTTGACCTGCCAGTGCGGCCGGACCAGCGGATCGGGGGCCGCCTCGACCGCCCCCGAGCTGATCCGGGCCAGCTGACGCCCGCCGCACGTGACGATCACCTCGTCCTTCGCGTACGACACCTCGCAGGAGCCGGGCTGTCCGCTCGCCCAGTCCAGTACCTCGCCGTAGAAGATCGCGGCGTCGAAGGCGCTCCTGGTGTGCAGCCGCAGCCAGGCGTGCGAATGGCCGTCCGGCGCGGGCGGCGAGGTAGCGGGCTCCGTCCGCTCCCAGATGCCGAACCCCGCCCCCTCGCGGTCGGCGGCCAGCGCGCCGCGCCCCTTGCCCAGGGCCAGCGGGCCCACCGCCACCGTGCCGCTGCGCTCACGGATCCGGGAAGCGGCCACATCGGCGTCCCCGACGGCGAAGTAGGGCGTCCACGCCACCGCGACGCGGAACGTGGTCGCCACCGCGCCGATACCGGCGACGGGTACATCCCCGCGGCGGGCCACCGAGAACTCCTGGCCGAGCTTGCCCGGCCGGAAGGTCCAGCCCATCACCGGGCCGTAGAACTCCTGGGCCGACTCCAGATCCCGGGTCATGAGGTTGACCCAGCACGGTGCCGCGGGCCCGGTCAGAGGCGCGGGAGCGGATGCCGTGCCAGAGCTGCTTGCGGTCATGGTCCTACTGCCTTCATGGGTGTGCGGCAGACATGTATATGTGCCGATGGCCTGCGGGCCCTCACCCAGCCTCACCGCGGCTGCCCGCTCCCGCAACACGCGCGGCGGTGGACCGGTCGCCGGCGCTTCTCGTCTCAGTCGCGCTTCTCGTCGTTCTCCCGGCGGACCGTCCCGTCCTGGTGCTCACCGAGCTCGTACGGCGAGAGCCCGTGGCCGTCGGCCGGGAAGCTGTCGTCGGCGTGGACGTCGGGCTCCTCGACGTGGGTGCGGTGGTCCGGCGCCACCGGCTGCTCCTCGGGCCGGGGCGGAGGTGGTTCCTGGGCGCGCCGCCGCTTGCCCAGCCACACGGCACCGATCAGCAGAGCCACCAGGACCACTCCTACAACGGCCATCACCACCCCGGTCGCTCCCCGCCCGTCCGCAAGGGTGAGGGCCAGTGAATTCAGGGCTCCATTCGATACGTCCATGCATGCGGGATACCCCGGGACCGGGCCATCATTCGGTGCGAAGGTCGAATTCATGTTTTAAGTGGATACAGGAGTAAAAAGCGTTTCGATTCGTACGATCCGTTTCACGGCCCCCGTCGATACGGCGGCGGGGCCGCTCGCCTCGCAGACACCCGGCCGCGGGGAGAGCCTGGAGGTACACCCTCAGGAAGGAACCGCGGTGAACAGCACAGGGGAAGCACAGACGGAGGAGAACCAGCAGGGCGGAGAGGTGTCGGTCGTCCTCAGCGGGTGCGCGAAGGACGACGCCGGCACGGTCTTCGACGTGCTGCGGGCCGCGTTCGCCACCGACCGGGCCTCGGTCGACGTGCCGCAGGACGTCACGGGCAAGCGGCCCACCGCCTGGGCCGCGACCGTCGACGTCACCGAGGAACGCGTCGTCTCCGGGACCGTACGGCTCGGCGAGACCGTCACGGTCGACGCCCAGGGCGGCTACTGGGCGGTCGAACGGCTCAGGCACAGCCTGGCGGGAGCCTTCACGGTCCGGGTCGTGGGCACCGTCTCCGGCGACCAGGAGGAGGAAGTGCGGCTGCGGCTGGCGGACAAACAGGCCGCGACTCCGTGAAGCGGCGTGACGCGGCATGAGCTGGAGCGAGCCGAAGCGACGTGGCTCGGCAGGACACCGAGAACCGACCCCGAACGAAGGGCTGTGGCACGTGGATCCCACCATCCGGCGGGAGGACGGAGCAGGAGACCCGCGGGCGACCGCCGGCCGCTCCGCACTGACCCTGAACGTCAACGGAACAGAGCGGACCCTGACGCTCGACCACCGCACCACCGTCCTGGACACGCTCCGTCACCACCTGGGCCTGACCGGCGCGAAGAAGGGCTGCGATCACGGCCAGTGCGGCGCGTGCACCGTCCTGGTGGACGGCCGGCGGGCGAACAGCTGCCTGCTCCTGGCCGTCGCGTACGACGGCGCCCGCATCACCACGATCGAGGGACTGGCCGACGGCGACCGGCTGCACCCCCTCCAGGAGGCCTTCCTGGACCGTGACGCGCTCCAGTGCGGCTACTGCACGCCCGGCCAGATCTGTTCGGCCGTCGGAGTGCTGGGCGAGGCGGCCGAGGGCTTCCCCTCCCACGCGACCGGGCACGACGCGCCCCTCACCGCTCCGGCGCGGCTGGACGACGCCGAGATCCGCGAGCGGATGAGCGGCAACCTGTGCCGGTGCGGCGCTTACCCGCACATCGTCGAGGCGATCGGGGACGTGGCACCGTGAAACCCTTCGGCTATCTGCGCGCCGGATCCGTCGCCGAGGCGGTCCGGGAGAGCGCGGCCCATCCCGGAGCCCGCTTCCTGGGCGGCGGCACCAACCTCGTCGACCTGATGAAGCTGGGCGTCGAGACCCCCGGCCTGCTCATCGACGTCAGCCGGCTCCCGCTCGACCGGGTCACGGAATCCGCCGACGGCGCGCTGCGCATCGGCGGGACGGTACGCAACAGCGACCTGGCCGCCCATCCCGCGGTACGCACCCGCTATCCCGCCCTCTCGCAGGCGCTGCTCGCCGGCGCCTCCGGGCAGCTGCGCAACACCGCCACCACCGGCGGCAACCTTCTTCAGCGCACCCGCTGCCCGTACTTCCAGGACACCTCCAAGCCCTGCAACAAACGCGAGCCCGGCAGCGGCTGCCCGGCCCGCGAGGGAGCTCACCGCGACCTCGCCGTCCTCGGCCACTCCACCGCGTGCGTCGCCACCCACCCCTCGGACATGGCGGTCGCCCTCGCCGCCCTCGACGCGACGGTCGTGCTGCACGGACCGGACGGCGAACGGACCGTGTCCGCCACCGACTTCCACCGGCTGCCCGGGGACGACCCGGCCACCGACACCGTGATCCGGCCGGACGAACTCATCACCGAGGTCCTTCTGCCGCCGCTGCCCGACGGCACGGTCTCGCTCTACCGCAAGGCCCGCGACCGCGCATCGTTCGCCTTCGCCCTGGCCTCCGTCGCCGTCGTCCTGCATGTCCGCGACGGCCGGAGCGAACACGCGGCCCTCGCCTTCGGAGGCCTCGCACACCGCCCCTGGCGGGCCCGCGCCGCCGAGGAGATCCTCCGCGGCGCACCCGCCACCGACGGGACCTACGAAGCCGCGGTGGACGCCGAACTCGCCGCGGCCCGCCCGCTGCGCGACAACGCGTTCAAGGTCACCCTGGCCCGCCGGCTGGCCGTCGACGCCCTGGCCGAACTCGCCGCCCGCCCCTGAAGAGCCGAGGACTCCCACCATGAGCGACACCCTCCAGCCCCTGGGCGCCCCCGTCGTCCGCCGCGAGGGCCGGGACAAGGTGACCGGCGCCGCCCGCTACTCCGCCGAACGTAACCTGCCCGGCTGCCTGTACGCCTGGCCGGTGCCCGCCACCGTGCCGCGCGGCCGCGTCACCGCGATCGGCACCGCCGACGCGATGGCCCTCCCCGGAGTCCGCGCCGTCCTCACCCACGAGAACGCGCCGCGGACCCGGGAACCGGACGATCCGATCCTCGCCGTCCTCCAGAATGACCGCGTGCCGCACCGTGGCTGGCAGATCGCCCTCGTCGTGGCGGACACCCTGGAAGGCGCGCGAGCGGGTGCGGAGGCGCTGGACATCACCTACGAGAGCGCCCCGCACGACGTCGTACTGACAGCGGATCACCCCGGTCTGTACACCCCGGAGACCGCCAACGGCGGCTACCCGGCCGTACGTGAACGCGGCGATTTCGACCGGGCGTTCGCCGCCGCGCCCGTACGGATCGACGCCACGTACACGCTCGGCGCGCTGCACAACCACCCCATGGAACCGCACGCCTCGACCGCCCACTGGTCGCCGGAGGGGCATCTCACCGTGTACGACTCCGGCCAGGGCGCCACCAAGGTGCGGGACAGTCTCGCCACCGTGTTCGGGCTGCGGCCGGACCAGGTCACCGTCGTCTCGGAACACGTGGGCGGCGGCTTCGGCTCCAAGGGCACCCCGCGCCCCCAGGCCGTGCTCGCCGCCATGGCCGCGCTGCACACCGGCCGGCCCGTCGAACTCGCCATGCCCCGGCGCCACATGGCCGCGGTCGTCGGTCACCGCGCGCCCACCGTTCAGCGCGTCCGGCTCGGCGCGGAGGCCGACGGCACCCTCACCTCGGTCGCCCACGAGATCATCACCCACACCTCCACCGTCAAGGAGTTCGTGGAGCAGGCCGCCGTACCGGCCCGGGTGATGTACGGCTCCGCGCACAGCCGCACCGTCCACCGGGTCACCGCCCTCGACGTCCCGAGCCCGTCCTGGATGCGCGCCCCGGGCGAGGCCCCCGGCATGTACGCGCTCGAATCGGCCCTGGACGAACTCGCCTCGGCCCTGGGCATCGACCCCGTCGAACTGCGCCTGCGCAACGACCCGGCCGACGAGCCCGACTCCGGGAAACCCTTCAGCAGCCGAGGTCTGGCCGCATGCCTGCGGGAGGGCTCCGAGCGCTTCGGCTGGCACGGCCGCGATCCCCGCCCCGCGGTCCGCCGGGAAGGGGCGCTGCTGCTCGGTACGGGCGTCGCCTCGGCCACGTACCCGGTCTACATGAGCGCCTCCCACGCCTCGGCCCACGCGGCGGCCGACGGCTCGTACCGCATCGCGGTCAACGCCACCGACATCGGTACCGGCGCCCGCACCGTCCTCGCCCAGATCGCCGCGAGCGCGCTGGAGACCCCGGTCGAGAACGTGATCGTCGACATCGGCAACAGCGACCTGCCGGACGCCCCGCTGGCCGGCGGCTCCTCCGGCACCGGTTCCTGGGGCTGGTCGGTGCACAAGGCGGCGGCCGGCCTCGCGCGCCGGCTCGGTGAGCGCACCGGAGCGCTGCCGGAGGAGGGAGTGACGGTGACCGCCGACACCGACAGCGAGACGGCGGCCGAGTCCCCGTACGCCCGGCACGCCTTCGGGGCGCACTTCGCCGAGGTCGCCGTCGACAGCAGGACCGGCGAGGTCCGGGTGCGCCGGATGCTCGGGGTCTTCGCCGCCGGACGCATCCTCAACTCCCGTACCGCACGCTCCCAGTTCATCGGCGGAATGACCATGGGGCTCGGCATGGCGCTGACCGAGTCCAGCAGCATGGACCCGGTGTTCGGGGACTTCACCGAGAGCGATCTCGCCTCCTACCACGTGCCGGCCTGCGCGGACGCGGTCGGCATCGAGGCACACTGGATCGAGGAGGAGGACCCGCACCTCAACCCGATGGGCAGCAAGGGAATCGGTGAGATCGGCATCGTCGGCGCGGCGGCGGCGATCGGCAACGCCGTCCGGCACGCCACCGGTGTCCGGCTCCGCACCCTCCCGCTCACCCCGGACCGGCTGCTGCCCCAACTGCCCTGAGGGAAGGGGGCACCCGCCCCCGGCAGAGGCAAACGCGCTGGTCACCGGGGGTGCGCGGCCGGATGTGTTGCGCAACCGGCTCTACCGGGTCACCCTAAGGAGTGACCCAGAAGTGACATCTGCTCACTCTTTGCATTCGGGGGTCGTTCGTTCAACGGGGCGAAGCATGTGGGCCTCGATGTGAGGAGCCTCGACGATGACCGTTCCACTCGACCGGCACTATCTGGTCGAACTCCAGGTTTCGGCAGAGCGCGTGTCCCAGCTGCGGCGGATCATCGCCGCGCATCTGCGCCACTGGAGTCTCGAACTTCACGTACGGCCCGTGTGCCGTGCTGTGGAGGAGCTGCTGACCAACGTCCAGCGGCACGTCGGTGACGACAACACCTGTGTCCTCGAACTCCGCTGGTCCGGACGGCACCTCACGGTCTCCGTCGCTGACAACGGTGCCGAAATGCCCCGGCTGCTCCACGAGGGCGGTGGGCTCAGCCGGGTGATGGCCCTCAGCGACAGCTGGGGCACCTGCCGGACCGCCGAGGGCAAGGTCGTCTGGTTCACCCGGTACGCGCAGGAGCCGCAGCACATCGCGCTGGTGCCGCTCCCGCCGCTGCCCGGCGTCCGCGAGTTCCGCCGCCCGCCCGCGGTGGTCACGGACTTCCCGGCAGCCGAAGCCGCGGCCCCCGCCGGGACGGACGCCCCCGCCCCGGCCCAGGCCCCCGCCCTCGTCTGAGGCGCGCGGTACGGAGCGCGGGCACCCCGCGGTCCTCCCGTCCGGCGCGGATCGTGTGCGTCCCGCACGCATGATCCGCGCCGGACGGGTACGCGTGTGCCCGGCCCGCGTTGCGTCACCGGACGTGGCGCGGCACGGTCGGAGTACCGAGGCAAGGAGGCCACAGTCATGCCCATCGCGACGGTCAACCCCGCGAACGGCGAGACCCTGAGGACGTTCGACGCCCTGGAAGCGGACGAGATCGAGCGGCGGCTCGCCGCGGCGGACGCCGCCTTCCGGGAGTACCGCACCACCGGGTTCGGCGAACGGTCCCGGCTGCTGAACCGGGCCGCCGATCTCCTGGACGAGGACCAGCAGGACATCGCCCGCACCATGACCCTGGAGATGGGCAAGCCGGTCAAGGCGGCCCGCGCCGAGGCCGCGAAGTGCGCGAAGGCCATGCGCTGGTACGCCACCCACGCGCAGGAGCTCCTCGCCGACGAGCACCCCGCGCCCGCCGACGTCGAGGACTCCGGTGCCTCCCGCGCCTATGTCCACTACCGTCCGCTGGGCGCCGTGCTCGCCGTGATGCCGTGGAACTTCCCGCTCTGGCAGGTCGTACGGTTCGCGGCCCCCGCCCTCATGGCGGGCAACACCGGGCTGCTGAAGCACGCCTCGAACGTGCCGCAGACCGCGCTCTACCTGGGCGATCTGTTCCGCCGGGCCGGATTCCCCGAAGGCTGCTTCCAGACCCTGCTGGTGGGCTCCGCCGCGGTCGAGGCGATCCTGCGCGACCACCGGGTGGCCGCGGCCACCCTGACCGGCAGCGAACCGGCCGGGCGCGCCGTCGCGGCCGCCGCGGGCGACGAGGTCAAGCACACCGTCCTGGAGCTGGGCGGCAGCGATCCCTACCTCGTCCTGCCCTCGGCCGACGTCGCGCGGGCCGCCCGTACCGCCGTCACCGCCCGGGTCCAGAACAACGGCCAGTCCTGCATCGCCGCCAAGCGGTTCATCGTGCACACCGAGGTGTACGAGGAGTTCGCCGAACGCTTCACCGTGGGCATGCGCGACCTGACCGTCGGCGACCCGCTGGAGGAGTCCACCGACGTCGGCCCGCTCTCCAGCGAGCAGGGCCGTACAGACCTGGAGGAACTCGTCGACGACGCCGTACGGCGGGGCGCCGTCGCCCTGTGCGGCGGCGGCCGGCCCGAGGGGCTGGGCGGCGGCCTGGAGAACGGCTGGTTCTACGCGCCCACCGTCCTGACCGGCATCACGCCCGCCATGCGGATCCACCGCGAGGAGACCTTCGGTCCCGTCGCCACGCTCTACCGGGTCGACAGCCTCGACGAGGCGGTGGAGCTCGCCAACGACACCCCGTTCGGGCTCAGCTCCAACGTGTGGACCCGTGACGCGGAGGAGAGCCGGCGCTGCGTCCGCGATCTGGAGGCGGGCGGCGTCTTCTTCAACGGGATGACGGCCTCGCACCCCGCGCTGCCGTTCGGCGGCGTGAAGCGCTCGGGCTACGGGCGTGAGCTGGCCGGACACGGCATCCGCGAGTTCTGCAACGCCACCACCGTCTGGTACGGCGCCGAGCCGCGGTGAACGCGTCCCCGGCGCCCGTGCCCGTTCCCAGCCCTCGTTCCGCCCACTGTTCTGCCCGCTGTTCCGCCCGCTGAGAAGGTGACCATGAGCGACGCCCCACCGGCCTCACCGACGGCCGGCCCGTCCGACGAAGAGATCTCCGCGCTCGACGCCCACTGGCGGGCGGCCAACTACCTGGCCGTCGGCCAGATCTACCTGATGGCCAACCCGCTGCTCACCCGGCCGCTCGCCCCCGAGCACATCAAGCCCAGACTGCTCGGCCACTGGGGCACCTCACCGGGGCTCAACCTCGTGTATACGCACCTCAACCGGGTCATCGCCGCACGCGGCATCCCCGCGCTGTGCGTGTGGGGCCCCGGCCACGGCGGTCCCGCGGTGCTCGCCAACTCATGGCTGGAGGGCAGCTACTCGGAGACGTACCCCGACGTCAGCAGGGACGCGGCGGGCATGGGCCTGCTGTTCAAACAGTTCTCCTTCCCCGGCGGTGTGCCCAGCCACGTCGCACCAGAGACCCCCGGCTCCATCCACGAGGGCGGCGAACTCGGCTACTCCCTCGCCCACGCCTACGGCGCCGCCCTCGACCACCCGGAGCTGCTCGTCACCTGCGTCGTCGGTGACGGGGAGGCGGAGACCGGGCCGCTCGCCGGCTCCTGGCACGCCAACAAGTTCCTCGATCCGGTCCACGACGGGGCCGTCCTGCCGGTCCTCCACCTCAACGGCTACAAGATCGCCAACCCGACGGTGCTCGCGCGCCTCCCCGAGGAGGAGCTGGACGCCCTGCTGCGCGGCTACGGGCACGAACCGCTGTTCGTCTCGGGCGACGACCCGCTCACCGTGCACCGGGCGATGGCCGTCGCGATGGACCGGGCCGTCGACCGCATCGGAGAGCTCCAGCAGGCCGCCCGGACCGGCGGCGACACCGACCGCCCGCGCTGGCCCATGATCGTGCTGCGCACCCCGCAGGGCTGGACCGGCCCCGCCGAGGTCGACGGGCTGCCCGTCGAAGGGACCTGGCGCGCCCACCAGGTCCCGCTGCCCGGGGTCCGCGACAACCCGGCCCACCTGCGTCAGCTGGAGGCGTGGCTGCGCTCCTACCGGCCGGAGGAGCTCTTCGACGCCGAAGGACGCCCCTCGGAGCAGGTCCTCAGCCGTGTGCCC
Source organism: Streptomyces sp. NBC_00341 (assembly GCF_041435055.1). Classification (NCBI taxonomy): domain Bacteria; kingdom Bacillati; phylum Actinomycetota; class Actinomycetes; order Kitasatosporales; family Streptomycetaceae; genus Streptomyces; species Streptomyces sp. NBC_00341. The sequence goes on along the minus strand of NZ_CP108002.1, from coordinate 400,941 downwards.
GCAGGCCAGGCCCGGCTCGGCTCCACCCCGTACGCCAACGGCGGGCTGCTCCTGCGCGACCTGCCCGTTCCGCCGCTCGACGCGTACGCGGTGGGGGTGGACCGGCCGGGCACCGTCCTGCACGAGCCGACCCGGGTCCTGGGCGGACTGCTGGAAGCCGTGATGGCGGCCACCGCGGACCGCAGGGACTTCCGGGTGGTCGGCCCCGACGAGACGGCCTCGAACCGGCTCGACGCCCTCTACGAGGCGACCGGAAAGGCCTGGCAGGCCGGGACGCTGCCCACCGACGAGCACCTGGCCCGCGACGGCCGCGTCATGGAGGTCCTCTCCGAGCACCTGTGCCAGGGCTGGCTGGAGGGCTACCTGCTCACCGGCCGACACGGACTGTTCTCCTGCTACGAGGCGTTCGCCCACATCGTCGACTCGATGGTCAACCAGCACATCAAATGGCTTCGTACCTCGCGCCGGCTGCCGTGGCGCCGCCCCATCGCCTCCCTCAACTACCTCCTCACCTCGCACGTCTGGCGGCAGGACCACAACGGCTTCTCGCACCAGGACCCGGGCTTCGTCGACCACATCCTCAACAAGAGCCCGGAGGTCGTCCGCGTCTACCTGCCCCCGGACGCCAACACGCTGCTGTCCGTGGCCGACCACGCGCTGCGCAGCCGTGACTACGTCAACGTGATCGTGGCCGGGAAGCAGCCCAGCTTCGACTGGCTCACCCTCGACCAGGCCCGTGCGCACTGCGCCCGCGGCGCCGGGACGTGGGAGTGGGCGGGTACGGACGACGGCAGCCGTGAGCCCGATGTGGTGCTCGCCTGCGCCGGGGACGTCCCCACCCTGGAGGTCCTGGCGGCGGCCGGTCTGCTCCGGCATCACCTGCCCGAGCTGGCGGTGCGGGTGGTGAACGTCGTCGACATGGCCCGGCTCATGCCGCACGACGAGCATCCGCACGGGATGCCCGACTCCGAGTACGACGCGCTCTTCACCCGCGACAAGCCGGTGATCTTCGCGTACCACGGCTATCCCTGGCTGATCCACCGGCTGGCCTACCGCCGCACCGGTCACGCCCAGCTGCACGTGCGCGGCTACAAGGAGGAGGGCACGACCACCACGCCGTTCGACATGGTGGTCCGCAACGACCTCGACCGCTACCGGCTGGTCATGGACGTCATCGACCGGGTACCGGGCCTCGGCGTCCGTGCCGTGGCGGTGCGTCAGGCGATGTCCGACACCCGTACCCGTCACCACGCCTGGATCCGCGAGCACGGCACGGACCTCCCCGAGGTCGCCGACTGGACCTGGGAGGGCTGAGGTCCGCCGCCGCGTACGGCGGGGGCCCGGACGGACGACCGTCCGGGCCCCTGCCGTACGACGTTCAGTAGCGCAGCGCCGCCGCGATCCGCCCGTGCTCCTTGAGTGAGTCGTCCGCGACGAACACCACCTCCGCGCCACTGTCCAGCGCCGCCTCGACCAGCTCGTCCACGATGTCCTCGCGGACCTTCTCGTCCGCCGGGTCCAGGGCGTCCGCGCTCACCGGCTCAAGGTGCTCCCGGGCGACCCGGACCGTCTGCTGGTAGTGCTCCTCCACCGCTACCAGTCCGGCCCGCGCCTCCCGTACGGCGGCCCACACCTCGTCGAGACCGCCGGCGAAGGCGTGACGGCCGCGCGCCTCGTCCAGCTTGCCCTCGATCTCGGCGGCGAACCGCTTCTGCCGGGCCTCCAGGGCGGGGCGCAGCTCGGTGAGCAGGCCGCCGGGCGTGGTGTCGGCGGGAGCGCCCTTGGTCACCCGCCCGACCGCCGCCCCGGTGCTCTCACCGACCTCGTCCAGCATCGCCAGCGCGAGAGCGAGGCCGACCAGGTACAGCGGGCGCGGATCCGTGGCCAGGACCCCGCGCAGCTTCTCGTCCACGGTCCGCAGGAACTGGCGGGTGTCCTCGTCGCTGAACGTGCTCGGGGTGTCGCCGATCCGCTCCTCGCGCTGCGGGTTGGGCGGCTCGTGCGGAGCCGTCAGCGGGAAGCCGCCGATCCGCTCCTCGTGCGCCGCGTCCCCCGTGCCGCTGAACAGGGCCGCGTGGTCGGCGGAGACGGTGAGCGCCCAGAACGGCCGGGCCTGCGCCTTGGCGGCGACCAGGTTGCGGGTGAGGTAGGTGTCGCTCAGCACCACTCGTTCGGGTGCGGTGCGGGGGAGCTGCCAGATCTGGTACTCGTCCGCCGTGGCCAGGACCACCAGCGAGTCCAGGGCCCGGCGCGGATCGATCTCCGCGACCGCCCGGTCGAGCTGCTGCTTGACGGCGGCCCGGGTCTCCCGGCCGACCTGGGGATCGGCGTCGAGCCGGTTTCCCGCGGCGGCGACCAGATTGCGCAGCCGGACGGCGTCCTGCGCGTTGTCGGGTGCGCGCCGGTGGGTCGGCATGGTCAGGGACAGGGCGGGATAGGGCTTGGCCGCCCGGAGCTCCTGCAAGAGGCCGGCGGTCAGGGCATCCGTGTCCATCTGTTCCCTCCCGGGGACTTGGCGTACTGCGGTGCTGAGTGGGTGATTCGACGAGTCAATTCATACCTTTGCAACCTAATATGGGCGAATTGGTACTCCCGGCTCCAGGAGGTATGCGCGATGTCCACGCTCACCCTGGACAGCGGGAACGAGAGCCGGTCCTTCCTTCGTACTTCCGAGCAGACGGAGCGTCCGTGAACCAGACCAGCCCCGTGCGGCGCGCCATCGGCCACCGTGCCGCCCGCAGCCTGACCCCCGCCGTACTGGCCGCGCTGATCGTCGCCTCCGCCGCCGCCTGCGACAGCTCCGACACCTCTTCGCAGGGGACCGCCAAGAGCACCCGCACGGTGTCCGCGGAGCCGACGGCGTCGCCGCGGGCCACGGAGAGCCGGCGCACCCAGCAGGAGTTCGCGGCCTCGGTGTCCGCGGAGGTGGAGCGCAACCGGCAGAAGGCCGTCACCACGCTCAAGGGCGTGAAGGGCAAGGGCGACGCGGTCAAGGACGTCTCCGTCAACGGCCTCGCGGTCAAGCCCTCGGAGCAGTTCCGCAGCGCCCTCGTCCGGGTGACCAACCCGACCGACAAGGCCGCCTTCTACGCGGTCAAGGTGGACTTCACCGACTCCTCGGGCAAGGTCCTGGACTCGGTGGTGCTCGGTTTCGCGGACGCCCCGCCCGGCCGCACCGTCAGCCAGCACGCCAACAGCCGCAAGGCCGCGGGCGTCAAGACGTTCCCGCGGGTCGCGCAGGCCGAGCGCGGCTGACGGCCGGCCGGTGAGCGCCGCAGAGGCGGTCACGGACGCCTTGCGCGAACTGCACACCCGGTTCGGCGGACTGCGCGACGGAAGGCTCGCCGACTACATCCCGCAACTGGCGCTGGCCGACCCGGACGCGTTCGGGCTGGCCCTGATCAGTATGGACGGCCACCGCTACAGCACCGGTGACGTCGAGGTGCCGTTCACCGCCCAGTCCGTCTCGAAACCGTTCGTCTACGCCCTGGCCCTGTCCACGCTCGGGCTCGACGAGGTGGGCCGCTGGGTCGGCGCGGAGCCCAGCGGCGAGGCGTTCAACGCCATCAGCCTGGAACCGGGCACCGGACGTCCCGCCAACGCCATGGTCAACGCGGGCGCCATCGTCACCACCGCGCTGGTCCCCGACACCCGGGACGCTCCGAGGTTCGACCGGATCCTCGACTTCCTGAGCCGATTCGCCGGCCGGCGGCTGGACGTCGACGAGCAGGTGTACGCCTCCGAGGCGCTCACCGGCGACCGCAACCGCGCCCTGGCGTATCTCATCCGCAGCGCGGGTCCGCTGCCCGTGGACCCGGTGGCGGCCGTGGAGACGTACTTCCGCCAGTGCGCGGTACGGGTCACGGCGCTGGACCTGGCCGCGATGGCGGCGACCCTGGCCAACGGGGGAGTCCATCCGGTCACCGGGGACGCGGTGGTGCCGGAGCCCGTCGCCGCGCACGTCCTGGCGGTGATGGCGACCTGCGGGATGTACAACGCCTCGGGCGACTGGCTGCTCCGGGTCGGGCTGCCGGCCAAGAGCGGGGTGTCCGGCGGTCTGATCGCCGCCGGCCCGGCCCGGTTCGGACTCGCGGCGTACAGCCCGCTCCTCGACCCGGCCGGAACCTCCGTGCGGGGACGACGGGCGCTCGGCGCGCTCTCCGAGCGTTTCGGGCTGCACCTCATGCACAACCCGGCCCTGGCGGGCTCCACCGTCACCCTGGTCACCACGGCCGACGATCTGCCCTCCGCGCCGGCGGGGGAGCGGGAGCGCGCCCGCCGTGAGCGGGTGGCGGTCGTCGCGGCCCAGGGCGCGCTGGACTTCACCGCGGCCGAGCGGGTGCTGTTCGCCCTGGACGAGTCGGGCCCGGAGAACACGGTGGCCGTGGTGCTGGATCTGCGCCGGGTGACGGACATCGACACGGCGGCCCGGACGATGCTGAACGGCGGACTGGCCCGGCTCATGGCCGGCGGCCGGCGCACCGCCGTGGTGGACCCGGCGGGTCGTCTCGCGGGACAGGACGTCACCGCCGGGGCTCCCCGGCACTTCGTCTCCCGCGAGGACGCCGTGGACTGGTGCGCGCCGGGGCGGACCGGCTGAGAACCGGCCCGCCCCGTCACGCCGGCCGACGGCCTACCAGATGGCGTCCACCCATTCAGGGTGGTCGACGAACGGATTCCGGTTGTGCTGGTACTGGTCGAATATGACGTCGTTGCGCCGCTTCTCGAAGGTGTCCGGCGGGTCCTCCTGGCTCCACGCCTTCAGTACGGAGAGCCGGCCGATGTTCGGGGCGGAGCCGTTCGACACCTGGTCGTTGGGTTCGAGGTCGGCGAAGGAGTCGTCACCCTCGTACCGCACGGCCATGTAGAGGATCATGCGGGCGACGTCGCCCTTGACGGCGTCGCGCGGTTCGAAGGAGTCGCCGTCGGTGTAGTTGCCGGGCGCCCCGCTCACCGCGCTGCCGCCGTTGTCGAAGTCCTTGTTGCCGCGGACGGAGTTGACCGACACGTCCTCCGGGCGCAGATGGTGGATATCGGTGCCGGGGCCGGTGGCCGTGCCGAAGTCGCCGTGGGACTTGGCCCAGACGTGCTCGCGGTTCCACTGGCCGGTGCCGCCGCCGTTGTCGCTCTTGGGCTCGGAGATTCCGGAGTAGAGGAGGATGACGTTCGAGGAGTTCGCCGGGTCCTCGTCGGTGTCCTTGAGCGCGTCCCAGACCTGGCTGTAGGTGAGCGTGGACTGCTCGCTGATGATCGTGTGGAGGGCGCCCTTGAGCGCGGTGCCGGTCTTGCCGAGCGCGTCCTGGTAGTACGTGTCGTCCAGCGCGCGGAGCGGGGTGGCGGCGGTCGCCGGAGCCGGCGGGGTAGCGGCCGGTGCGGCGGCCGCGGTGCCGGTGAGCACCGCGAAGGCGGCGAGAGTGGCCAGCAGCGGGCGCCGGCAGGAAAGGTGACGACGGGACATGTGGGGTGTCCTCTCCGGAAATACGGGCACCGCGGCGCCGGTGCGGGGTGGGGGGCGGCTGCCGCGGTGGTCGTGTGATGGGTGGTCAGCGGGAGCCTTCCACACGCACCGTGACCCGGGTGTGAACGCTGCGTACCTATCATGTGCAGGTCAAGTGAGGGCCGGTGCCGGGCCGGTCGGACGCTGCGGCCGGGCATCGGATGCGCCCCCGTCGGCGCGGGGCGAGAATTGCCGCAAGGACGAGGAGGCGGCATGAGCGACGAGCCCGAATCCGTATCCGTACCGCTGCGTGCGGACCCATCCGCACTACGGGGCGTGACCCCCGACAGTCTCCTGCACACCGGCGCGAGCGATGATCCGTCGCCCGAGGACCTGGTGCTCGCCTCCGGGCGTGACGTGACTCCGCAGACCCTTGAGTGGGCGCGGCGCAGGCTGGCCAGGGAGGGCCGGTCGGCGATCGACAAGCAGCTGCCGTAGCCCCGGCCGGGCGGTGCGGGGGCTTTGCGTGCCCTCGTGGCGGCCGGAAGTGTTCGGGTGTCTCCCGCCGCTCGGTTAGCCTGAACGCTATATGAACCGTTTGACGACGTCAGGGGCCGGTTACGACCTCGCCCGATTCCCCGAGGACCCCCGCGACCCCTTCCGCGCCTGGGACGCGGCCGACGAATACCTGCTGCGGCACCTGGAGGGGATCGACGGGGCGAGTCCGGTCGACCTGTCCGGCAGTGTCGTCGTGGTCGGTGACCGCTGGGGCGCGCTGAGCACGGTACTGGCGGGCCACCGGCCGGTACAGATCACCGACTCCTACCTCGCGCAGCGGGCGACAGCGGCGAACCTGGAACGCAACGGGGCCGGCGCGGACGCCGTACGGCTGCTGTCCGCGCGCGACACCCCGCCGGAACGCGTTGATGTCCTGCTCGTACGGGTGCCCAAGAGCCTCGCGCTCCTGGAGGACCAGCTGTACCGGCTCGCGCCCGCCGTCCACGCCGGGACCGTCGTCATCGGCACCGGGATGGTGAAGGAGATCCACACCTCCACCCTCAAGCTGTTCGAGCGCATCATCGGCCCCACCCGCACCTCCCTCGCGGTCAAGAAGGCCCGGCTCATCCACTGCACACCTGACCCGGCCCCGGTCCGCGCGAGCAGCCCGTGGCCCCACCGCTACGAGCTGCCCGACGACGTCGGGGCCGTCGCGGGCCGGACCGTCATCAACCACGCCGGCATCTTCTGCGCGGAGCGGCTCGACATCGGCACCCGCTTCTTCCTGAAGCACCTGCCGGTGCGCAGCGGCCCGGAACGGGTCGTCGACCTCGGCTGCGGAAACGGCGTCCTCGGGCTGTCCGCCGCACTCGCCAACCCCGAGGCCGAGCTCACCTTCATCGACGAGTCGTACCAGGCGGTCGCCTCGGCAGAGGCGACCTTCCGGGCCAATACCGACGCCGGCGCCGAGGCCCGCTTCGTCGTCGGGGACGTGCTGGCCGGCACCGCGCCCGCGAGCGTCGACCTGATCCTCAACAACCCGCCGTTCCACTCGCACCAGGCCACCACGGACGCCACCGCCCGGAACATGTTCCACGGGGCGCGTGCCGCACTGCGCCAGGGCGGCGAGCTGTGGGTCGTGGGCAACCGGCACCTCGGCTACCACAACCAGCTGCGCCGCACGTTCGGCAACTGCACCACGGTGGCGGGCGACCCCAAGTTCGTGGTGCTGCGCGCCGTCAAACGCTGACGTCCGGCGGCCGGGGCTCCGTGCCCCTTCCGGATTCTTGCAACACGTTCTACTGTGTGCGCCGCCGCACACGGGCGACGCGAACGCGAGACTCCTGGAGGGGCCGTGCACCTCGAATACACGCCTGAGCAGCAGCAGTTGCGAGCCGAACTGCGCGCCTACTTCGCCGCCCTGGTCCCCGACAACGCCTACGCGCGTTACGCCGACCCCGCGGCCCAGAAGCGCTTCTACCGGGACACCATCCGGCGCCTGGGGGCCGACGGCTGGCTCGGCGTCGGCTGGCCCACGGAGTACGGCGGACGCGGCCTGTCACCGATGGAGCAGTTCATCTTCTTCGACGAGGCCGCGCAGGCCGGTGTCCCGCTGCCGCTGATGGCCCTCAACACCGTCGGCCCCACGATCATGCAGTTCGGCACGGACGAGCAGAAGGCCTACTTCCTGCCCAAGGTGCTCGCCGGGGAGCTCGACTTCGCGATCGGCTACAGCGAACCCGACGCGGGCACCGACCTCGCGGCCCTGAAGACCAGGGCGGTGCGCGAGGGCGACACGTACGTCGTCAACGGGCAGAAGATCTGGACGACCAACGGCGACACCGCCGACTGGGTCTGGCTCGCCGCCCGTACCGACCCGGAAGCGCCGCCGCACAAGGGCATCACCATGCTCCTGGTCCCGACGTCCGACCCCGGCTACTCCTGCACCCTGATCAACACCCTCGCCTCGCACGACACCACCGCGAGCTACTACGAGAACATCCGCGTCCCCGTCTCCCGCCGCGTCGGCGAGGAGAACAAGGGCTGGCGGCTCATCACCAACCAGCTCAACCACGAACGCGTCACCCTCGCCGCCCACGGCACCATGGCCATCCGCGCCCTGCACAACGTCCGCCGCTGGGCCGCAGAGACCCAACTCGCCGACGGCCGCCGCGTCATCGACCTCGGCTGGGTCCGCGCCCGCCTCGCCCGCACCCACACCCGCCTCGACGCCATGAAGCTGCTCAACTGGCAGATGGTGTCGGCCGTCCAGCACAACACCCTCACCCCGCAGGACGCCTCCGCCGTCAAGGTCTACGGCTCGGAGGCACGCCGTGACGCCTATGCCTGGCTCATGGAGGTCGTCGGCTCGGCCGGACCGCTCAAGGAGGGCTCGGCCGGCGCCGTCCTGCACGGCGAACTCGAACGCGGATACCGCTCCGCCGTCATCTTCACCTTCGGCGGGGGCAACAACGAGATCCAGCGGGAGATCATCTCGTGGATCGGCCTCGGGATGCCGCGCGTACGGCGCTGAGCGGTGAGACGAAGAATCTCAGTCGGCACAACCAGCCGGCACAACGGAATCACGACGTGACGGTCCGCGAACGGTCCGTACCTGCTGGTCCGGATGAGCCCGAACACCACCGCGCCACAGGCGGGGGAGAGGAGCAGGAGACCGAGGACGTCCAACCGTCCGACGCTCGCCGACGGATGCCCGGCACGCGGTGCGGGCCACGGCCCCGGAACCGGCGCTGACCGGCACCGATAGACTCCTCGTCATGGTTCGAGCGTCCCGTGGTGCGGTGACCCCCGGGATGTGGCGGCGTGAGGCGGGCACCGTGGTGCGGCCGGCCGCACCGCTCCCGGAGGCGGCGGGTGCCATCCTTGCCGGGTCCCGTATCGTCCCCGGCCCCACGGAGTGGTCGCCGCACTCGCATTCCCTGCACGAACTCGTCTGGGTGCGCGGGGGAACGCTGACGTCCCGCGTGGGGGACCGGGTGCTGACCGTGGTCGAGGGGCACGGGCTCTGGATGCCCGCGGGGATGGTCCACGGGGGCCGGGCGACGGCGGGTGCCGAGTTCTCCGACGCCTTCTTCGTCCCCGATCGCACCCCGTTCGCGTTCACGGAACCCATGGCGATCGCGATGACGCCGTTGCTGGAGTCGCTGCTGACCCATCTGGCCTCCGCGCGGCTCGACGCCGAGGCCAGGGCGCGGGCGGAGTCGGTCGTCTTCGATGTGATCCGGCCCTCGGAGCGTCAGTTCGCGTTGCAGTTGCCCGGCGATCCACGGATCGACGCCATCGCAGAAACCCTGCTGGACGATCCCTCGGACGGCCGCTCGCTGGAGGACTGGGCGCGCCGGCTGGAGATCAGCGACCGCACGATCACACGGGCCTTCCGGCAGGCGACGGGTCTCTCCTTCGCGCAGTGGCGCCAGATGCTGCGTGTGCACCGTGCGCTGATGCTCCTCGCCGAAGGCTTCGAGGTGGCCACGGTTTCCGAGGTGCTCGGCTACGCGCAGCCCAGCTCCTTCATCGTCGCCTTCCGGCGGGTCACGGGAGTCACGCCGGGTGCGTTCTTCGACGCGGCCGCCGAGCCGTCGCGGGATGTCCGGAATTCCGTATCGCGTGACCAGAACTCCTGATTGTCCACGCGGTAAGCGGAATGCTACCTTCACGGAGTTAGGTAACCCTTAGTTGGTGCTCGCCGCGCAGGACGCTGTCCGTGCGTGGGCGAGCGCGCGCGTCCTGTGCCGGTCGGACCGGACGGAGGTTACCGCCGTCCCCCGCCCCTCCGATCGTCCGGACACCGTCATGTTCACAAGCCTCTTCCGGTCTGCCGGAGAACCCACGGCCACCCCTGCCGCCACCGCTCCGGTGGCCGCGCTCATCGGGCACGACCTGGTGCTGCGCTACGGCGGCAAACCCGTGGTCCACGGCGTCTCGGTCGCGCTGGAACCCGGCCGTGCGACCGCCCTGGTCGGGCCGAACGGCAGCGGGAAGTCCACGCTGCTGCGGGCACTCTCCCGACTGCACCGGCTGGACGGCGGCCGGGTGACGCTCGGCGCCCCCGACGGAGAGCCCGAACGTGACGCGGCCCTGCTCAGCTCCCGTGGGTTCGCGCGCGAGGTCACGCTGTTCTCCCAGTCGAGGCCCGCTCCCCAGGGGCTGACGGTCGCCGAGGTCGTCGCGTTCGGGCGCCATCCCTACCGGCGTGGCTTCGCCGGACCGACCGCGGAGGACCGGACCGCCGTCGACCACGCCGTGGGGGTCACCGGAGTACGCGACATGGCCGCGCGGCAGGTCGGAGAACTCTCCGGCGGGGAGATGCAGCGTGTCTGGCTCGCGGCCTGCCTGGCCCAGGGCACCGGCGTCGTGCTGCTCGACGAGCCGACCAACCACCTCGACCTGCGCTACCAGTTCGAGACGCTCGACCTGGTGCGGGACCTCGTCGAGGAACACGGCATCGCGGTCGGGATCGTGCTGCACGACCTCGACCAGGCCTCCCGCGTCGCGGACACGCTCGTCCTGATGCGCTCGGGCCGGGTGTACGCGGCCGGCGCACCCGCCGACGTCCTCACCGCGGAGAACATCGGCGAGGTCTACGACATTCGCGTCGAGGTGGCCGTCGACCCCCGAACGGGGCGCCTCCGCATCGACCCACTCGGCCGCCACCTCTCCTGACACGGAGACACCTCTCACCTCCCACCGCTCCTGAACACGGCGGCACCCCTCCCGCCCCCCGAACACGGCGGCACCTCCGCGGAACGGCACATGGGCCGCTCCGGGGGCGGGTGCCGGGCCGACCCGAAAACACCGACGCACCGTCCCCGCGTCGCCCGCACCTCACCTGTGAAAGAGGAACCTTCATGAACCGTGCCCGTCGCCTGGCGGCGTCAGCCTCGACCGGGCTCGCCCTGCTCGCCGCAACGGCCTGCGGAACGACCGACGTCGACAAGGCAACGGCCGGCAGCAGCGCCGCCGCGTCCCCCGCATCGAAGGACTGCGCCCAGGACACCACGACCCCCTCGACGGGGCCCGTCTCCTTCAAGGACGGCGTCGGCCGGCAGGTGAAGCTCGACAAGCCCGCCAAGCGGATCGCGGTCCTCGAATGGCAGCAGGTCGAAGACGCGCTGACGCTGTGCGTCACCCCCACCGCCGTCTCCGACGCCAAGGGGTACCGCACCTGGACCAGCGCGGAGAAGCTGCCCGGTGGCGTGACGGACATCGGCACCCGCGAGGAGCCCGACCTCGACACCCTCTACGCGGCCAAGCCCGATCTCATCGTCGTGGAGGCCTTCGACGCCAAGGACGAGATGATCAAGAAGCTGGAGAAGAGGGGGGTTCCCGTGATGGCCACGCGCGGGGCGGACCCGAAGGACCCGATCGGGAACATGCGCAAGGTGTTCAGCATGATCGGCGAGGCGACGGGACGCACGGACCGGGCGGACCAGGTGCTCAAGGAGTTCGACCAGCACCTCGCGACAGCGAAGCAGCGCGTCACCGACGCGGGCCTGCCGACGAAGGACTTCCTGTTCTTCGACGGCTGGCTCGAAGGAGGCAACCTGACCGTACGCCCCTACGCGAACGGCGCCCTGTTCACCGAGATAGGCAAGGAACTCGGCATGACCCCGGCGTGGAGCAACGAGATCAACAAGAAGCACGGCGACGGAGGCGTGGACGCCGCCTACGGCCTCGCGCAGACCGACGTCGAGGGGCTCACCGCCGTGGGTGACGCCAACCTCTTCTACGCGAACGACGACGGCGCCGGCGGGTACGTCGCCGCGCTGAACAAGAACCCGATCTGGAAGAAGCTCCCCGCCGTGAAGGAAGGCCGCGCCCACGCGTTCCCGGCACGGGTCTGGGGCGCCGGCGGCCCGCGCTCCTGCGCGCAGGCGATCGACGCGTACGTCGACGTACTCGACAAGAAGTGAGCACTGTACGCACAGCGGCACCCGAGGCCGGGCCGCTGCCGGGCGCGAAGCGCGGCAGCGGCCCCGCCGGGGCGGCCGTCCTGGCCCTCCTTCTCGCCCTCACCGTCCTGGTCGGCCTGTGGCACCTGACGCAGGGGACGTCGGGCGTCGGCGTCGGCGATCTGCTGCGCCATCTCGCCGGTGGGCACGAGAGCGCGGGCGGGGCGCCCGTCGGCGAGATCCTCACCGGCTCGCGCCTGCCGCGCCTGTTCGCGGGCGTCGCGGTGGGCTTCGCCCTCGGCTGCGCCGGCACGCTGCTCCAGTCCGTCACCCACAACACGCTCGCCTCGCCGGACACCCTCGCGGTCACGGCCGGGGCCTACTTCACCCTCACGCTCGTCGCCGCCTTCGGCCTCACCGTCCCGCTGTGGGCGTCGGGCGCCGTCGCCTTCGCCGGCGGCCTCGTCGCGGCGGCACTCGTACTGCTCCTCGCGGGCCGTGCCGCGGGCACCGCGGGCACCCGCCTCATCCTCGCCGGTTCCGCGACCGCGATGGCCCTGGACGCGGCGACCGGGATGCTCCTCATCCTGTTCAACCAGAACACGACCGGTCTCTTCGCCTGGGGGAGCGGCTCGCTGGCACAGCTGAACATCGACGCGTCGGTACGCGCCGCCCCGCTCGTCGTCGTGGTGCTCTGCGCCGCCCTGGCGCTGTCCCGGCGGCTGGACGTGATGAACCTCGGCGACGACACCGCGTCCACCCTCGGCGTGCCGATCCGGACCACCCGCGTGACCGCCGTGATCTGCGCGGTGCTGCTGACCAGCACGGCGGTGACCCTCGCCGGCCCGATCGGCTTCGTCGGTCTCGGCGCGCCCGTCGTGGCCCGCCTGATCGCGGGGCGGGTTCGCGCGCTGCGCCGGCACCTGCTCCTGATCCCGGCGGCCGGACTGCTCGGCGCGCTGCTCGTCCTGCTCGCGGACGCGTCCCTGCGCGCGGTGCAGGGGGCGGACGGGGCGGCCTCCATCCCCACCGGCGTGCCGACCGCGCTGCTCGGCTCCGTCGTGATCGTGGTCCTCGCCCTGCGGCTGCGCGACACGGGCGGCCTCCGGCAGCCACCGAGGGCGCGGGTCGCCGCACGCTCACGCCGTGCCTTCCTCCTCGTCACGTCCGGCGCGGTGGTCCTGCTGGTCGCGGCGGCCCTCACCGCGATCCTGGCGGGAAGCCTCTGGCTGCGGACCGGGGACATCGTGCTGTGGCTCCAGGGCGCCGCCCCGGACCTGATAGGCCAGGCGCTCGACGACCGGGTCCCACGCGTGACCGCCGCGATCCTCGCCGGCGCGGCGCTCGGACTGGCCGGCTGCGTCGTGCAGGGCTCGGTGCGCAACCCGCTGGCGGAGCCCGGCGTGCTCGGCATCTCGGCGGGCGCCGGCCTCGGCGCGGCGAGCGTCGCCACCTCCGGCCTGTCCGGTAGCAGGCCGGTACTCATCGCGGTAGCGGTCACGGCGGGGCTGGCCACCTTCGCGCTGATCGCCCTGCTGGCCCGGCGCGGCGGGTTCCTGCCCGACCGGTTCGTACTGATCGGCATCGGCATGGGGTACGGACTCAGCGCCGTCACCACCTTCCTCCTGCTGCGCGCGGACCCGTACAACACGCCCCGGATCTTCACCTGGCTCTCCGGCACGACCTACGGCCGCACGTTCCCCGACGTCGTCCCGGTCGCGGTGGCCCTGGCTCTGGCCCTTCCCGTACTGCTGTTCATGCGCGGCCGGCTCGACCTGCTCGCCGTCGATGAGGACACCCCGCGCATCGTCGGCGTCAGGGTGGAACGCACCCGCTTCACCGCCCTGTCGATCGCCGCGGTGCTCGCGGCCCTCAGCGTGATCGCCGTCGGCGTCGTCGGTTTCGTGGGGCTCGTCGCCCCGCACCTCGCCCGTTCACTGGTGGGCGCCCGGCACGGCCGCGCGATCCCGGTCGCGATGGTGCTCGGCGGACTGCTGGTGTGCGTGGCGGACGCCCTCGGCCGCACGCTCGTCGCCCCCGCCCAGGTGCCGGCGGGCCTCATGATCGCGCTGGTGGGCGCACCGTACTTCGTGTGGGTGCTCCGGAAGTCCCGCGCATGACCCGGGGGGAGGGGCCGGGTCCGCGCCGACAGGTTCGGGCTCCGGCCCCTCTCCCTCATCCTCCCCGTCCCTTCAGGAGCACCGGAATGCCGCCCCATCAGGAATCGCCCGCTCGGCTCGCCGAGCCCGTGCGAGCCGCGAAAAGCATCGTCGTCCCCTATGAGCCCGACAGCCCGCCGGCCCAGCTGGCAGGGCTGCTCGACCGTGAGGTGTCGGAGCGCTGGCGTGCGGTCGACCGCTCCGCCCACGCCCCTCACCTCGTGGCCGTTCCCGGAGCCGACGGCGAGGACTGGGCCGCTGCGGCGCTCGTGACAGCACGTCCGGGCACGGCCTATCTGAAGATCGTCGATGCCGTCGGTGACGTGCGCGCAGCCGTAGAGGCCGTCGTCGCGCACGCGGACCGCCGAGAGCTCGCGCAGGTCAAGTGGGAAGGGTGGACGGCACGTTACGAGGACGTCGCGGCCACCGGCTTCACCGCCCTGACCCCTCCGCTCACGCAGCCGGAGGGCGCGGCCGGACCGGCTGCCGGATACGTCCGCTGGCTGTGCGACGGCGTCACGAGCGCACCCGCGTACTACGGGCAGACCACGCACTTCACCTGCGGCGCCGTCACCGCTCTGGTCGCGCAGGCGCACGCGGGCGCGCTGGCATGGGAGGCGCTCGACCGGCAGGCGGAGCTGACGCTGTGGCGCGACGCCACCAACTTCCTCGCGTGCGAGCCCGTCGGGCTGGGCGTCGCCCTGCGCCGGGCCTGGCCCTCGTCCCCGGTCACGATCCATCTGGACACCGACCGGCCGGTGTTGCTCGGCCACCTCCCGGAGAACGACCAGGAGTGGCGTGCCCTGCTCCAGCGCGCCTCCAGGACGGAGGCGGAGCGCACCGGTGTCCCCATTGACCCGAGCCGCCTCTCCCTGGCCGCGGTCCGGGACGCGATGGGCCGGCGCGAACACGTGCTGCTCCTGCTCTCCCTCGCGGGGATGCAGGGATTCGACGTGCCGCACTGGGTGCTCTGCCACGGCACCGTACCCGGCGCCGTCGTGATCGAGGATCCCTGGGCCAATGCGACGACGGGGGACACCTGGGTCGACGCCCACCTCCTGCCGGTCCCCGACGCGTCGCTCGACACGATGTCGGTGATCTCGCCGGAGGGCTTCAGGGGCGCGGTGACGATCGGCCGCCCGCAGACGGGGGACGCGGCGCCATCCTTGTGAATGAACACCATGACCGACTGTTCCGGTACTGCGAGAGGGAAGCGACAGCGATGGAGATCCGACCCACGACCGATGCGGACCTGGACGTGTTCGTCGACACAGTCCACACAGCATTCGGGATGTTCCCGGAAACCCCCGTCGCGGGCGGCGGACGCTGGTGGTCCGCGCTCGAAATGGACCGCGGCCTGCTCGCCCTGTCCGAGGACGGCCGGCCCGTGGGCACCGCCGCCGCGTACTCCTTCGAACTCACCCTGCCCGGCCGGACCCTCGCTCCGGTCTCCGGAGTGAGCGCGGTCGGCGTCCTGCCCTCGCACCGGCGGCGCGGTGTGCTCGGCGAGCTGATGCGGCGGCAGCTCTCCGACGTACGGTCCCGGGGTGAGTTCCTCTCGGTGCTGCTGGCTTCAGAGGCTCCGATCTACGGCAGGTTCGGCTACGGACCGGCGACCTTCACCACCCGGCTGACGGTGCCGCGTCACCGAGCCGCCCTCGCGGCTCCCCGTGCTCGTGCGACGGCCGGTGCACCGGCGACCGGGACGGACGGCGGAACGGTCGAGGTGCTGCGGCGCGCCGAGTGCGGCGAGATCCTCGAAGAGGTCTACGACCGGTACCGCCGCGCCCAGCCGGGCGCGCTGTCCCGGCCGCACCGCTGGTGGGCCCTGGGCGCGGGGCAGCCGCCGGTCTCCTCGGCGCCGCGTTACGTCGCCGTCCACCGGGACGCCGACGGAGCGGCGGACGGGTATGCCGGCTACTCGATCGGCGAGCACACGACCCTGACGGTCGACGAGACCATCGCCACCGACGACGCGGTCTTCACGGCCCTGGCCCGGTTCGTACTCGGACACGACCTGGTCTCACAGGTCGTGTTCCGTCATGTCCCGCCCGAGCACCCGCTGCGCTGGCAGCTCGCCGACATCCGCGCCGGTGAGGTCGGCGACCACGCCGACTGGCTGTGGGTGCGTCTCCTCGATGTCCCGCGCGCCCTGACAGCGCGCGGCTGGTTCGCGGACGGTGAGCTCGTCCTCGACGTCGACGACCCGTTCCTCGGTGAGCGGGGCCGCTACCTGCTGACCGTCCGCGCGGGCGAGGCGAGTTGCGTTCCCACGGACCGGCAGCCCGACCTGGCGCTGGACGTGCGCGACCTGGGCTCGCTCTACCTGGGAGGCATCGCCCCGAGCACGCTCGTGTGCGCGGGACACATCCGGGCCTGCCGGCCGGGCGCCGCCGCCCTCGCGGACGGGCTCTTCCGCACGGAAAGCGCCCCGCACTGCCTGCACTGGTTCTAGGCCCTGGCGAGACGGCCTAAGGGCTCGACCCGGCCGGCCGTCTCCGCACGGCGTCGGCGATGACCGCTGTCACCAGCTTGTTGACGGCCTCCGTGGACGGCGGCCCTGCGGCGCGGTCCGCGAACAGGAGATGGCCGCCGCCGACCAGGGAGAGGGTGAGCGAGTCGATGTCGGCGTCGGCCGCGACGCGGCCCAGGTCGCGCTCGGCTGCCAGGCAGGCGGAGATCGCGGTCGTCGCCTGGGCCAGGATCACGATGCCGCCGCCGGGCATCGCCTGCCGCAGCCGTGCGCGCAGCTCGTCCCGGAAGGTGATCAGCGGGATGATCGCCACCGGGACCGGGCCGAAAAGGGTGGTCAGCGCGCTGGTGAGGTTGTCCGCCACCGTGCCGGTGCCGACGGACCCGGCGAGCGCGGCCGACTCCCGTTCGAGCCGCGCCGCCCGGTCGAGCACCAGGGCGACGAGGAAGGCGTCGAAGTCGCTGAAGTGCCGGTGCAGGACGCCCTTGGCGCAGCCCGCCTCGTCGGTGACGGCCCGGCTGGTCAGGCCGATCGCCCCGGCCCGCAGAAGTACGCGTTCGGCAGCGTCGAACAACTGCTGCCGCGCGTCGCGCATGTGCACCCCGGTCGGCACGTGCGGCTCCTCCCGTGCGGGCTGCCCCTCGGCATCCGCTGTTCAGTGGGCACGCGTCCGCCAAGGCGGACCGTTGCCCAGTGGGCACCTGCCCACTAAAGTGGGCGCATGCCCACTCTACCGCGAGAGCAGTCGGAACCGTCCCCGCAGGAGCCGCACCGGGCCCGGCGGATGGCGGAGTCGTTCGGCGTGGACGCGCAGCGCTACGACACGGCCCGGCCCGGATACCCGGACGCGCTGGTGGCGCGCATCGTCGCCGGGAGCCCCGGACGTGAGGTGCTCGATATCGGCTGCGGCACCGGAATCGCCGCCCGGCAGTTCCAGGCCGCGGGCTGCGCCGTACTCGGCGTTGAGCCCGACGCGCGGATGGCCGACGTCGCGCGGGCCCGGGGGCTGCCGGTCGAGGTGGCGGCGTTCGAGGCCTGGCAGCCGGCCGGGCGGAGGTTCGACACGGTCATCGCCGCCCAGTCGTGGCACTGGGTGGATCCGGTCGCCGGCGCCGTGAAGGCGGCGCGCGTGCTGTGTCCGGGGGGACGGCTGGCGATCTTCGGGCACGCGTACGAGCCGCCTGCCGAGGTGGCCGAACCCTTCGCCGCCGCATACCGCCGGGTGGTGCCCGACTCCCCGTTCAACGGCATGCCGGCCCGGCGACCGCTCGGTCTCTACCGGGCGGCGTACGTGAAGTCCGCCGACACGATCCGTGAGACCGGGGGGTTCGAGGAGCCCGAACAGTGGCGGTTCGACTGGCGGCAGTCCTACACACGCGACCAATGGCTCGATCTGCTGCCCACCACCGGTGGCCTCACGCAGCTCCGTCCGGATCAGCTGGCCGAGGTGCTGGACGCGGTCGGGGCGGCCATCGATTCCCTCGGCGGACGCTTCACGATGAAGTTGCCTACTTGGTGGCGCTGACCTGCGGATTCTCTATCCGATGGGCCCCTGACCTGCGTGGATGTGTCTTTCGCCGTCTTTCGGATTCGTGCTGCGTTATGTAGCCGGTTCTCCCCACGCGCTCCCCAAGCCTTCGAATACTCCCCAGATTCTCCCCAAGGGTGCTAGCGCCGCGAGCGCTGTGCCTGCGGCGGGAGGGTGTTCGTTTGGCTGTACCCAGCACGTTGAGTGATCGCGGCGCGTTGTGCCAGCGTCCGTCGCGACTGACGGAGTTGAGTCTGCGAGGCAGAAGCTGGCGGTTTCCAGTCCCACATGGCACAGGTCGGAGATGGCGTCTCCGGGAGTCCAGCCAGTTCAGCGCAGGGGTGTTTGTGCAGGCCAGGGTCCTGTGGTCCAGGTGTGTCCACGCTGTTGGTGATAGCGATGTGATAGCGCGTGGCACGGTGGGCGGCTGGCATGGGAGGGGTTATCCCGGCCAGAGGGCCCGCCGGGTGCATGGCGCCCCCACCCAGTGGGCCTCGGCCAGTTTCCATACTCGTACGTGTCCACATGGTGGGCTATCCCACGTCGACGCCGTGCGCTCTGGCCAAGCCGTCGAGTCCGTCAGCCCAGCCCTGTCCGACCGCTCGGAGTTTCCACACCGGCAGACCGTTGGGGGACCGGTGGCGGTACAGCTCCGCGACGGCCATTGCGCGGATGGCAGGGTCGGCAGGTGGCTGGAAGGTCCAAGTGGCCGCAGCGCATTCCATGGCCAATTTGGCGTGGGTGAGGGCACTGCACGTCAACCCGGTGTCGACATCCATGTTGATCGCGATTGTCAGGCGTTGGACGTGGTCTGGGAGGGCAGAGAGGTGGACGGCGGCGCGCTCGACGGTGTGCGCGCCGTCGTTCAGCTTGCCCAGCATCCTGGCGGCCCCATAGGCGCCGGACGGCTGGTTGTAGAAGACGAAGTCTTCGTCCGAGGAGACCTTGCTATGCGCGTCGGTGAGGAAGAGGGTGAGGTCGGCGTCTGCGCCGCCGAACCTGAATGCGATGGTCAGCCCTTCACGTGCCTCGGCGGGCAATGTGAGGTTCTGGCCGGGGGTGAGGATCGTTGGAGGAGGGGTAACGGGTTCGCCGGTAGCGGGCGGGTGGGCCGAGGACGGGACCTGGTTCTTCCACTCGGTGAACGTGCGGATCCGATAGCTGTCTGGGGTCGGCGCATTGGGGGTTGCCGGGACATTGGCGCTGAGGTCGCCGTCCAGGCCCGCGAGTGTGGCGGCGGCCGTGGCAGCGTCGTCCTGGGCGTGGTCGAGCAGGCTCTGCAGGCCGGACAGACGGCTGGTGTCCAGCGGTTTGATGGTGCTCGACAGGTTTCCGGAGGCGGTCGTGGCGACGGCGCAGACCACGTCCTGGCCGATGTCGAGGAACCGGAGTGCGTCCTCGGGCTGCTGCCAGGGGCCTGACTCGATGGTCTGGCGGGTCCACCTGCCGTACGCCACGAACCCTAGCCGCTGGGTGTCCGGCACGCGGGTGATCACCGCGAGGTCGATCGCGGTGATCCCCGGGGCGACGGCGAAGCCCTCCTTGAGGGTGGTAATGATGTTGGAACCCATGGCCGTGAGCCACCAAAGGACTCGGTCGCGCTTGGTCAGCGTCTTCAGCGTGGGGCGCCCACTGGAGGTGACCCCGGGGGTCTGGTTGGGCAGCGAGTCGATGTCCTGCTGGCGCATTACTACGGACATGACGGAGCCGTCGACCCCGACAGCGCAGCCGGCGGCGGGGTTGTCGGAGAAGGCGTAGTTGACGGTTTCGCACACCGTCGCCTCGTCGTTCGCGACGAGGGACTGCCACCACTGATGCGCCTCGGTCGTCAACCCCCCTTGGATGCCCTGCAACCTGGCAAGCTCGGCGGCCAGGTATCCCTGAGCATCCTGCTCCGCCCGCTGCTTTGCCTCCGTGCGTTCAGTACGCGCGAACACGCCGAGACCTGCCAGGTGGAAGGTCTTCGCCTCGGCCAGCGCCCAGGGCAGCCCGAGCTGTGGCGGGCCGGGCACAACCGGCGGGTGCGCGGGGGAGAAGGACTGCAGATGCACGCTCGTCATCTGGTGACGCAATTCCCGCAACTGCGCAATGGCCGCTTCGCGTTCCGCTTCTTGCTGAGCCCGCTCGGCCTGTCGGCGAGCCCTTTCCAGCTGCGCACCCGAAGGTGCGGCAGCCCGCGGACGTGAGCCGGAGCGACTCGTACTGGTCCGGCTGCGCCCGCTGCCCAGGGCGCTGGAGGCATAGAACGGGCCCATCCCGGACGAGATTGTCGTCCGCCCGCCGCCCACATTCACCCTGGCAACTCTCGGCCCGATGGATGTTCGTACCCCTCGGGTCGAGACGCGCACGCTCATTCCGGGCACACCGACTCGGAATCCGAAGCTCATGGGTCTCCCTTCTGTGGCGACGAGTCTGTCAGTACTCGGGCTCCGTTGTTCGGGAATCGCGGCCTGCAGCGGGCTGGGGAAATACGCGAACTTCCATAGGAAGTGTTCAACCTTGTCCGATCTGCCATCGAGGGGGCAGGGTGACGCCGTCTGCGGTGTCCAGCGGTAAGTGTCCTGCGCCTGCAGGTTCTAGCGAATCAGATGATGAGGACGGGATCTGCGCGTCTAATGTTGGCCATGGACCAGCGGATCCCCGCGCCGGGGCTGTGGCGCTTCGTTGACGATGATCACCCTGCTCAGCTGACACTGATCGTCGAGACGCCCAACGGGCCTTACCTGCGCCGAATATCTCCGGCGCTCCCTCTGCCGCCCGGTGTCGTGCCGGGGACTGGAGTGGAGCTGGCGATTCACCAGGCGGCTGCCACCTGGGGGATGCCGGACTTCGTCTTCGAACCTGCCTACGCAGTCAAAGGCTCCGGCCAGCGCGAGCAGGGAGACCGGCTCCTGCTGTCCGGAGGCCGCGGAGCGGTCCTCCAGAGCAAACGCCGCACAGTGCCGCCCAAGGACGACGCCATCGAGCGTTCATGGCTCCAGAAGAACGCAGCGAAGGCCCTCGGCCAGGCCAGGGGCACGGTACGGCAACTGCGCATGCAGAGCGCCAATTGTAGGTCCGCATTTGGAATGTCCCGTTCCGGTGCGGCGACCTGGGAGCTTCCGGCTTTCTCATTCGCGGGACACAGCATTTCTGTCTCACGATCTTGTCCCGTGACGCATGGTGTGACTGAGCGCCACAGTTTGGCCAGTCTGAGCGTTCTACTTGGCCAGCCCAGGGACGGCTGGGGTCGGGATCAGTTCCCGCGGGGCGCGTACATGATCACTGCCATGCCCGCGAGGCAGACCAGGGCGCCGATGACGTCGTAGCGGTCGGGACGGTAGCCGTCGGCGACCATGCCCCAGGCGATGGACCCCGCGACGAAGATGCCGCCGTAGGCGGCGAGGATGCGGCCGAAGTTGTCGTCGGACTGGAAGGTGGCCACCACTCCGTACAGGCCCAGCGCGATGACGCCGGCCCCGATCCAGATCCAGCCCTTGTGCTCGCGGATGCCCTGCCACACCAGCCAGGCCCCTCCGATCTCGAAGAGCGCGGCGACGGCGAACAGGGCAAGGGAACGAGCGACAGTCATACCCGCGACCCTACGGGCGGCCCGCGCCTGTGATCTTCAGCGGGTCGGCACGCTTCTGACAGCCGCACCCACCCTCACCTGTGCTCTTCGTACCGCAGGAGCACGAGCGGCGGCGCTGGCCGAGCCACCAGGTTCCGGCTGCGAGCACGGCCAATACGCCGGCGAGGGCGGGCAGCCAGCCCACCACCACCCCGACACCGGCGCCCAGGACGCCCGCGGTGATCAGGACCGGCACCGCGCAGCAGGCTACGCAGGCCAGCGCGGCCAGGGCCCCGAGCGTCTTCGGCGTGCGGTAGGGGCGCAAGTCAGCAGCAGGGGCCGGCATGGCGGTTCTCCTCGGCGAGGTCGGTGAAGGGGATCGGGCAGCACGGGCTGAACGCGCAGACGGTCAGGTCGTCGCAGCCTGCTTCGACGGCGGTGGCCAGGGCGGTGCGGATGGTGGTGAGGTCGGCGATCTTCGAGTCGACCTCGGCGAGCTTGGCCGCGGCCCGCTCCTGGAGCCCCGCGACCGGGCGGCCGTGGCGGTGGCGGCCAGCCTCCAGGAGCGCGGCGACCTCCTCCAGCGTGAACCCGAGCCGCTGGGCCGCCTTGATCACCCGAAGCGCGGTCACCGCGTCCTCGCCGTAGAGGCGGTGGCCTTCTTGTGCGGGGTTCGCCCCGGTGGCCGGGGTGGTGTTACTTCCCAGTGGAGGCGGTCAGGGGCAGGACCTGAGCGGTGGAGTTTCCGGCGAAGAGCACGTGGCCGGCGGGGAGTGGGCTGGTGGTGAATTCTTTGGCGAGTGCGTTCGCGCCGGCCGGGGTGAGGCTCATCGGGACGTTCTTCGCGGTGATTTTCGTGAGCGACAGCTTGAGCCCAGTGAGTTTGGTGGTGAGTACGTCGATCCGCTGCTTGCGGTGGGTGACCGTGATGGTTCCGGTCCGGTCGGGTGAGATCTTCGCGGCGATGGCGGTGAACTCGGCCCGCCGGTTGCCGCGGTGGAAGGCGAACCCGCCGTCCTTGGCGGTGGCGGTGAGTCCGGAGAGGTCGGAGTTGATTTTCCCGCCCGCCAGGACCGTGCGGACACACCGGTGACCTTGGTCGCTGACCAGGGTGGAGGGGGCGATGGCCTCCATGGTGATCCCGGCCTTCGACAGCGCTGAGGCGGAGGTGTCGGTGAGGCAGAAGTCGAAGGTGGAGCCGCCGCGCAGCGGCAGGGAGGGCAACAGGCCCTGGGCGGCGGTGGCCGTGGCCTGGGGCGCGGTGACAGCACCGGCCAGCAGGGCAACCGTCAGGGTGCGGAGGACGGTGTACTGCACGGAGAGCTCCTTGTGCTGCGAATGATCGGAAGGGTGCGTGTGATCAACGCGCCCGCGCGAATCGCGTTACGCAGCGAGTACGAAGTCCGGGAGCAGGGCCGGCGGGTTTCGGGTGCGAGCGTTTACGGCGATGAGGCCCTTCATCTGCGGCATGAGATGGGTACGCAAGTTTTCCCAGATCAGGACGATGGGGCCCGAGCTGGCTGTGTGCCCGCACGATGAGGTCGCGGTAGTCCTGCCAGGTGAAGCCCTTGGGTTCGTCGTTGACGCGGTGGAGGATCTGCGGCTGATGACCCAAGGGACCAAGTCCATACCATCGCGATCTGCACCGTGGTCCTGCTGGTGGAGGCACTCGGCCGCATCACCGCCCTGGAGCAGTACGACGAAGAGGGCCCGGCGTACGAGTGCATGGGCCACACCAGGCCCTCCACGATCACCTGACCGCGCCTGCCTCGGCCGTCGCCCGGTCCACTCCGAGCCCGAAGTCGGGAGGTGTACGCCGAACGGTGACGTCGCCGCACACGACGTGCCGTCTCACGGCGCATAACGTCTTCTACCGCTCCGCTCCACTGCGCCTGCGATCGTCGCGCTGCTGACGGCGCTTCTCTGGACAGTGCGCTGGGCAATTTCGCCAGCGACCGGGCTGCGTTCCCGGCAGTCGTCCGCCGCAACCCGGCCCCCACCGTTCCGCCTGGGAAGGCACTCATGCATGAACGAGGTGGAAGATCGCATAGTCTCGCCGGCGGCGGGACGTCAGGGACGGAAACCGCTGAGGTCGAATCCGGGGCCGATCGACGGAGGCGGCGTCGACACCGGGCGGGTGTCGTACGTGCCTCCGCTGCAGAACGCGACCAGCTTGTTGTGCTCGTACGCGTAGTTCGCTCCTCCCCCGCCCTCGACGCACTGTTCAAGGGTGACGGGTGGGGGTGCGGCCGCCGCGGCCACGCCCGTCAGGGCAAGCACGGCAAGACTGCCGGCGGCGGCCGGACCCATGAGGCGACGAAGCATGCGAAATCCTCCATACCGAACAAGGGGGGAACCCGGAAACCGGCGGGGTCTCCGCCGGGGTCCCCTCCTCCTCCATTGGAGAACACCGACATCCCGATGACCCGCATACCGCCCATGGTGGCCGCGCCGACGGGGCAGTCCGCCGCGCCTCACAGAAAGAAGGCGAGTCCTCGTGAGCCTGCCCGGGGCACGGCGGTGGGCGACAACTGCGTGTTGTCGGCGGGTGTGGCGGTTCCCGTGCCCAGGGGACGGCGGGTGGTCACGGGGTGGTTGTCGCTCCGGGTGCCGGCCGGGTCTCGTGCGTGTCGGTGTGCCCGCCCGGCAGCCCGCCGCCGTGGGAGGGATCCCTCAGAGGGAAATGGGAGAGCAACCGACGTTGACGAGTCCGTTCGCGGCGGTGCCCTCGCAGGTGAAGGTGGGGCTTTCGCCGGACCCGGTGCCGGTGTAGGTGGTCTGGAACTCGGTGTTGACGTCCGCGTGTGCGGCTCCGCCGAAGGCGATGGTCAGGGCGGCAACCGCGGTAGCGCAGGCCGCGAGGCGACGGGTCATCACAGGTGTCCTCCTTCGTGTCGTCCCGGCAGGTCCTTCCCGCCGGTATGTACGGGCCGTGTGATCACAGCCCGGCAGGACAACAACGAGTTCCCCGGGCCCGGGATACGACTTACGGGCGGCGGCTGGGCCACCAGGGTGGCTCTCACCCCCGGGGGCCGGTCCGGCCTCCTGCACGCGCGTCACCGCGTCCGTGTTGGGCCCCGGGGACCGGGCCGTCCGTCCCGCAGATGCGGGCCTTGCGGCCGACGGCGCCCGACCACGCGATCCGGTCCCAGGAATGCGTGTCGGGGCCGACGCCGATCAAGGCGGAGGCTGGCAGGACCGGGTGGTCCTGCTCGCTCTCAGTTCAGTAGAAAGGCTGTGGTCGGCGGGCAGCACCTGGCTAGTCGGTGACGATCATGTCGAGGGTGCACACGCCGGGGCCGTGCTCTGCGGAGACCTGGATGGTGAAGTCGCCGGTGGTGGTGCCTGCGGTGACCGGCTGGGGGTGGCCTGTCCGTCGGAGCCGGTGGTGACGACACAGAAGAGTTTGCCGTTCTTGAAGCTGGACCCGGTTCGGCGGGTGCCGTCCTCGATTGCAAAGTGGAGGGAGACGCCGGGGACGAGGGCGCCGCTGGTGTCCCGGGCGACGACGGTGAGGGGGGCGGAGAAGTCGGTGCCCTTCTTCGCGGAGAAGGGGAATCGGTTCGCCCTCACTCGAAGGAGGCAATCCCCTCTGCCCCGTAAGCCCCGCCCCCCGTGTTCTGCCCCCGGGTGCCCCGAACTGACCACGGGTGGTGGCCGCTGCCGGACAGTACTCCGCCCCGGTACGGGCTATCTAAAGCTCGCACCGGGGCGGAACCTTCACCTGCCGCTGTTATTCGGTGACGAACTTCACCGAAGAGAAGGCGGCGCCACCTTGTTGCTCTCCGGGGGGAAGCGCGCCCACCTCATCGCGGCACCCTCCGCGGTCATAGAGGACGGCTGTGGCGTCGGTGGCATTGATTGCACCATTGGATCCCCCCAGATTGTAACAACGGTCATTCTGGGGGTTCTCCAGGATTTCCAAGCCTTGCTGCTTTCCGTAGTGGAACTGCCCTTCCGCAGCGTGAGCGCTGGTTGAGATTCCGAACAGCAGGGTGGCAGCTGCACCGACAGAGATCAGCGCCTGTCCAAGAGTTTTCATTGTCTTTCTCCTTTTAGGTCTGGGCGTGGCACTCTCAGTCTGACCACTTGAATGAACCGAATTCATAAGTTCACCCGCATGGCCCCTGGAGAAACGATCCCCCTCACCCATTTGGAGGTGCCCCATGCCGCGTAAGCCCCGCCCCCCTTGCTCAGTCCCCAGGTGCCCCGAGCTGACCACGGGTGGCCGCTGTGCAGCCCATGAGCGGATGGCGAACAAACAGCGCGCGACACCAGGGACGAGCGCGTACGGGCCCGTGTGGCCGTGCATTCGTCGTGCGTATCTGTACGCGAATCCGTGGTGTGTGCTGTGTGGTCGGGCGGCGAATGTCGCGGACCATTTCCTCGCCAACCGGCGGGAGCCTATCGCACGAGGTGAGAGGAATCCGGATGCCGCAAAACATCTGCGTCCATTGTCTGTGAGGTGCCATAACGGGGAGGCGGCGCGTAATCAGCCGGGTGGGTTCGCTGCGGAGTTCCGTTCGCGTCGTGAGTCGGGTGAACGACCGCCGTTCTGACCAGGGGGGGGTACTCCCGAGCCTCCCCACAGTTGCACGGGCGGGAGGCAGAAGACTCTCGCCGCAGCTAAAGCCATTTGCGCGGGCCCGAAAAATCGCCTGCATATCGAACGGGAGTGACCTTGTCCGACCCACGGCGCAAGAAACCCGCACTGCAAGCGTTCAGGGAAGGCAACCCCGGAAAGCATCCTGTCCCGGATATTGCTGCCGTACCACCCTCGGAACTGACCGAGCCCGATTGGCGCGAGACCTTCCGCACTGTGGACGACCCAGAACGGGAAGCGGTGAAATCTCGCTGTAGTGCGGTCGCCTCGCACGAATGGCGACGCGTCGTCCCCGTGCTGAAAATCGCGGTCGGACTCGGCGAGGTAGATACCACGGTCCTCAAGAACTACTGCATATCTGCCGCACGTATCGACCAATGCGAGCGCGAGCTATCAGAACACGGCTTGCTCGTCCGGGGTGAGCGAGGGTGGCAGAAGAACGGCGCTACCACCATCGCGGGACAATACCGCTCCCAACTCGCACGCCATATCAGAGAGTTGGGTCTCTCGCCGAGTGCCCGCACAGCCATCACGAGCCCCGAGCCTGACGCTGACGACTCGGGCGTGTGGGACTGAACGCATCACAGAGCCCTCGCGCTCGCCACTCATACCAGAGTGGCGAGTACGGAGCTATTTTCCTTTGCAGGGTGAAGGGAGGCCATTTCGAGTAAAGAGCTTTGGTCGGACTAACGACGTGGTGCACGACTGAGGGTGAAATGTGCCGTCCTGGCGGTTCGGCTGTTGTGTGATCACCGCATTGCTGTGCGGTCAGAGACCAGACCGGCGATCGCCAGATGGGTGTCGTCGTAGTACTCGCGACGTCCGATGTACCGCTGAAGGGTCCGCCACTGCTTGTGCTCGGCGTTGGCGTGCTCGACGCAGATCCGCTCTGAGGACTGCTGTGTGCGGGCCTGTTCCTTCTGTGACGTACGAGGCCGGGGCGCCCTTGCTTCGCCCACGCCGAGGACGTGTCCGCTCAGGCGTTCTTGGGGCTTCCCGCGTAAATGTCGATGGTGTGTGGCTTTTCAGGGTAGGTGATGTCGGTAACTTCGACCAGGACCTTTACACCGAACTGGGCTGCGACTTCTCCACTAATGACGGCGTACACGTCGTCCTGCCCCCCACTCTCCATATCCCAGCCTGACCAGTCCCTGGATCCCCCTTCGTAGGCGGCTTTCAGGACAGCCGCACCCCACGTCAAGTCATAGGAAACCACCACTTCGTCGCCCTGGGTTACAGTTCCAAAGGGGCCGGAAAGCTGGCACTTTCCGGACCAGGTGGTCTTTTGATGGGTCACCATGATCTTCATGACCGCCTGGTACTTCTTGTTCGGCGGAACCGTGACTTGCTGGTCGACTTCCCAGCCCTTTTTTTCGCTCCAGACTTCCTGCTTGGACGTTGTCTTGGAGACATCGACCTTGAACTTGGCTCCCAGCTTGTAGCCAGGGATGGGGGGAGGACCGCCGCAGGAACCCTCGATGGACAGTTCGGCGCCCAGGAGAACGGTTTGACTGACCGTCGTTGAGACACTGTGGTGGGTCTCTTCTGTGTGCTTGAAGGTCATGACCAGAGGACTCACCTTGGTCCGGTTGTCATATACCTGGGTGTATACGTCATCCCATGATTCATCCGCCTTGAAATCATCCTTGCTGTAGACGATTTCTTCGGCCGGCGTGATCGTCGGTTTTGTCACTTTGCCAAGCTTCGTGTCGGGGAGTCCCCTGATGATTCCCTCGATATCCGTGTACTGAACGACCATGCCAACCTCTTTCATGCGATTAGTTTCACTTCGCGACGGCCGACTTAAACAGCCTTCAGAAAAGCCTCTCACCGTCAGACGTGTGCAGAAGGGTTTCTCCCTCTTATGGGTCACGTGCAGAAAATAGGTTCGACTGCCTCGATGCGAAAAGCTTTGCCCTGGCACCTGCCCCGGGTGAGCAGACCCCGCGCCTCCAGCCACGGCCAGGACCCCCGCAGCGAGCGGGAGAGCCGACGATGAGCCTGATCGGTGACGGCCTGGATGCCGCCGTGCAGAAGACGTTCACCCGCCCCCCAAGAGCGCGGGGCGCAGATGCGGTATCTGGTACGGCGGCTCGGGGGTACCAGGGCGGTCGCTCCACTCCTGCGGGTCTCTCGGCGGGCCGCCGAGCGGTACGTGAAGGACCAGATCGGGAAGCCGCGCCCGGACCTCGCCGCGCGCATAGACCGCGAGGTGAAGGCCCAGTGGCAGCCGCAGGTCCGGGCCAGGGCCCGGCAGAGCGCGGCGTCCACGGGCGGCATCGTCATAGACACCCGCGCCCGTCTCGGCTACACCGCGCCGCCCGACGCGCCCGCTTCCAGGGCCCCGTGCGCTTCACGCCCACCGGACCGGCCAATGCAGACCCCCGTCCATGAACCTCCGGCCGCCGTACCAGCCTCAGTCGTCGGCACCATGGGGGCGCGACCGCCGCATCCCGGAGTAAAGCGGCGATGAGGGTCGGACGAATCTGTGCAGGTACCAGGCCAGGCCAGGCCGGTGAATCCCGGCGCATCGGGGATGCCCGTCGGTGGCGTACGAAGTCCGCGACCTCCGCTGGTGTCCAGGCCGCTCTTGCGGACCGTCTCGACCGACAGCACCCATCCGGCCTAGGAGACCTCCGCCCGACCGCCGCCCTCGACGCGGACACGCGGCAAGGACCGGATGCGTTTCTTCACCCGAGGAGTGCTTCTTTCATGCGACGACCTGGACCTTAGACAAGTCCCGTCGTTGCAGGTCAGAAGCACTCTTCGCGTTTCCGATCACGCATCGGATCCCAGCCACGTGAAAGCCCGAGGGTAAGGATCAAGCTGAACCTGCGGCTACGAGTAGAGATTGCGCCATAACTCGAGCGCGGACTCGCCCTCGTGGCCCTGTCAGCCTTCGGGCAACCGGTCGTTGGATCTTCCGGAGTGCGCAACGACCCCCGTTCATCACTTCGTGTCACATGTGGGTACTCACGGTTACGGGCAGGGTAGGTTTTCAGGGCACCCGGCTCATGGAGAGTCCGGTGTCCAGGAACGAATGGAGGCTCGTCATGAAGAAGCTGCTTACGGTCTTCGCCTTGACCGCGGGTGCGCTGAGCGCCACCGTCCTTCCCGCTGCCGCAGATAATGCCATCGTTGCGGCCCAATGCAGGCTCGGCGGTGGGAAGGTGGTGGAGCTGGTCCAGTCCCCGACGGGCCTGATCTGCCAGGGCGGACAGTTCAACGGCGAGTTTGTACTGTCGAATTAGAAGAGCGCACCCTTCCCATCCCGCACCGGCATCCTCTCAGTTCTCATCACGCGCAGTGGCCCCCAGGGCATGCTCCCTGGCCGGGATCCTGCCGGTCGTTCCCCGGTAGTCGTTGACGCAGGAGAGGCCGGGTACCTTCGGTGCCCGGCCTTTCCGGCCGGAGCATGCTGTCTCCGCGAATCAGTTCACACCAGATTTACCCCCTATTCGGTGCGAACTCCCTTCGCCTGCCTGGTGCAGTCGTCCGGCGGGTCATGCACGTCAGGCCGGCCGCAACTCCAACGCCCACAACAGGGACATGGACGTCAGGTGCGGGTGCGTACGCGGAGCCGCAGGCCGTGGGGAGTGAGGGAGACGCGTGCGCGCGGCTGCACAGGCGCCGAGTCGAGCGGTTCCAGCGTCCACTGCTGTGTGATCTGGGCCAGGGCCAGGGTCATTTCCGCCATGGCGAAGCGGTCCCCGATGCATTTGCGGGGCCCGGCGCCGAAGGCGAGGTAGGCGCTGTCCGCGGACGGCCGCACCGTCCGGTCGGCCCACCGGTCGGGATCGAACACCTCGGGACTCGGGTAGAGGTCGGCTCTGGTGTGGATCAGGTAGGGGCTGTAGATGAGGGTGGTGCCCTCCGGCACTGTGTACGGGCCCAGGGTGGCGGCGGTCCGGGCCTTGCGGGTCACGACCCAGACCGGCGGGTACAGGCGCTGCGTATCGGTCAGGAAACGCTCGATGAAGCCGAGTCGGGGAGGATCCTCGAACTGAGGCGAACGGCGCCCGCCGGTGACGGCGGCGCAGGCTTCGTGCAGCCGCTGCTGGAGGCCGGGGTGCCGGGCTTCGCCCGCTCAAAACGCCGGTTGGCAGGCGTGGGAAGCCTTTCCAGTGCCCTGATCGGGTTGCGCAGGCGCCGGTCGATGCCTCGAAGGAGATCCTGCGTCACCGCGGTCAGTGTCTCCGCGGCGGCCCCTGCCGCGGGGGTGAAGAGCGTCTTGACCACCGTTGCGGTGGTCAGCTTCCTCATCTGCGCGTCAACGTCGATGACGAAGCCATCGCTCCAAGAGTCGGCCACCAGCTGTGCCTGCTCCGTCATGACCCGGGCGTAGCCGGGCAGCCGGCCTGGGTGGAAGACGGGTTGCAGGAGGCGCCGCTGACGCCGGTGCCGGTCGTGGACACAGGTGGCGAGACCGTCACCGACGACCTACCGGCCCTTGTCGAAGAACCGGCCGCCCTTGTCGAACGTCCGGTCATCTAGCAACAACGCCCGCACCAGCCCAGGGTCACAGACCACGAACGTCTTCACTGGGCCCAGCCCCACCTCCACCACATCACCCTGAGCAGGAAGCGACCGCAAGAATCCCAGAGGATCCCGGCGCAGCACCCCGATATGCCCAAGGCCAGGAACACCACCCGCTGCACGGGGTGGCACGCTGCCACCTTCCGCCGGACTTGCGGGCTCCCGGCGACCTGCTCCACATTTCCCGAACACCAAAGGCCACCTCGTCACCGCTTCACGAAATCTCACTGAGCGGCGGGCAAAGAGGACCGCCGATCGCCATGCCCCGTGGCGACGCTGGTTACATCGCTTGATGGGGAAGACGCACGGGCCATCTGTGGTGGTGCTGCCCCACAGCCCCGAGCCCGAGCAGCCACACGCAGAGCACTCGGGTGCCACAACCGCATCAAGGGCCGCTCAGAGGTGCCACTTGGCTGGGAAACCCCACAGCCAAGCGTCTGGCCAAACTAGCCGTCTGACCAGCAAGTTTCCCCCAACCGGGGCGTCCCGCGTCAGTTGGTCAGCCTGTGAGTCTTGTAGATACCCACCATGTCACGCGTGTCCTCGTACGGGTCCTGCAGCTCGCCACCGCCGTCTCCGTCTGCCTTGACGACTGAGTGACGGACAGGCGCTGCGACGCTCGCACTCGCAGATCCGACACCGGCCAGTCCAGCAGCAGTTGCGACCACAACCATCACCAGCACTCGACAGGAACGCATCGAAACTCCTCACATAGGGGCAGATAACTCTCATCCAAGTCAGTTTGGTCATGTCTGACTTGCACGACACGCCGAGCCTCTGCTTTCTTCGGGCGCTGCCTCCTGCCCACAGCCGGGAAAGCGCCTACGCCAGCCAGCATGGCCCCCACCACGAGCTGGCCAAGTCGTGCTCGAATTTTCATCCGAGCTCCGGCGACCCGAGCCAGTGCGCGGGCGTCCCCGCCAATTGCGACTCCCTCGAGGTGACCGTGGGGCGCGGGTGCACCCCGATTGGCCCTTCCCTCGCCGCCCGGGACACCCGCTCCTGATGGCGGTCCGCGGTGGCGAGGTCGCTGACGGAGGGTCTCTCTCGTTCGGGTGAACATACCTATATGCCCTGGTTTTCCCTGAGGGCTGTTCGGCACTGTGTGTAGTCAAGTGCTGGATTTTTACAGGAGGTTCCCCATGAGGGTCTTCAAAAAACCGCGTGTCGTTGCGGTGGCGGCGGGTGCGGCGTGCGCTCTCGCGGCGGGTGCGGTCGCGGTCTCGCTGCCGGACACGGCGTCCGCCGCACGGGCTGCCGCGCCGGTCGCGGTGGCGCCGTACGCGCGGGCCGCAGCGGTCGTCAACGCGTCGGGCAAGCTGCTCCGGGGCAAGGGCGTGGCGTCGGTCCAGCGCGTCGCGGTGGGCGAGTACTGCGTGAAGATCTCCGCCTCCGGTTTCGACATCTCCACCGGGGTGAGTCAGGCGACCCCGAACCTGGGCACCTCTCGGAACCCCATCCTCGAGCTGACGCGTTCCAAGCGGCCCGAGTGCGGGAACAGCGCCAAGTCGATCCTGGTGGTAACCATCCAGAACGGCGGCCGCAAGGACCAGCCGTTCACGCTGGTCGTTCTCTGACCCCGGCCGGGTAGCGGCGACTTCACGTCGGCCGCCGGAACCGTCCGCTGCTCACGGCGCCGCGCGGCGTCCCGCTCGTGATGCCTGGCCGGAAAGCTTTCGGTGGATCGTGATGCAGGGCCGGTCGGAGCGGCAGCGGACAAGGTTGAGGGGTGCGCGAGCGGGCGTGCTCGTCGCCGGCGCCGTGGCGTGGGCCGGGGCGGTTCCTGTCCTACGGGTTCGCGCCGTCGTGGGATGTCTGGTTCGTGTGGAGGCCCGATGCCAGGAAGACATCTCCCTGGGTGACCACGGGCAGGTCGTCGCGGGCGACGGCGCGTACTTCGAGCAGGTGTCCCGCCCTGTCGATGCTGACCGTTCCCACGTGCTGCCAGCTCTGCCAGAGGTGGTAGGCGAGCAGTGCCGCGTTGTCCGTTCAGGTACTGCCACGAACGGCCTCGGTGCCCGACCGCTGCCACCCTTGAGCGTGCCGTCGGCCCGCCGTCACCCGGTCCGTGCGCAGCCGCCCCGACACCTCCGCCGACCGTCCCTTGCAGCACAAAGGCCGTGTGCGGAGAACTACGCCTCCTGAACTCCGTGCCGGGCACCGAGCTGCCGGCGCCCGGCACAGGGTTGCCGGTGTCAGGAGTCGCTGGGGGTGCAGCCGATGTTTACCACCCCCGTGTCGCTCCCGGTCGCGCCGCAGGAGGAAGTGTCCTGAGGGGCGTTCACGTTGATCACTTCCGTCGCAGGAGCCCAGTCGTCGGCGTTCGCGAGGCGCGGTGAGAAGGACACCGCCGAGAGCGAGGGCGATACCGCCGAGAGCGGCGGTCAGGCGGTGGGCACGGTTCACGGGATCACGTTCCTTCGAAACACAGACGGGTGGCCGGAACGCCGGACACCGGTGTCCCGGATGACCTGTCCCTTGTATCGGCCGGCGGTCCGGACGCCCGGCACCGTCCCTCCGGCGGTGGCGTGGCGGCCCTGCGATGTTGACCGCGGTGCAGTCGCCCGGACCACCGCGTGGCCGAACCCCTCGCCACCTGTGCTACGCCCAGCGACGAGACGGGCCTTGGGGCCTCCGTGGCCGACCGCAGGGGGTCCGGCCCCACGACGGTGGTGGTCTCCGGGACCGCGAGGACGCCGGACTGGTCCCGGAGACCACCACCGTCGTGGTCTCCGGGACCGCGAGGACGCCGGACTGGTCCCGTCCGTGGGCGGTGTGGGGCGAACACCCGACGGCGACGGCGCTCGCCGTCGGGGTCGCCGGCATCCTGCCGACCGGCGGGGCGGGTGGCCGCCCCCCGGCCGGCGGGAGTGCGCGGCTGGGGTGTGCGGCGGCGGGGATGTCAGTCCTCGCCGTCGTTGTCGCTGATGTCGGGGTCGCTGTAGTTGTTGTTGGGCATCGGGCTTCCTCTCGTCGGCCGGTGTCTAGTCCGCCCGGCATCTACGGTCCGGCCCCTCGTCCGCGGGCATGCCGGCCTCCGGCCACGGGCCGTGGTGCTGGTCGGCGTCTGCCGGCCAGGTGCCCGTCCTGCCGGCGGTGACATGGGCGCCGGGGCCTGAGGAGCATCCCTGTCACGCCGTACGGGGGCAGCCGCCGCAGACGAGCTTCGCGTCGACACCGGCCACCACGCTCCCTGAACCGATACGCTCAACGATATTGACCGAGGGGGCTGCCGATGCGTTGGCGGCCATGGCCACCGGGGCACCGAAGACCACAGCGATGACCAAGAGCGACGCGACGCATAACAACTCCTCTGCGCGAAAAGGGAACTTCCTTCCCCTCCCCTCCAGATGGGTTGCCGCCCCCGCGCTCACTCCGAAAGTCCTGCCAACGAACGGGAAGTACAGAGCAGTTGGGCAGTTGAGGCGGTTGGGCGACCGGGGTGATGGACAGGCCGACCGGCGTCGGTC
Organism: Streptomyces sp. NBC_00341; assembly: GCF_041435055.1. Classification (NCBI taxonomy): domain Bacteria; kingdom Bacillati; phylum Actinomycetota; class Actinomycetes; order Kitasatosporales; family Streptomycetaceae; genus Streptomyces; species Streptomyces sp. NBC_00341. Next base: position 366,775 of record NZ_CP108002.1, on the reverse strand, counting down.
GTCAGCCTGCGTCCTCGACAAGCGGTGGGCGACATGAAGAAGATCGTCACCGCTACGGTGCTCTCCCTCGCTTGTATCATGCTTGCTTCTCCTGCACATGCCGCGCCTTCGCCTCCGGAGCCGAACACCGCGTCCCCCAGGAGGCAGAACCGGCCCGCAGTGGGCAGAACACGCGGCCGTCCTCCGCCCGCTGCCCTCACGGCCCTGAGTACCCGGCTGATGACCAGGCCGGGGGGGGGCGGACGTCTATCGAGGTGCCGCGGGTGTGCGGGTGCGCGGGGGAACGGTGAGCATGGTCCGGTAGGTAGCGGCATCTTCGGGTTCGCCGACGCGTCGGCCGTCGGCTTCGACCCAGGCGTGGGCGGCGAAGGGCGGGGTGCGTACGCCGGTGCACCAGGTGGGCCAGGTGCCGTTCAGGCGGCACAACAGGGCGGTGGCCAGGGAGCGTTGGAGGCAGTAGCGGCCGGAGCACAGGGTGCTGACGGCCGTGACGTCCTGTCGGGCTTGGAGGGCGGTGGGGTAGTCGGCGGCCTCAGCGCCGTGCCGGGCGGCGCGCAGGACGGCTTGCAGGCGCTTGGGCGGGAGGTGGGCGAGCAGCCGGGCTGCGGCCACGGCCGGGTAGGCGGCGAGCCGGCGGTGTAGCGGGGGCCGGATTCCGGTCGTGTCGAGAACCTGGCTCATCGGGCGTCCTCGATCAGCCCGGCGCGGGAGAGATGGTCGATGAGGGCGGTGATATCGGCGGCGGCCTGTTCGCTGGTGACGGGGCGGGTGGAGGCGAGCCGCTCCGCGACCTGGTGGGGGGTGGCGCCGTCCAGGAGGGCTTGCAGGACGGTGGTGCCAGTGGCGTTGAGCTGCCAGTAGCGGCCGTCGCGTTCGTCGAGCAGGACCGTGCCGTCCTCAGTCGGGCAGCAGGCGACGTCAGAGCGCAACTGTGTCAACGGTGTCCTCTTCGTGGGGGTGTCGGTCGGTGAGGTGGGCGGGGACGGGATGTGCTGACAGGTCGCGCAGCCAAACCTCGACGCCGAGGGTGTTCTCCAGCCCGGGTGCACCGCCGCGGTGCATACCGGGGTTGAGCAGAACACGCCGCAGCTTGTCCTCGTCGGCGAGGCCGGCGGCGACCAGGTGGGAGGTGTCGGCCCAGTCGGCGAGCTGACGGCGGTGAGTCTTGAGGCCGCGGTACCAGTCAGGGCCGCAATGGTCCTTGGTGGTGCGCTCCAGCAGGTAGGGGGGCATCAGGCCGTCCATGGCCGCGGCCAGCAGCGGCTTGTAGGAGCGGGGACTGCCCGCGTCCTCGGGCCGGACGGTCAGGCAGGCGTTCATCACCGCATCGTCGCAGAACGGGCTGTCCACCGGCAGGTCCATCGACGTTCCGGCCGCGCGGAGCAGCCCCGCGATCCGTCCGGCTTCGCGCATCTGGTGAATCCAGGCGTGGCGCCCGACATCGGTGTCCAGCGGCTGGGCCTGCTCGGCGGTGTGACACAGCAGCCCGGCGACCTGGTCGACGGCCTGCCCGCTCGCCCATGGGGGAAGAGCCGGCCGTTCCCCCCAGGTCCGGGGCTCGCTCCCCGCCGGTTCCCGTAGCCGGCTGCCGGCCGCGGACAGCCAGGACGGGTAGGACTGCGTACGGAGCAGCATGCCCGCAGTGGCGCCGAGCGGCCACCGTGAGCGGGCCTTGTGACCCGCCATGTGCCGCAGCGCGGTGTGCGGGCTGCGGCGCAGAAGGGCGTGGACGTAGGCGGCGGGGGGCACCACCATGTGGTCGCCGCCGTGGCCCGACAGGCGCAGCACTGCTCCCCGGGTGCGCATCTCGCGCGCTGTGTGCTGGCGGCGGGCCAGGTCGCGCAGCGCCGCCGAGGGCTCCTGCCCGGGTTCGCGGCGTTCGTCGAGGCCGGTGAACAAAGGGGGGAGTTCGGCCGAGGGGAAGACCAGGGCTTCGACCCGGGGCAGGCGCTCGGCCGCGTGGGCGGCGTAGTGGTGGTCCTGATTGCCGGGTGTGTCCCAGTGCAGTGTGGAGGTGATCAGCGATGCTCCGGCCTCGGCGGCCAGGAAGCACAGGGAGGTTGAGTCCATGCCGCCGGACAAGTCGGCTCCCAGCATCTGTCCGGGGCGCACCCTCAGCGCCACCGCCTCGCGCAGGGCTCCGCGCAGGCGTGCTGCGGCCTCGGCGAGGGGGAGTTCGGCAGGCGGTGGCTGCCACCAGACGGCGGTACGGCAGGCTCCGTCGGGCTCCCAGTGCAGCGCCTCGCCCGGTGGGACGGCGTCCACGCCGCTCCACATCGCCGCACCGGCCAGCGGGTAGGGCAGGTTCGGGGCGGCCAGGCGCGCCGCGAGTTGGACGGGGTCCGGCTCCGCGCCGGTGAGCCAGGCCAGCGTGGTCGCCCGGTCCGCACACACCGTCACCCCACCCACCACCGCCCGGTACAGGCGGTGGGCCCCGGCGGCACTGCCGCGCACGTAACCGCGCCCGTCCAAGAACGCGGCCACATGGAAACTGCCGTGCACTCCGTCCATCGCCTGCTCCAGGCCGGCGATCGAACCCGCTCGCTTCAGCCGGGCCGCCAGATCCGCAGCAGTGGTCGAGGACGTCCCCACCACGGCCAGCATCCGCCCGCCCGCCGACACCGCGACCATCCCGTCCGCCCGCCAGGATCCCAGCAGCCACGGCCGCCCCGATCGGTACGACAGCACCCCGCTCGCCCGCTCCCGCAGCCGCGCCATCACACCAGACGGCAGCTCCCGGTCCGGCACCACCACGAACCAACCCGCCGACACACCGTCCACCACGCCCTCAACCCCGCCTCCCGTAGACACCCCTGCTGCCCCCCGACACACCGCCGCCCGTCAAGCAACACCACGCCCGGCGCCCCCGAGAAAGGACCCCCCAAGAAGCGGCAGGTGCCGGCCCGCACCGTAGACGGCCACGCGCCGGCACCCGCGCATCAAACAGCCTTCAACCGCAGGCCGATCAGCCCAATTGTGAGTAGTAATCCCCGGTACCTTCAGGGTAGAAGGAGCCGCCACCCTGGGTGAGGTTGGCGAAGTCGCCGACCTCCGCCAGCAGCGGAGCCTCGTACACGTCCTCAGCCTCGAACTCCAACGCATTGATCACAGAAAGTCACCTTCCCGGTCGTCGCGGGCAGTCGATCCACCCGACACCCACAGTGACTCACGAAGCGAACGCGCCACGCCACACCCCCCACGGAGGACCATCCCAACGAGGGAAACCACCGCCTCCACACTTCGGAACAGTTGACATAACGTCACCGAATGAGACTGCGGAACTCCCCCACCGGCGAGATACCAGCCCGCCTTCGTCGCGATCACCCGCTGGTGGGCCCCCGACCACGTCCGTGCCCTCACCATCGTCACCCTTGCCGGGGGCCTCGCTTCCACGCTCTTCGCACCTCTCACCGCGGCGCTCGCCGATCACCTGTCCTGGCGGGCGACATACGCCGTTCTCGCCTTGGTGCTGGCCGTGGTGACCGTGCCCGCGCATGGGCTCGCCCTGAACGCACCGTGGCCGAAGGCGCCTCCGGCACCCGCCCACGCCGTCGGCAGGGCGGATCAGGTGGCGCACAGCCGGCAGTTCTGGTTGCTGGCCGCGGCCCTGACGCTCTCCGCGTTCACCGTGTACGCCGTCGTCGTCGCTCTCGTCCCGCTCCTGCTCGAACGCGGCTTCACGACCACCATGGCCGCGTGGGCCCTCGGTCTCGGCGGCGCCGGACAGACCCTCGGCCGCACCCTCTACGCGACGCTCGCCCGCCGCACCGGCGTGACGGCCCGTACCGTCGCGCTGATCGCACTCGGCGGACTCACCACAGCCGCGCTCGCGCTCGTCCCTGGTCCGTACGCCCTGCTGGTCGTCCTGTCCGTCGCGGCCGGGATGGTCCGCGGTAACCTCACCCTGCTGCAAGCCACCGCCATCACCGACCGGTGGGGCACCACCCACTACGGCCGCCTCTCCGGACTCCTGGCCGCCCCGGCAACCGGCCGCCCCCGCCCTCGCCCCGTTCGTCGGCGCTGCCCTGGCCGTGCCGCTCGGTGGCTACCCCCGTCTTTTCGGACTGCTGGCACTCATTTCCGCCTTCGCAGCCCTCGTCGCTCTCACGGCCAGGGCACCGCGCTCCACAGCAGTAGAGGCGACGGCCCTGCGCGCAGGGCCGCCTTGAACCGGCATCCGCCGCTCAGCCGCCCGGGTCTTCATCCATGCCCCTCCGGCTGCTGACCTGCCCCAGCAACTGGGAGCGCTCGTACGTTTCCGTGCTGAGCCAGCCGCCGGCGCAGCCGCTCGATCTCGTCGTGCTGGGCGGCGAGGCTGCTGATGGCCAACGTCTTGAAGCCGGTCAGGTCGACGATCTTCTCGTCGCGGGCAGTGACCCTCCTCTTCAACTCGGAGACCTCGGCTTTGAGGCGTTCGATCTGGGCGTCGCGTGGGTCGGTGATCTCGCCGGCCGCCTGGAGCTCGGTGCGGCGCCGTTCGAACTCCTCGGCCAGGTGCTTGTAGGTACCCGGCCGCACGGAGCCCAGGGGCGCCGCCGCCCGTTGAGTGTGGCGCCCTCCCAGTCCGGGTCCTCCACGAGGATCGGCTCACCGAGCCGCCACGGTGGCCGCCACCGGTATCCCTCGGCCGACGCCGCCCGGTCCAAGTCGATGTACTTTGCGGCTTGGAAGCACTCTTCGATGCACCACCTGATCCCGGCTGCGAGCACCAGCGCGGACAGGGCCACCTCTCCCGGTGACCAGCACAGGTAGAAGGCGAGTTCGCTGGTCGCGGGGTTGCGGCGGATCAGCAGGCTCCGGTTGTGGTCGGGGCCGATCTGGACCCAAGCCCAGTCGTAGTAGCGCGGGCCCTTGGCCCCTGCGCCGGCGCTCTGTCGCTGCCAGGCGCCCGGGGGCAGTGCGGCTGCGGCTGTGTCTGCCTGGACCACCGTGCGGTCCTGGTTGATCCGCACGCGGGTGGTGCAGGCGACCGCCAGCACGTAGCCGACCCCGCGTGCCTCCAGGGCGGAGCGAAGCTGCGGGTCCTGGCCGTAGACCTCGTCGCCGGTGACCCAGGAGGCGGTGCACCCAGCGTCCAGCGCCGCTTCGATCATCTGCCAGGCCAGGCGGGGCTTGGTCACGAACTCGACGTCCTCGGGGACGCCGGAGCCCGACCGGCGTTCGGTGTCCTGGCACCAGGTGTGCTCGGGGAGGTAGAGCCGACGGTCTATCAGCGCCCGTCCCTGTGCAGAGGCGTAGGCGAGGAAGACCCCGACCTGTGCATTCTCGATTCTTCCCGCAGTGCCGGTGTACTGCCGCTGGACGCCCGCCGAGCGGTCGCCCTTCTTCAGGAACCCGGTCTCGTCCACGATCAGCACCCCGTCGCCGCCGAGGTGGTCCAGGACGTAGGAGCGGACCTCGTCGCGGACCTCGTCGGCGTCCCAGCGGGCGCTCCGCAGCAGTCGCTGCATCGGGCCGGGGCGGGTATGTCCGGCTTGTTCGGCCAGTTGCCAGCAGTTCTTGCGCTCGACGCCGGACAGCAGCCCGAGCACGAACGCCCGTGCCGTCGCCCGGGGTTCAACGCGCCGGAACCGACCCGCGATACGGGCCATGGCCTGGTCGAACATCGCCCGCCAACGGGCGGGGTCTACGCTGTGGCCCGCGGCCATCGCACCATCTTCAGGAGTCCACACAACCTCTGATGATCACGCGGTGGCCGCTCCCGTTCCCGGCCGGGTCCACCTCAGTGCTGATCTCCTCGCTTCGCCCGTCGGCCGCTCGTACCCGCCGACGCCAAACCGGTGGACCCAACGCGGCTCCTGACCGGCCAAGATGAGCGCATGACCAGCGAACCACTGCAGATCCCGCTCGATCAGCTCCGGCACGCCTTCGAGTTGGCGCTTCGACACGTTGAAGCGTCAGCCGGCAACACGGTGACACTCGAACACGACTATTTCTGGTCTGTTCCGGGCGATGAACTCTACGACGTCCCCAACGAACCGAGCACGATCACGATCGGGCAGCTATCCGAGTCGTGGCAACACCTTGAGGGCCTGCTCGCCTACGAGGACCGGGCCGTGGGCTACCACCTGGTCTGGCTTGCCGACGTCATCCGGGCGATCGGCCAGAACACCGTCAGCTAGCCACTACGGCAGCCCCACGTGACGTCAAATCACGAAGTCGTACTGGAGTACTAGGCCCGCACCGAAGTTCGCCGAGCCAGCGGGATCCGGCCTCGCCGTGCGGGGAATTGCCCTCTGACAAAGGATCTTGACCGGTTTCGGTTTCCAGGGGGACGGCCTGTCGGCTCAGTCATCCGAGGATCGTGACGTCCACGCCCCTGACAGACACTGCCCGGTCTCCGGCCTGGGCCCAGGCCGGAGACCGGGCAGCACATCAGGCCGCCCAACAGAAACCGGAGCCGGTCAAAGTCACCTGGCAATCGGTCACGATCACCTGTCAGAGGTCAGGAATGATGACCTCTGACAAAGGATCTTGCTCGTTTGTCAGGTGATCTTGACGACCGGCAGGTTTCTGCCACTTGATCTTGACCGGTGCCTCTCGTCTGGTGGGGGAGACCGTGGCGGTTGCCGCGCTGGCGTATGGGGATGCCGTCCTGTCGGCCCTCAGCTGCCCGACGCGCCGCCCGAGGGGTGAATGCCGCCGAGAGTGCGGGACCTGCGATCCGATTGCTGTCGTCGCCTTCCGTTCAAACATCTGGAGATGTACATGCGCATTCGGACCACAGCAGCGGCCCTAGGCCGTGTCTTCAAAGCTGTTTTAGGTGTTGAGGGATCATGTCGGTTGTGGTGCGTCGTCATGAGCTGTCGGATGCTGAGTGGGCTGTCCTGTCGCGGTTGTTGCCGAGTTCGGGGACGGCGGGGCGGCCGCGGTCGGATGACCGCGTGGTGCTGAACGGGATTGTGTGGAAGTTGCGTACGGGGTCGGCCTGGCGGGATGTGCCGGAACGCTACGGCTCCTGGCAGACGCTCTACACGCGTTTCCGCAGGTGGGCGCTGGATGGCACGTTCTCTCGCATGCTGCGGGCTCTGCAGGCGGAGAAAGATGCGGCCGGGGACATCGACTGGCTGGTGTCGGTCGATTCCACGATCGTGCGGGCCCATCAGCACGCCGCCGGCGGCAAAAAGGGGTCACCGAGGGGGACGAAGCGGGTGATCACGCCCTCGGCAGATCCCGAGGCGGACTGAGCACCAAGCTCCACCTGGTCTGCGACGGACACGGCCGCCCACTCGCCTTCGTTCTGACCGGCGGGAACGTCAACGACTGCACTCGCTTCGAGGAGGTCCTGGACGCCATCTGCGTTCCCCGCATCGGTCCAGGCCGGCCACGCACCCGGCCCGACCACGTCATCGCGGACAAGGGCTACAGCTCCCGTAAGATCCGCGCCTACCTGCGAAAGCGCGGCATCCGCCACACGATTCCCGAACGCATCGACCAGGCCAGCGGCCGCCTACGCCGAGGCTCACGTGGCGGCCGACCACCGCGTTTCAACAGGGAGGTCTACCGACTCCGCAACGTCGTCGAGCGCTGCTTCAACCGGCTCAAACAATGGCGCGGCCTGGCCACCCGCTACGACAAGACCCACGAGTCGTTCCAGGCCACCGTCACCATCGCCTCAATCCTGTTATGGATCTGACCTTTGAAGACACACTCTAGGTCTCGGCCTTGTCCTGGCCGGCATCATTAGCTCACCCGCCATGGCAGACAACGGCTCCAACCCCGAGGCGATTCTCCCCTCCTCGGCCGGAGACCAGCAGTACAACGCGGGCCGCCGCCCGGGAAACAGCCTGATCAAGCCGCAACAGCAGATCAAGGGCGGTAACGCCAACAGCTATAACCCGAACACCGGACTATCGGGGATCGCCAACAAGAACGACTTCCACGACAACAAGATCGCCGCCTTGCTCTTCTCCCCCAACTAGCCCGAGGAACAGCCCACCCGCCGGCTGATTCGCTCCGAGACGCCCGGACCTGGTGCAAGGACCGTGACATCGTCCGGGTCCTCTGTCGCGACACGACGGGCCTTACCGAAGGTCACTCTCGCCCAGCCCCCACACGGCGATTCTGTGTCGGGGCTGGTGTCAGAAATCCGCTCTTGATGGGGTGGCGAGCCTGCGTACCGCCGGTTCCACCGTGACCGAACTCGCGGCGCAGGCCCTCGCGGCCGGCGCCCCGGGTCCGCCCCTGCGCCGGATCCTGGCCGGGATGGAACCGCTGCTCGAACAGGAGCGCCCGCACGTGTGCGGACCAGGCCCCGTCGTTCCGCCCGGCCCCGCCGCAGCAGGCCGCCGACGCGGCGCCTGTGATCCGCCAGCCGCCGTCGGCGGACGATGCCTTCGGCGACCCTGTGCCGGTCCGGTACTTGCTGGAGGAGGCGTGGCGGAAGGGGATCCTGCCGTGGAAGGCGTCTACCATGCGCACCTACCTGAAACGCTCCCGAGAGCGTTTCATCCCGGTGCCCGAGGGTGCACTGGACGGGCAGACCGTCCGGTACACCGAGGACAAACTGAGGGCCTGGCGCGCGGCCTGGGAGAAGCAGGCCAGTCCCACCACCGGCCGCCAACCTGCAGGCCCTCCGGAACCAGTGTCACGCTGACGGAGGGTGACTGTCACACCCCTTCGTGATGTCAACTCTTACGTGTCACGCCGCCCAAATCCTGCCCCTGTTTGTCCGTTTCTCGGGGCTGCAGCGCCGCCGCTTCCCGTCGTGCCAATGCAGCCAGAACGGCTGCGACGCGATCCCGACCACCTCGGGATCGCGGCCCAGCGGGATCAGCCGATCCCGCTCCAGCCACGACTCGTAGCCCACGTGGGCTACGAGTCGTGGTCGAGTAGTACAGACCCGCGAAACTCTCCCCGCCCTTGGCCCAGCGGAACTCCCGTACCGGATCGGCTCTCTCGAACCGGCGGTTCCCAGCCCTGGCCCAACGACAGCCGACGGCGCGGCCCGGACTCGACAAACCCCAGCTCAAAGGCCGACAGGATTCTGCTGTTGGACCAGGACACGGACTCCTCCCGGCCCTGGTCCCTGCCCGGGGGGAAGGTCGAGGACGGGGAGAGTCTTGAACAGGCTCTGGTCAGAGAGATGGCCGAGGAGACCGGCGTCGAGGTAGAGGTCGGCAGACTGCTGTACCTGTGCGACAACCAGAAGGCGCACGTCACTCACATCACCTTCGAGGCCCGCCGGGTAGGCGGGCAGATGGGGGCGGTCAAGGAGGGCGCGGACACGAGGCCGATCCGCAGCGTCGAGTTCGTGGCGCTGGACGCGCTACCGAAGCTGGGGTTCAGCGATCTGTTCGTGAAGCTCGCCCGGGACAACTTCCCGGGCGTCGGCTCGTACATGGGGCCGAAGTCCGCGATCGGCCTATGAGTCCAGTGCGCTGAGCAGGAGGCGGTCCAGGCCGCCCGGCGTGGACGCGGCTCCGCGGTCGGCGGCGTCGGACCACCGGTTGAGGCGGTGCGCAAGCTCCCACGCTCCGAGCCCGGCCGCGTCCGTGGTGCCGGGGTTGCGTACGAGGCGGATGCCGACACCGCGCGAGGAGCCCAGCAGATAGCGGGAACGCACCGTGGTCGCCGCCACGGTCGTACCGGGTGTGTTCCACGCCGTGCCGAACAGGTACCGCTGCACCGGCTGTGCCTCGGGCTGATCGGGGCCCCCGGTGTCGGGCGCGCACTTCACGGCGCGACGCCGACTCAGCTGCCGCCACCCGGCCCCCGGGCCCTGAGAGGGAGGTTTGAGAGGTTTTGACCGCGACTTGCCCTGAAGAGCACTCCGCAGGGGTTGCTTCAAGATGCTGTCCGTTGCTGTTCGCTGGGGCAACGGACGATAATCGGCCTGTGGACTGGTTGGAGCGAGCTCGAGCTGCGGAGCAACTTCAGGATTGGGACGCAGCGATCGCGCTGGTAAGCGCCCATGCCGAGTGCTTCTCCGATGATCCGGACAAGCACGACAATCATCTGTGGCACATGGATCTGCTGGTCCAAGCGGAACGGATTCCAGAACTTACGGAGCTCGCCCTCAGGGATCGCCACGCACTTCGGAGACTCAACAGGTCGCTTCGGGAGCGAGGTATGGAGTCCGCGCTGCGCGAGCGCGCCGAAGACGGTGACCGTTACGCCCTGTACGTCCTTGTCCGGCTGATGTGCGAGACGGAGCGGATGCATGAAGCACTGAAGGTGATCCAAGACATCGACCCGGAGAACAGGTACGCACACCAGATTGTGGCCAGTGATTGCTGGCCATAGGTGTCCGGCTATGGCCTTCTCGCGAAGATGCCGGTGTCGACCTCGGTGAGGATGTCGAGCTTGACCAGGCGTTTCAGCTTGGCGCGGGTGCCTTCGACGTTCTTCGGCAGCAGCTCGTGGCCGAGAGCTTGGCAGACGTCCCTCGCCCGTTGTGGTCCGGTCGCGTGGTTGAAGGCGTCGAGGATGCGGGGGTAGTCCGGGTGCTCGGGCAGGTCCGGTGGGGCAGCGGGAAGCCGGTCGGCGAGGCTGGTGACGGTGGTGCGGGTGATCGCGAGATGCTCCAGATGGGTCTCGGCCTCCCGCAGCCGGTTCTGCAGGCCGTCGATCTGTTCACGGAGGTCGCCGGCCAGAACCCGGGCAGCTTGTTCCTGCAGTTCCAGGGCGTCGAGCAAGGGCTGGATGTTCATGCTGCGACCGCCTGTGCCTCGCGCCAGGTGGGGGTGTTCGTGCCGGTGAGCCGGCGGGTCATGACGTGGGTCATGGCCCAGTAGACGCGTGAGGCGGAGGAGGAGGGGTGGTGCTCGTAGTCGCGGACCAGGCGCCGGTGCAGTATCAGGGTTCCGTAGGTCTGCTCGACCCTCCAACGCTTGGGCTGCGGCACGAATCCCTTGATCTGCGGGTCGCGGGCGACGATCTCGACGTCGATGCCCAGGCTGGCGCCGTGCGCGACGACCTGGTTCTTGAAGCCCTGGTCGACGAGAGCTTTGCGGACTGTTCCGCCCATCTGTTCGGCGACCTGGTCCAGCAGGACGATCCCGCCGCGTTGTCGTGGGTGTTCGCGGCCAGGACGACGACCGCGATGACCAGTCCGAGGACATCCACCGCCAATCCCCGCTTGCGGCCGGGCACGCGCTTGGCCGGGTCATGGCCGCTCGTGTCGGCGGGGACCCCGGCGGCCACATGGACACTCTGCGTGTCCAGGACCACCAGGGCCGGGTCCTCTAATCGCCGGGCGCGTTCGCGGACCTGGCACCGCAGGAGTTCGTGGATGACCTGGTCGGTCCCCTCGTCCCGCCATGCGGCGAAGTAGTAGTAGGTCGCGCTCTTCTGCGGCAGGTCATGCGGTAGGTAGGCTCACTGGCAGCCGGTTCGTCCCTGGTACAGGATCGCGTTCACGATCTCTCGCATGTCGTAGGCACCCTGATGGCCGCTGACCGACCGATGCCGGCCCTTCCACGCGGTGATCACCGGCTCGATCAACGACCACTGCTCGTCCGATAAGTCATTCGGATACGGCTTGCGTTCACTCACCTGGTCACATCACCAGATCAGCGACCGTGGGGTCGGCAGGTTCCGCCCCACCACCACACCATCAGGTGACAGCAAAACCCCTCGAAGACTAACGAACCGCCCACTTAGACCTCGGAGCGGAACCTGGTGTCCAAAGCACCACGGACAAGCGAGTGCGACATGGAGAGGCTGATCCATGAGACCAGCGTGTTCCGAGATGCTCTCAGTGGCCCGGGAAGAGCGCGCTGGCGCAGACCGGCTTGTGGAAGACCAGTCCTGCCAGCCGGGCCTCGAACGAGCCTGCATTTCCGCCCTTGAGGGGTGGCTCTGACGAGGAGCGGGCGCCACTCCTCGCACGGGAAACGCTGTGTCGAAAGTGCTCCGGGGAGAGGAGCCGGCCTTCTCCCGCCGGGATAGCCGGGACCTCACCCTGGCAGGCCAGCGGGCGGATTCGCCCACGGCAGACGAGAAAGAGCCCCAGAGGACTGGAACCACTACCGGCGACCATGTCAACGTACATGCTCCCCGGAATACACCAGTCAGAGAGACGATCCAAGCGGTGCGAGTACGACTGCTCCCGCCTTCGTTTCCCGTCTCGCGCACTGGTCCACAGCAAGGAAGCCCACATGCCGAACGCCGCACTTCGATCGGCCCGCGTCACCGCCCCGATCCTCCTGGCGCTTGGCGCCATGAACGCATGGACCGCCCAGATGAAATCCGACTACGCAGCCCTCTCCACGGCCCTGTGCCTTTGCGTCTGCGCCGCCGGCCTTTTCGGCGAGGACCTAGTGCAGCGCGGGCATCGCCAGGACCTCGTGGTGCTCGCGCACATCGCGGCTCGCCCGGGTGTTGAAGCCCGTGGCATCGCCCGTGCCGTCGGTGCCCCCGAACGTGTCGTGGCTCGAAACCTCAGCCGACTCACAGAGGACGGGCTCGTCCTCTTGGTTGAAGACGACGTACACCCCGCGCTCAGGTCCTACCGGCTGGCTACTTAGTTCTCGGTTGAGGGGCGGAATATAGGCCACGATCCCCGGTTACCGAAACCGGGGATCGTGCAGAGGATTGATGGTGTTCGCACTCGGCTGTGCTTGGCGGTGGAGCCGTGGCGGACGCGGGCCGCCCGGGCCCATCCCCTCTCGTCCCTCTTAGAGGTCCTAACAAAGGCGTTGGACGTGGCGGTGGGTGATGAGGCAGGCTGCGAGGCCGAGGAAGGCTTCGTGGATGTCGTCGCGTCTTTCCCATCGAACGCGGAGACGTCGGAAGCCGTGGAACCAGGCGATCGTGCGCTCGACAACCCAGCGATGAATCCCGAGGCCGGAGCCGTGCGCTACTCCGCGGCGGGCGATGACTGGTTTGATGCCCTGCGCCCAGACCAGGCGGCGGTACTTGTCGTGGTCATAGCCGCGGTCCCCAAGCAGGACGTCAGGCCGTCGACGTGGCCGTCCCACGAGCCCTGGGACCGACGGGATCTTGGCGAGCAGGGGCATCAGTTGGGTGACGTCGTTACGGTTTCCGCCGGTCAGGGACACCGCGAGCGGGATGCCCTGGCCGTCGACGAGGATGTGGTGCTTGCTGCCCGGCCGCGCGCGGTCGACCGGGCTGGGGCCGCTTTTGGGTCGCGCCGAGCGGCCCGGACGTGGGAAGAGTCGATCACCGCCCGCGACCAGTCGAGCTGTTTCGCCGCTCGCAGCCTGGCCAGCAGCACGACGTGAAGCCGGTCCCAGACGCCTGCCTCATTCCAGGCAGCGAGTCGGCGCCAGCACGTCATGCCTGAACCGAAGCCCAGCTCCTGCGGCAGGTACTCCCACTGGATCCCGGTATGCAGCACGAACAGGATGCCGCACAGCGCTTGGCGGTCAGGAACTCTCGGCCGGCCGGGCACCAGCTTCGGCGCCGGAACAGGCAACAACGGCTCTATCAGCAACCACAGTTCATCCGAGACGATCCACGGACGTGTCTCTCTCTTCCCCACGTACAGCCCAACGAGCACCCAAGCCGATAGTCACGTCATCTGAGGCTTCTGTTAGGACCTCTTAGGAGGTGCTCCATGCCTTCACGATCGCCGTTCGCTCCCCCGGCTGTGTCTGAACCCGCGAGCGCTGTACGCGACGCCAGCTTTCTCAACGTAAGGGATGCTGCCGCGTACCTCGGCATATCACCGCACACGCTCTACGTCTGGCGGCACCGACGACAGGGGCCGCCGAGCTTCCGCATGGGCCCTCGCGGGCGCGTCATGTACCGGCGGACAGCTCTTGATGCCTGGATTCATGAGCAGGAATGCGCAGACTCTCGATCCAACTCTGCTTTGAGCCCGCTGAGTGCGCATCCGCAGCGACCTACGAACACCGGTGCTTGACGCACCGAACACTGTCGGGCGCCGCTCATGTCATCTTGAAAGGAAACCTGTTGGCCGGTTACATCGAGGATCGTTGGCTCAAGAAGAAGAAGGACCCGGTCACCGGGAGAAGGGAGAAAACCGCTCGCTACGGTAAGGGCAAGCGGTACAAGGTCGCCGGCATACCTGGCGTGCGAGACCGAGCCTTTGATGTGCTGGAGGACGCCAAGGCGTGGCTTCGCCGGGCGGCCACGGACGAGGAGCGAGGCGAGTTCGTAGACCCGCGCGATGGGTCCATCACGCTGGCCGACTATATTGCGACGCACTGGACGCCAGGTCGAGGAGGTGCTCCGAAGACCCAGGACGGTCAGGAGCGTAGAGCGCGTCTCCATATCATCCCGTACCTGGGCCAGCTTCCTCTCAGGAGTATCGCCGCATCGGATCTGCGTGCGTTCGTAGCCAACTTGGAGTCGAGAGTTTCGTCGGTCGACTACCAGCGCGGCATCCTGTCCGAGCTTTCCTCCATCCTGGAAGCGGCCGTCGACGACAAGCGCCTCGCGCGCAACCCCATGCACGCAAAATCTGTGCGGTGGCCCAAGTCGCCACGGGAGCGGCGCGATGCGTGGCCGATGGCTACGGCACTGCGGGTCCGCGATGCCATCAACGAGCGGAACAGGATCGCCGTCGCAGTCGGTCTGGGCTGCGGACTCCGCCAGGGCGAGGTATTCGGGCTGAGTCCGGAGGACATCGACCATGAACGCGGCATGCTTCACGTTCGGCGCCAAGTGCAGGCGATTCACGGAAGGCTGTACTTCGCCCTGCCGAAGGGGAAGAAGATCCGCACCGTGGATCTGCCCCCCTCGGTGGCCGAGGAACTCAAGCGTCACATCGAAGCGTTCCCGCCGGTTGAGGTGGAGCTGCCGTGGGGGAAGCCGGAGGGGGAGAGGAGGAAGTCTTCTCTGCTGCTCACCACGCGCTTCGGCAACGCCATCGCGGTGAACGCGTGGAACACCTACACCTGGAAGCCGGCCTTGGCCAAGGCCGGTGTCATCCCGCCACGTGCCGAGGGGGCGAAAGCCTGGCAGTGGGCGGCGGCCCCGAAGGACGGTTTCCACGTGCTTCGGCACACCTACGCCTCGATCATGCTGGAAGCCGGAGAGTCCGTCGTGACCTTGGCGCGGTGGCTCGGACATTCCTCGCCAGCGATCACTCTCGGTTATTATGCTCACTTCATGCCGGAGGCCGGCAGCAAGGGGCGCGGCGCCATCGACGGTCTGCTTGGGGAGGGCGGGGCATCGGCTCGCTAGTCGAAATTCCCCAGATTCTCCCCAGCGCCGTCGACCGGCGATTCCCGTCTCTGTCCCCCGCAGCGCCCCTCCATTGATTGTAAGGCTGAAGAGGTGGGTGGCCTGGGAAAGTGCTGCAAGAAGTCGTAGCGACCCGCTATGTCACGCCCCTGCGTGAGGGTGGTTCGCTCCCCGGGATCGTCGAGGCCGACGACCTGGGCACGTACACGATGGAGTTCACCACCCTTGCCGTCACCGCTCTGCGTGCCGCGACCTCCTGAGGCCGGTCGGCCGCCCGGTCGGCCGCCCGATCGGCGGCCGGACGGTGTCCCCGGTGCCGTCGGGTTCTGACGCCGACGCGCGAAAGAGCTCCGGACCGCGAGGGCGGGAGCGATACTGATCGTGACAGCCGTTCCGCCGCCGGGCCGGCCCGGCGGGGGCGCATCATTGTCGATGTCTCCGAGGGGAGCCTTCATGACCACGGCGAAGGACCTGTTCACGATCGCCACGGACGCGGGGCCGAAGAACTCCGTGGGACAGGGGGACCTGTCGCTCGCGCTCGCGGGAGCCGAGCTGATCGATCTCATCGGGGTGGAGGCGGTCGCTGTGGACGGCGACCGCATCGTGCCGGGTGTGGTGCCGGAGCAGGACGACCGGCTCATGGGCGAGGCCGCCGCGGCGCTCGTTCGGCAGGCGCCCTACGAGCGGATCGAGGACTGGCTGTGGCGCCGGGGCCGGGATCTCTCGGCCGCGTACCAGAGCGCCCTGGAGGAGGCCGGTGAGCTGACGCCCAAGCGCGGCGGCCGCCTCTCCTTCGGCTCGCAGCGCGTGGAACCGGCCGATACGCCCGCGCGCCGCCGGGCAGCCGAGCGCTGGGAGCGGCGGGAGCCCGTCCTGACCGCCCTCGCCTCCGTCGTGGGCATCGACGGCGAACACCACGAGGACGAGACCGGCTTCGACGACGAGGCGGTGACGACGGTCGTGGCCATCGTCCACGACGCGGTGATGGAGCTGGAGGCCGTACGCCAGCGGAGGTCCATCGAGAACGCGGCGTTCGCCAACGTCTGGCGCGGTCCGTGAGCCGGACGGGGGCGCGCCGGGTGTATTGACCCGACGGCGAGGGGCGCACGGTCGAGCGGGAGGCAGGACGAGATGACGGAAGCCGACCCCGGGCTCTTCGGGCCCGAATCGGTCACCTGGCAGATACACGGCGACCCGATGATGTGGGTGGCGGGGGTGCGCGCCCTGTACCTCCAGGCGCTGCATCCCCGGGCGGTGCGCGGCGTCATGGAGAACTCCGACTTCCGCAAGGACGCCTGGGGCCGGCTGATGCGCACGGCCGGATTCGTCGGGACCATCACCTACGGCACCACCGAATCAGCCGAGAAGGCGGGCGCCCGGGTCCGCCGGATCCACCGCCTCCTCAAGGCCACCGATCCGCGCACCGGCGAGACGTACGGCGTCGACGACCCCGAACTGCTGCTGTGGGTCCACTGCGCGGAGGCCGACTCCTACCTCCAGGTCGAACGGCGCTCCGGCTTCCCGCTCACCGACGCGCAGGCCGACCGGTACATCGACGAACACCGCCGCGGCGCCCGGCTCGTCGGCCTCGACCCGGCCGGCGTACCCGCCACCACCGCACAGCTCGCCGCGTACTTCGATCGGGTAAGGCCCCAACTGGCCGCCTCACCCGATGCGCTGGACGTCGACGACTTCCTGCGACGGCCACCGGTCCACCCCCTGCTGGTGCCCGCCCGTGCCCTGCTGTGGAAGCGCGTCGCGACGCTCGCCTACCAGTCGCTGCCCGCGTACGCCCACGAGCTGTACGGCAGACCCGCGCCCGCGGCGGCCGCCGTCGACCGGCGGCTGCGCACCGCCGGGACCGTTCTGCGGGGCATCCCGGCCCGGCTGCGCTGGCAGCTCCCGCCGGGTCATATTCTGAACGCGATGGCGAGGCTGGGTCCCGGCAGCCGCCCCACCCCGTACAAACTGAAGAGGCAGGCAGCCATACTGGACGGGCCGGGGAGGGCGCAGCAACAGCAGGCGGAGTGACGGGGGCGACAGCGGGGATGGCGGAAACCAGGCTGATCCAGAGCCGGTACCGACTGCTCGATCTGATCGGGCGCGGCGGCATGGGCGAGGTGTGGCGCGCCCGCGACGAATCACTCGGCCGTCAGGTCGCCGTCAAATGCCTGAAGCCGATGGGCCCCCAGCACGACCAGGACTTCACCCGCGTCCTGCGCGAGCGCTTCCGCCGGGAGGCCCGGGTCGCCGCCGCTCTCCAGCACCGGGGCGTCACCGTCGTCCACGACTTCGGCGAGTACGAGGGCGTGCTCTACCTGGTGATGGAGCTCCTGGACGGCCGCAACCTCAGCCAGCTCCTTGAGGACAACGAACAGCACCCGCTGCCGGTCGACGACGTCGTCGACATCGCCGAACAGGTGGCCGACGCCCTCGGTTACACCCACCAGCAGGGCATCGTCCACCGCGACCTCAAGCCCGCCAACATCATGCGGCTGGCCGACGGGACGGTGAAGATCTGCGACTTCGGCATAGCCCGACTCGGCCACGACATCAGCGTCACCTCACGCCTCACCGGTGTCGGCATCGCCATGGGCACCCCCCACTACATGTCGCCCGAGCAGATCAGCGGCGGCCAGATCGACCACCGCAGCGACCTCTACTCGCTGGGCTGCGTGCTGTACGAGATCGCCACCGGAGCGCCGCCGTTCGACCTCGAAGACGCCTGGGGCGTGCTCGTCGGACACCGCGACACCCAGCCGGAGCCACTGCGCAGCCACCGCGCGGAACTCCCCGTCTTCTTCGACCGCGTCGTCCTGGAACTGCTCGCCAAGACCCCGGAGCAGCGGCCCGCCGACGCCGGCGACCTGCGCCGGCGCATCGCCCTCGGCCGCACCGGCGGACAGCCGTACCTGGAGCCGTCCGGCCGGGTGCTGCTCGCGCCGCCCGTCCCCGTCGGGCACCCCGGCGGACGGACCGGCCCGCTGCCCCGGCTGCCCGACTGGACCCGCGGCATGACCAGCGGTATCAAGGCGATGGGCGGCACCTCACCTGGCCTCCCGATGCCCGACCACTCGGCGGGCCTGACCGGGGAGTGGACCACCGGCACCGGCCCCAGGGCCGGCACAGGACCGGTGCCGGCGGCCGGGGACGAGCGGCCCACGCCCTCTCCGGAACACCTCGCGATACTCGCCGGCCGCCACAGCGCCGGCCTCGACCTGGGCCGCCTCGGCCACTGGGACGAGGCGGGCCAGGTCCACCGGGCGGTCGCCGCCGAACGCGAGCACGCTCTGGGCGCCGACCACCCCGACACGCTCGCCAGCCGCTACGAGGTCGGGTTCACCCTCAGCCGCACCGGTCGCGCGTCGGACGCGCTGCGGGAGTTCGGCCTCGTCGCGGAGGGCCGCGAGAGGACGCTCGGCCCCGACCACCCGGACACCCTCGCGGCCCGGCAGGAAGTGGCGTACGTACTGGGCCGGCTCGACCGCCACTTCGAGGCCCACCAGATCTACGCCGCCGTCCTCGTCTCCCGGGAACGCACGATGGGACCCGACCACCCCGACACCCTGCGCTGCCGCCACAACCTGGCGTTCAACCTCAGCCGGCTCGGGCGGCTGGAGGACTCGTACCGGATGGCCCACGACGTGGCGGAGGCCCGCGCCCGGCTGCTCGGCGCGACCCACCCCGACACCCTGGTCACCCGTTACGAGGTCGGCTACACGCTGGGCCGGCTCGGCCGGTGGGCGGAGGCCCTGCAGACCTACCGGGCGGTCGTCGGGGGCCGGTCGCAGGTGCTGGGCGCCGACCACCCCGACACCCTCGCGGCCCGCTACGAGGTCGGGATCAGCCTCGGCCGGCTGGGCCGCAGCGCAGAGGCGCTGGAGCTGTACCGGGTGCTCGTCGACGACCGGACCCGGGTCAGCGGTCCCGACGACCCCGAGACCCTCCGCGCCCGCCACGGACTGGGCGTGAACCTGGGCAGGCTGGCCCGCTGGGAGGAGGCGCTGGCCGAATCGCGCGAGGTGTACGCGATGCGCACCCGCGCCCTGGGCGCCGACCACGCGGACACCCTCGTCAGCCGCCGCGAGGTCGCCGTCGGCCTCGGCTGGCTCGGCCGCTGGGCCGAGGCGCTCACCGTCTACCGGCAGGTCGCGGAGGTGCGGACCCGGCTGCTCGGCGCCGACCACCCCGACGTTCTCGCGAGCCGCAACGACGAGGCGCACTGCCTGGAACAGCTCGGCCGGGGTACGGAAGCGGTCGGGCTGTACCGGCAGGTCGCGGCGCTGCGCCGGCAGCGGGTCATTCCGCCGTCCTGACCGCACCGCCCCGGCGCCCGCTCTGGCCCGCGGCCGTCGTCCGTGCTACCAAGAGCCATGCCCGTACCCGACAGCTATGACGCAGTCATCGTGGGCGGTGGCCACAACGGTCTCGTCGCCGCCGCCTACCTCGC
Source organism: Streptomyces sp. NBC_00341 (assembly GCF_041435055.1). Classification (NCBI taxonomy): domain Bacteria; kingdom Bacillati; phylum Actinomycetota; class Actinomycetes; order Kitasatosporales; family Streptomycetaceae; genus Streptomyces; species Streptomyces sp. NBC_00341. The sequence goes on along the minus strand of NZ_CP108002.1, from coordinate 347,208 downwards.
CCGGTCGGGGCAGTCCGTCCTGGTCCTGGAACGCCTGGACACCACCGGGGGAGCGGCCGTCTCGACCCGGCCCTTCGCGGGCGTCGACGCCCGGCTGTCGCGCTATTCGTACCTGGTGTCCCTGCTGCCGCCGAAGATCGTCTCGGAGCTCGGCCTCGACTTCGCCGTACGCAGACGGACCGTCTCCTCGTACACCCCGGCCGTCCGCGACGGGCGCGCCACCGGGCTGCTCGTCGGCGGCGACGGCACCCGTGAGTCCTTCGCCGCGCTCACCGGATCGGACCGGGAGTACGCGGCGTGGCAGCGGTTCTACCGCCGTACCGGGCAGGTCGCCGAGCGGGTCTTTCCCACCCTCACGGAGCCGCTGCCGGCCCGCGACGCGCTGCGGGAGCGGATCGGTGACGCGGACGCCTGGCGGATGCTCTTCGAGGAGCCCATCGGCGTCGCCGTCGAGGAGAACTTCGACGACGACCTCGTACGCGGCGTCGTGCTCACCGACGCGCTGATCGGCACCTTCGCAGACGCGCACGACCCCTCACTGGTCCAGAACCGCTGCTTCCTCTACCACGTCATCGGCGGCGGCACCGGAGACTGGGACGTGCCGGTCGGCGGCATGGGCGCGCTCACCGACGCCCTCGCGGCGGCGGCGCGCGCGGCCGGGGCCCACATCCGCACCGGCCACGAGGCGGTCCGCATCGACACCGACGGGACGCACGCCGAGGTGACGGTGAGAACGGACGGCGGTGAGCGGACCGTCGGCGCGCGCCGCGTCCTGGTCAACGCCTCGCCCCAGGCACTCGCGGCCCTCCTCGGGGACGAACCGCCGGAGCCCGCAGAGGGCGCCCAGCTGAAGGTGAACATGCTGCTCACCCGGCTGCCCCGGCTGCGCGACCGCTCGGTGGACCCGCGTGAGGCGTTCGCCGGGACCTTCCACATCGCGGAGGGGTACGGGCAGCTGGCCGACGCCTACCGGGACGCGGCGGCGGGCCGGCTGCCCGCCGCCCCGCCGTCCGAGATCTACTGCCACTCGCTGTCGGACCCCTCGATCCTCGGCCCGGATCTCGCCGCCCGCGGCTACCAGACCCTGACCCTCTTCGGCCTGCACACCCCGGCCAGGCTCTTCGCCGCGGACAACGGGGCGACACGCGCGGCCCTGCTCAAGGCGACACTCGCCGAACTCGACGCGCACCTGGAGGAGCCGCTCGCGGACTGCCTGGCCCTCGACGGGAACGGCGAGCCCTGCATCGAGGCGAAGACCCCGCTGGACCTGGAACAGGAGCTGCGGCTGCCCGGCGGCCACATCTTCCACCGGGACCTCGCCTTCCCGTACGCCACGGAGGCGACCGGCCGCTGGGGCGTGGAGACCGCGCACCCCAACATCCTGCTGTGCGGGGCCGGTGCGGTGCGCGGTGGCGGTGTCAGCGGGGTGCCCGGCCACAACGCCGCGATGGCGGCGCTGGGCCGGTGACCGGTAGCGCTACCGCCCGAACGCGCCGCGCAGGGCCGCGATCTTGCGCGGCAGGTCGTACTCCGCGCCGCCCTCGTGGCCGTTGTACGTGAACACCTCGATCTCGGCCGGGCCCGCGTAGCGGTGGTAGGCGGCGAACACCGTGGACGACGGGCAGACCTTGTCCATCAGGCCCACCGAGAACCACGCCGGGGCGGTGGCCCGCGCCGCGAAGTTCACCCCGTCGAAGTAGGACAGGGTCTCCATCGCCTCGTCGATCCGGAACCGGTGCCCGGACAGCCAGCGCGCGATCTCCGCGTACGGACCCGCGTCCGTGATCTGCGAGGCGCGCCGGTAGTGGCAGAGGAACGGCACATCGGCGACGGTCGCCACGACATCGTCCCGCAGCCCGGCCACGGCGAGCGCGAGGCCGCCGCCCTGGCTGCCGCCCAGCACCGCGACGCGTGAGGCGTCCACCGCGTCGTGCGCCTTCACGGCGTCGACCGCCCGCACCGCGTCCGTGATGAGCCGGCGGTAGTAGTGCCGGTAGGGGTCCTCGATGCCCCGGGTCAGGAAGCCGGGGGAGGAGGAGCCGTTGCCGTCGGGCCCGATGTCCACGGTGTCGGCGGTGTTCTTGCCGCCGCCGCCCTGACCCCGGTTGTCCATGATCAGGTGCGCGTAGCCGAGCGCGCTCCAGGTGAGCCAGGAGTACGGGATGCCCCGGCCGCCGTTGTAGCCGATGTACTGCACCACGGCGGGCAGCGGACCGGAGCGGGCCCTGGGCAGCATCAGCCACGCCTTCACCGGCTGTCCGCCCCAGCCGTTGAACGTCACGTCGAAGACGTCGACGGTGGCGAATCCGGCGTCGTACGGGACGAACTCGGCGTCCAGTTCGTGCCTGGACGTCTCGGTGAGGGTCTTCTCCCAGAAGGCGTCGAAGTCGGCCGGCTCCTCCGGCTCCGGCCGGTAGTCGCGCAGCCGGTCCAGTGGCATGTCGAACAGCAAGGGTCTAGCTCCTCTTCAGGGTGAGGTTGAGGGTTGCGCCGTGGCGTCCGGCGGTGTCGGCGGTGATCCGGATGCCGCTGCCGGACGGTGCGGCGCTCACACCCGGCTCTGCGGAGACCACGGTCAGCCCCCGCAGCGCCAGGTCCAGCACGACGGAGGACCGCAGCTGGGTCGGGTCGGAGAGGGAGACGGTCACCGTCTTCCCCTCGGGCCTGACCAGGACCGAGGCCGGACCGTCCGCGGTGAGTTCCTGGGCGGTGCCCGCCGCCCAGAAGTTCGCGGCGAGCAGTCCGTCCGCGCCGCGGCGTACCGCGTGCACGGCGGTGGAGTCCGCGACCAGGGTCACCGGGGGCGCGGACGACCACTGCTTCGTGCGCTCCGCGGACGCAGCCGGGGCCTGCAGCCAGAAGTAGCCGGCCCCGCCCGGTGCGGTTCCGTGGTCCTGCCACAGCGTCAGATAGGGGCGGGTGACGGAGGTGTCCGTGCCGTACTTGAGGTTGATCTCGCGCCAGGTCGCGGTCCGGTCCTCGCGCAGTCCGTGCACGGTGACGGGCTCCGGGAAGACGTATCCGCCGGTCCCGGCGACGTGCAGCCACCGCACCCCGTCCAGCCGCGCCGACCAGCCGGTGTCGGAGGGGGCGGCCTCGCCGTTCACGAGCAGGGCCGCCGCCGGGTCGCGCAGCTTGCGGTTCTCCACGACCGTCTCGGCCGTACCGGCGTCGGCGGTGATGCCGGAACCGACGCACGCGATGACGTCGTCCAGGCAGAACCAGCTCTTCAGGCCCTGCAGCGAACTGCCGAACGCCCGGAGCTCCATGCCGTACGCGCCGAGCGTCGTGCCCGGCAGCGCGGCGCCGCCCGCCCAGTCGGCGGTGCTGGTGGTGCGCTGCCCCGCGGCGTCGGCGGGCCGGCCCGCGATGACCGTGGTGCCGGGCAGCCGCGCCGGGTCGACCGTCGGCCAGTAGTCCTCGCTGTAGTGGCCGAGGTCGTCCGTGTAGAGGAGCACCATGCCGTCGGAGAGGTGCCAGGCGTGCAGGTTCTCGTTCTGGATCGACTCGTAGTTGTAGATCCGGGACGAGTACGCGGAGATGCCGAGCGCGAACGAGGGGCGGTGGTGGGCCGCCTTGTCCATTCTGGGGTGCTGCTTGTGGGCGACCAGCGGACCGCGCGCCGGTACGGAAGAGGCCATGACCTGCCGGGCGGCGACGAGCGAGGCGAGGTCGGTGACGGCGAGGAAGTCCCGGTAGGTGTCCTCGGCGATCCACTGCTTGACCAGGGCGGTGAACCGGTCCGCGGTCTCGCCGGGGAAGCCCGGGATCAGCCGGACCACCGCCTCGATGACCGTCTGCGCCGAGACGTGGCCCTGCTTGCTCGGGCGGGCGATCTCGCGCCCGCACACCGACGCCATCACGTCACCGCGTGCCAGCAGCGGATCGAAGCCCTCGTCGACCCAGCCGCGCACGTTGTCCAGGTCGGGATCGGTGACCGTCCACGCCGTACCGGCCAGCAGGTTCAGCAGCCGCGAGAGGTTGTTGAGCAGCTCCTTGCCGTAGCCGCCGTTGTACGGGTGCTTGTAGTGCTGGAGGAAGGAGCCGTCGGAGTAGAAGCCCTCGCCGGTTCCCTCGGCCGCCGCGCTCGCGTCGTTGTACGCGAGGACGCTGTTGGCGCCCGAACCCTCGACGTCCGAAAGAGCGTCACGGACCCGGGCCAGGTCGTCCCCGCTGTCGCGCAGCACCGCGTTCACGGCGACGACGGTGGAGATCCACACCCGGTTGGCGCCGGTCGCGATCTGCCGGTCGGCCCGCCACAGGTTCGGGTCGGGCGTGTAGTGCAGGACGGCCGCGGTGATCCGGGCGAGCCGCTCGGCGCCCAGCGCGTCGTACAGCAGCACCGTCGCGTCGTTGAGCGCGAGCGCGGAGCCGATCTCCCAGTCCCAGTCGTTGTCGAACCGGGTGTGCTCGGGGCCGTAGCGGTTGGTCAGCATCCAGTCGATGCCCGCCAGCAGCAGATCGCGCAACGCGGTGTCGCCGTACTGCGGGGTGCCGGGTACGGCCCAGGCGGTCGCGACCGTGGCGAGCCGCTTGAACGAGGTGGTGACGTGGTTGGAGAGCGTGGTGCTGGTCAGGTCCGGGAACAGCCCGTCGGTACGCGAGGGGTCCAGCCCCTTGGCGGAGGTCGTCGCGGCCTTGCCGGTCCGGGCCACGGCGGCGGCGATCTGCGGGTCCGTCAGGTCGAGACCGGGGCCGCCGGTCAACAGGGTGTGCCACCGGGTGCGCAGCGAGGCGGCGTCGTCGACCGGGTCCGCTGCGGCGGCCTGTGCCCCGGACGCCGGGAGCACGAGCGGCAGGGCGACCGCCGCGCCGAGGGCCGCCGCGCCCGCCAGGACGGTGCGGCGGGTGGTGGTGCCGTTGGTGCCGGGGGTGGTGCCTGGGTTCATGGCGCTGCCCTCACAGAAGGTGTCGGCGGTCGACGGCCGCGGCGAGCGCCGCATGGCCGGAAGGGTTGGGGTGGAGCCCGTCGCCGCTGTCGTACGCGGTCCGCAGCCGCTCCGGGTGGTCCGGGTCACGCAGCGCCGCGTCGAAGTCGGCCACGGCGTCGAAGACGCGGCCGGTCCGCACCGCAGCGTTGATCCGCAGCCGCACCGTCTCCAGCTCGGGCGTCCAGCGGGTCCAGCCCCCGAACGGGGCGATGGTCGCGCCAACCGCCCGCAGCCCGGCGTCCCGTGAGCGCAGCACCAGCTGCCGGTAGCCGGCCAGGACGAGCGCGGGGTCCGTCTGGCTCGGCGGCTGCTGGAGGTCGTTGACGCCGAGGTGGACCAGGACGGTCCGCAGCCCGGGGAGCGACAGCACATCGCGGTCGAACCTGGCCTGTCCGCCGGGGCCGAACCGGGCGTCGTCCAGCAGCACCCGGTTGCCGCTGATCCCGAGATCCGCGACCGCGGAGCCGGGCAGCCGCCGGGCGAGCTGGTCCGGCCAGCGCAGACCGGAGTCGTCCGGCGTGCCGACGCCCTCCGCGATGGAGTCACCGAGCACCGCGACCACCGGCCCGTGCGCGCCCGTCACCTCCACGCCGGTCAGCAGGTACACCGAAGTGGTGCGCTCCCCGTCGACGTCGTGCGAGGCATGGGTGTTGCGGTGGAAGGACAACGGCCCGGTGGGGCCGGGCAGTTCGGTACGCACGGTCAGCAGGGAGCCCTCCGCTGCCCGCAGTCCGGCGACCGCGTCACTGGTCAGCGAGGCGCCCGCGGCGAGCCACGCCTGCCGCTGCCCGCCGAACGTCACGGGCCTGCCGCCCGCCGTCACCGGGCCGATGAGTACGGGTACCGTGCCGAAGGCGTGCCCGTAGCGCAGCCGCACCTGCCCGCCCGCAGACAGCCGCACGTGCGCGGTGAACGTGCCGCCGGTCAGCCCGGCGCTCGCCACCGGGTCGGTGTCGGTCGGCGCGGTCTGAGCCGTTGCCCAGGAGGTCGTCCAGCGTGAGCGGCGCGCGTCCCCGCCCGTGCCTTCGGCGGCGTGCGCACCCGGCGCCGCCACCGCGACGACGGCCAGTCCGGCCGCGGCCGTCAGTACCCCGCGTCTCGCGGGCCCCCGGCCGCTCACTGCGGGCACGCGCCGGTCGGGGCGTACTCGCTGCCGTAGGTGCCGACCGCGTCGCCACCGGTGTTACCGCTCATCGTGTTGGTGCAGACGGGGCCCTGCGGGGTGCGCATGAACTTGATGCCGCCGCCCGCGTTGCCGGTGATGGTATTGCCGTAGATGCTGGTCGCGGTGCCGTCGGTCGCCGTGTCACCGCCGAGCCGGATGCCCGAGCCGACGTTGTCGTGGATGGTGTTGTAGCGGAAGATGTTGCCGCTGCCGCGTGCGTCGAGCCCGCCGGAGCTGGGGTCCTGCTGCTCGCTGCAGTCGTTGTACTCGACGTAGTTGTTGGTCGAGTTCTCCTTCACGTCGACGCACTCGTTGCCCCGGGTAGCGATCGTGTTGTGGTGGATGCGGTTGTCGCGGCTGATGTCGGGGGCCGCGTCCGGGGCGCCGTTCGCGCCCTGCTGCTCGGGGGCCGTGCCGAGGTAGATCCCCTCGCCGTTCTTGCCGCCGCCGCCGAACTTGAAGTCCGCGACACCGCAGTCCGTGATCGTGTTGCCGGAGATCTCGGCGCCGGTCACCAGGTAGCGCACCCGCAGGCATTCGTCCGCCGCGTTCTTGAGGGTCATATCGGTGATGCGCAGACCGCCCACCCCGTTCCCCGGAGTCGTGCTCATGACATAGATGAGCTTGAGGCGGTACCCCGACACATCGGTGGACGAGCCGTGCAGCCCGTCCACGGTGAATCCGCTGAGCGTCGTCGAGTCGTGCTGCACCTGGATGATCCGGGTGTCTCCGGCGCCCTTCACCACCGCGTTCGACGGTCCGGTGAGGGTGACCCCGGCGCGCTTGGTGACGACGTCCTGCTTGTACGTGCCGGCGGCGAGGTTGACCACCGCGCCCGTTGGCGCCAGGTCGAGGGCCTTCTGGATCGTGGCGAACGGGGACCCCGCCGACGTACCGGAGTTGGTGTCGCTGCCGGACGGTGACACGTAGTAGGAGGTGGCGGTCGTAGCGGCCACCGACGGCGGGGCGAGGGCGAGCGGGGTACCGACCGCGAGTGCGGCGACGAGGGTGGTGCGCAGTGCGTGGCTCATGAGGTGTGCCTCCTGGGATCAGCGAAGGACAGAGCGAGCAGTACGGGGATGCTCGGGCCGAGAAGCAGTGGCCCGAGCGGTACGACGAGAGAGAGCAGTACGGCGGAGACCACCGCACCGAGCAGGGCGGTGCCCCGGGCGGCCGAGCCGAAGCCGAGCGCCAGCGCGCGGCGGGTCCAGTCGCGGAGGGTCCCGCCGGGCGTCCGGCCGGCCTCGGCCGCGAGCGCCACGTGGTGGATGACCAGGGCGGCCGCGATGCCCGCCTGGGCGGCGAGCAGCACAAACGTCCACGGCTCCGAACGGCCCAGCAGGTAGACGATGTTGGCGGTCAGGACGGTGGCCGCCGCAGTTGAGGCCAGTCCGTGCCGCCACAGGGAGCGCCAGTACCGGGGGAAGGACGCGAAGGTGTTGGCGAAGCAGTGGCTGTCTCCCTCGGCCCGCCACCGCTGGAGACCGTGCGCCATCGCGGCGAGCGCGGGCAGCCAGGTGACCACCCCCAGCGACAGCACGATGAACGCGGCGCCGGCGGCGGCCGGGTAGGCCACGAACTCCAGCCGCCGCAGCAGCGTCGGCCAGTTGGACGAGAGAGTTGCCTGCATGGGTCAGCCGACCTTTCCTGTGTACGGTTCCGCCACGTCGAGGACGACCTCGCCGTCCAGTTCGAGCCGGGTGGCCGCCACCACGTACGGGGCGCCGTCCGCGGTGAGCAGTACGGCCGCGGCGTCGGCGCCGACGCCTTCGGTACGGATCCGGCGGGCGACGGGGGAGAGCAGCACGGTCTCCGTACCGAACGTCACCCCGTGCCCCGCCGCACAGGGGACCTGAGCGGCGTCCGCCCCCGTCTGCGGGCCGATCGCCGTGAGGAACAGCCCCTCGGCGGACCTGGCGGTCGTCGAACGCAGCGTGTGCAGGGTCCGGGTGAGGCTGAGCTCCGGCGTGCTGGACGTCGGATTGGCCACCACCTCGGTGACCTCGCTGACGGTCCGGCCGTCGGCGGGCGCGAACTGCCGCACCCGCGCGCAGGCGTCCCCCGACCGGATCAGCCGGCTGCCGTCGGGCTGGGCCTGTGTGGGCCCGTCGGTCTGGAGCAGGAACGTCCACTCACGTGCCGCGTCCGCCTCCGCGAGGTCGAGCAGCACCAGCCGGCCCGACGGGGTGAACACCAGCGTCCGGTCCAGCCTCCGCACCCCGAGCGCGGGGTCGTACATCGCGGCGATCTCCGCCGTCGCGTGCGCCCATCCGCAGTCGGGGGACACCAGCACATCGCGCTGCCTGGCCTGCCGTTCGAAGGGGATGTCGCGGTACACGTGGTACCGGTCCTCGTCCGCGTACCCCTGCCCGTCCACCAGCAGCAGATTGTGGTGCGCGGCCTTCTTGCGGTTGCTGTAGCCCTCGTCCACCGCGAGGAACGCGCCCTGCGAGACCAGCACGAACGAGCCCGAATCGGGGTGGTGGTGGCCCTGGTTGAGGGTCTCCCAGCCCTTCTCTGCCCGGTGTTTCGCGGCCGTCTCCCAGGCCCGGTGGCCCCCGCCGGGGCTCGCCTTGAACGAGACCAGGGTGGCGTCCTCGTCCCATCCGGTACGCGCGGCCAGCAGCCCCAGGTCCGGGAAGAACGCCCGGGTCTCGGTGGGCCTCGCGGCCGCCACGGACGGGTCGTACCAGAGGTATTCGAGGTAGGCCTCCGGCAGGATGCCCGGCCGCACACCGCTCTCGGCCGCCTCCTTCCACAGCAGCTCGCCCGAGGCCAGATCACCCATCCACTGGGCCTCCGGGATGCCGTACTGCGCCCCGAGGCGGTAGTACAGACCGGCGCTGTGGCCGCTGCGCCGGTCGTGGCAGTCACCGTGGTCGACGTTGAACGCGAAGCCGGGCGCGGTCTGGTGCAGCCGGTAGCGGAACGTGTGGGACATGAACCCGCCGCGGTCCCACCAGTCGATGCCCTCGGCCTCCTTCAGGAGGTCGAGGTGGATGGCTAGGAAGGGCACGCCGTAGCGCCAGTACACGACGCCCTCCGCGTGCGAGCCGTCCTCCGGCATCAGGTCGAGCACGGTCCCGAGGTTGTCCTTCGCGCGCTCGGTCCACTCCTCCTTGCCCAGCACGTACCCGGCCGTCGCCAGCCCCGCGTAGCAGATCCAGTTGTGGTTCTGCCAGTACGAGGAGGACCACCAGCTGCCCTCGCTCGCCACCGCGTACTCGTACATCCGCCGCCCCTGGAGCAGCAGCTTGTACCGCAGCAGCGCCCGTACCCCGTCCGGCAGCTCGTCCCCGATCCACTTGTACGCGAGGGCCAGGTGGTGCAGCAGCCAGCCGGCGTCCAGATCGTGGTCCGGCATATGGGCCTTGCCCCAGTGGGGCAGCCGCACCGCGGCCTCGATCCACCGCCGGCTCTCCGCCAGATGGGCCGGATCGCCGCCCACCCGGTAGGCCAGCGCCGGGTTGGACGCCGCGGGGCCCAGCCAGGTGATGCTGGCCAGCGGGTGCGTACGGGGCGGGGTCAGCCCGCGGTGACGGGCAGCCTCCTCGTACAGCCGGGCCTCCTGTGCGGGGCGCGGGCCTGTCGGCGGGGTCGCCGAGAGCAACAAGGGTCAGTCCTCCGATCGGAACCGTGTGGTGCTGCCGTCCGCGAGCCGGACCGTCAGCCCGTCCTGCGCCAGTGTCACGTCGGTGACGGCGGGACCGGCGGACCCGGCCTGGTACACCGAGGCGAAGGTGACCCGGTCGGTGACGGCCGTGAAGTCGACCCGGGTCCGCACCCGCTGGGGGTCGTCGGCCGGGCCGGGACCCGGGGTGCTCACCGGGCGCACCGGCACCCCGGCGAGGTGCGTGTGCCAGCCGTGCAGCGTCTCGTCGCCGTACCAGGTGGTGCGCACCGGGCCGGCCCCCTGAGACTGGACGTCCAGGGCGGTACCGGGGCGCAGTTGCGCGGTGATGCGCCGGTCCTGGCCGGCGGTCACGGTCAGCAGGTCCACCAGGAAGCCGTCGCCCGCCACGATCCGCCGGACCGCGCGCACCCCCTCGTACGCGGTGGTCACCTCCGCGGTCACCGAGCGGTCGTCCGAGTGCAGCAGCGTGCCCGTGCACTCGGTCTGCTCGCCGCCGTCCACCCGGAACGCCGGATGCGCCTCGGTCGATGCGTACAGATCACGGAACTCGGCGTGGGCGTAGGGCACCTGACCCGGGTCGGGCTGCCACGGAGTCGTATCGCCGTAGAGATAAAGAGACAGCTTGTCCCGGTGGCCGTGCGAACCGCCGTGCGGGCCGAAGTCCAGCAGCGCGTGGATGCCCGCGACCCGCAGCACCCCGTACCCCGCGGAGCCGAACACCGTCAGCGCGCCGGGCGCGGCCCGCTCCGGCAGCGGCGGGCCGGTGAACCAGCCGCCCAGCTCCCGGTCGAGACCGTCGTCCGCGTCACCGAGCTCGGCACGGGCCCGCCCGGCCACCGCCTCCAGTGCGGCGGAAGGCACCAACTGCTGCGCCAGCGCCACCAGTTCGAGCCACTCCAGCGCGAGCGGGCCGCGCAGATACGGGCCGTCGTGCAGCGCCGGCAGAATGCCGCCAGGTGTCGCGATCGTCGCCAGCACGTCCGTCATCCCGGCCAGCACACCCACCACATCGGCCGGGACGGCCGCCGGATCGGTCCCGCGCAGCGCGAGCAGCGCCGCCCGCAGCACGAACCCGTGGTAGTAGGTGCTGCCCTCCCACTCCCAGCCGTCCTGCGCGACCGCGACCCGCAGATGCGCGTACAGGCCGTGCTCGCCCTCCAGCCACTCCTTGCCGCCGTCCCACTCCTGCCCGCGTGCCGCGGCGGCGCCGCGACCGGCGGCCACCCCCGCGGCATTGAGCCACGCGGTGTAGTTCGAGGCGAGCTGCCCCTTTCCGGTCAGCACGTTCCGGGCGTCCAGAGCCGACCGCTCCAACGCGTCCAGCAGCGGCAGCACTTCAGCCAGATCAACCGTGCCGTGCTCGGCCAGCGTGCTGACCGCGTGGCCGATGTTCACCGCCCAGATCGCGTCGGTCAGCGCCTGGTGGAAGAGCCGGCCGCGCAGCATCCAGCCCTGCGCCTCGCCGTGCTGGGCGGTGGCCAGCTCCTCGTACAGACCCGCGTACTCGACGAGCCGGGCCACCGCCTCCGCGCGCTCGCCGCGGTGGGCGAGCACCCGCAGATGCCGCGCCCACGCCTGGTGCGACAGCACCAGCCAGGCACCGCGCACCGCCTCGTCGTCCACCCGGCAGCCGTACGCGCAGCGCGCGCCGCCCTCGGGGAACACCCCGCCGAGCACATCGCCGTGATCCAGCTCCACCCCGTGCGCCGGGCACACGTACGCGTGCCACCAGCCGCCCCGCTCCCGGGCGATCCGCCTCAACGCGGCCACACGCCACCGTCGATGTCCACCGTGGTGGCGGTCAGGAAGCCGGACGCGGGCGACGCGAGGTGGACGACGGCAGAGCCGACGTCCTGCGGAGTGCCGGCCCGGCCCACCGGGATGCCCGCCTCCATCGCCTGCTGCGCCTGGGGCGCGGTGAACGTGTCGTGGAAGGCGGTGCCCTTGATGAAGCCGGGGGCCACGGCGTTCACCGTGATGCCGGTGCCGCCCAGCTCCTTGGCCAGGCCCTTGGTGAAGCCGACGACTCCGGCCTTGGCCGCCGCGTAGGCGACCGAGCCGGGGCCGCCGCCGTTGTGCGCGGCCAGCGAGGCCATGGTGATGACGCGCCCGGCCGACGACTTCGTGAGATGCGGCAGGGCGGCCCGCACGGTGCGGAACGTCGAGGTCAGATTGGTCGAGATGACCTGGTCGAAGTGGTCGTCCGACATCTCGGCGATCTTCTCCCGGCCGATCAGATGGCCGGCGTTGCAGACCAGGACGTCCAGGCCGCCGAGGAATCCGGTCGCCTCCTCGACGAACCGGTCCACCTCGGACGTCACCGTCACATCGGCCTGGAACGCCTTGGCCCGGCGGCCCAGCGCCTCGATCTCGGAGACCGTCTTCGCGGCCTCCTCCGCGGAGGAGTGGTAGTGGACGGCGACATCGGCGCCGGCCTCCGCGAGGGCGACGGCGATGGCACGGCCGATGCCGTGGCCCGCTCCGGTCACCAGCGCGCGGGAACCTTGGAGATCAGCAGACATGGGGGGTAAACCTTTCGATATCCGGCCACTCGGGACCGGGACCGGTCACTTGAGACCGGCGGTTGCGAAGCCCTGCACGAAATAGCGCTGGCCGATGAGGAAGAGAACGACCATGGGCAGGGTGGCGAGCGTGGTGCCCGCCATCAGGAAGTGCCACTGGGTGCCGTTCTCGGTCTTGAAGACGGAGAGCCCGACCTGGATCACCCGGAGGTTGTCCGAATGGGTCACCAGCAACGGCCACAGGAAGTTGTTCCAGGAGGACTCGAAGGTCAGCAGCGCCACGGTGATGAAGGCCGGCTTGACCTGCGGGGACATGATCCTGGAGTAGATCCGGAACTCTCCGAGCCCGTCGAGCCGGGCGGCCTCCTCCAGCTCCACCGGAAGGTCCAGGTAGAACTGCCGGAAGAGGAAGACGGCGAACGGGGTGACCGCGCCGGGCACGATGAGCGCCCACCAGGAGTCCAGCCAGCCGCTGCCGCCCTGGCCGAAGAGGTCGTTGCCACCGGCCAGCGGCATGAAGCGGACGATCAGGAACTCCGGCAGCACCTTGGTGTACGTCGGGATCATCAGCGCCGCGATGAACAGGTAGAAGATGACCTCGCTGCCCCGGAACCTGATCCGGGCCAGTGAGTACCCCGCCATCGACGCCACCAGGACGTTGATGAGGGTGTGGCTGAACGCGATGATGAAACTGTTGCGGGCGTACGTGGCGAAGGGCGCGGCCTTCAGCGCGTCGACGTAGTTGCCGAACTCCCAGTGCTCCGGCAGCAGTCCGGCGTCCTGCGACGCGATCTCCACGGGCGTCTTGAGTGAGGTCAGCACCATCCAGACGAACGGCACCACCATCAGCAGCGAGACGACGCAGAGCGTCAGGAACAGCGCGATCCGGCCGGCGGAGCGGCGGTTGCCCTTCGCGGCGGGCCGGGGCGGACGCAGGGCCCCGGACTTGTGCAGCTCAGCTGTGGCCACGGGTGCCTCCCATGATCCGCCGGTTGACCAGGGTGAAGCCCATCAGCAGGACGAACAGCACCAGGGACTGGGCGCAGGCGTAGCCGACGCGGAACTCCCGGAAGGCGGACTTGTAGATCTCATACGTCATCATCGTGGTGCTGTTGGCCGGTCCGCCGTCGGTCAGGATGTAGATCTGGTCGAAGGACTGGAACGCGTTGATCATCGAGGTGATGAGCACGAAGAACGTCGCCGGTTTCAGCAGCGGCAGGGTGATCGAGAAGAACTGCCGGACCTTCGAGGCGCCGTCCACCGAGGCCGCTTCGTACAGCTCCTTCGGCAGGGACTGCAGCGCGGCCAAGTAGATGAGCATCTTCATGCCGATGCCCTGCCAGATGCCGACCAGGATCACCGACGGCATCGCCCATGAGGTCGAGGAGAGCCAGGCCGGCCCCTGGATGCCCACGAACGACAGCAGGGTGTTGAACAGCCCGTTGCCCGGGTTGTAGATCCACAGCCAGACCAGGGCGATGGCGACCGTCGCGGTGACCTGCGGCAGGAAGATCGCGGTGCGGAAGACACCCCGCGCCTTGAGCCCCGTGTGCAGGGCGAGCGCCATCAGCAGCCCCAGCGCCATGCCGAACGGCACGGTGAAGAAGGTGTAGATGACGGTGTTCACGATGGACTTGCGGAACACCGCGTCGTCCAGCATGTCCCGGAAGTTGTCGAACCCCACGAACTGCGGCGGCGTCAGCACGTCGTACTTGGTGAAGGCCAGGACGACCGCGGCGATGACCGGCAGCCCGATCCAGAGGGAGGCGTGCAGCAGGGCGGGCGCCACCATGAGCATGCCGGCCCGTCGCCTGCGACGCCCGGGGCCCGTCGGGGTCCTGCGCGACCGCCGGGTCGCCGGTGCGCTGTGCTCAGTCGGGGAAGGAGGCCGCGCGGGCCGTGCCTTCAGTACGGATACAGCTCCCACAGTGACGCCTCACATCCGGCCGATGGCGGCCTCGGCCAGCCGGCCGAGTTCCGCGATGGCGTCCTTCGCGGACTGTCCGCCCACGATCGCGGGCTCAAGGGTCGGCTTGATCTTCTCGCGGATCTCCATCCACGCGGCCGTGCCGCCCTCCGAGCGCGCGGCGCTCATGTTCTGCAGCGAGAGATCGACGAACTTGTTCTCCTTCACATAGCCGGATTCGTTGAGGTCCTTGAGCCCCGGCACGGAACCGCGCTGCTTGGCCGCGCCCAGGATCGACTCCGGGGTGGAGAGGTACTCCACCAGCGCACGGGCCGCCGCGGGGTGCTTGGAAGTCGCCGACTGCGAGACCAGGGTGCCGCCCTGGAGCATCGCGGGTTTGCGGTTGGCGAGGACGAAGCAGCCGAGCGTGTCGTTCTTCAGGAGGTCCGGCGACTGCTCACGGCACTGTTCCCACAGGGCGCTGGTCGTCATCATCATCGACGCCTTGCCGGTCTGGACGTTCGACGGTGCACCGGCGTCCGTCTTCTTCGTGTAGTCGGCGGAACCGTCCTTCGACAGGTCCTTGAAGAACTGCAGCGCCTCGACGCCCCGGCTGTCGGTGAACAGCACCTTCTTGCCGTCCTCGCTGAACAGCTGACCGCCGTTGGCGAAGAGGAAGGTCTCCCAGCACTGCCGCAGATCGATGGAGAACGGGTCGAAACCGATCCGGCCGCTCTTCGTCAGCTGCTTGGCGATGGCCCGCAGCTCCGCCCAGTTGGCCGGTGTCTTCTTGATCCCGGCCTCGGCGAAGTGGTCCTTGCGGTAGACGACGATGCGGGTGTCGAGCACCACCGGCAGGGCGTACAGCTTGCCGTCGTAGCGGGAGGGCTCCAGCACCCGCTTCTCGTAGTCGTGCGCGGTGGCGAACTTCTCGGGCAGCGGGGCTATCGCCTTCTTGGCCGCGAACGGCGGGATCCAGCCGACGCCCATCATCAGCACGTCGGGCAGCAGTCCGCCCGCGAGTCCCGTGGTGATCTTCTCGTTGAGCTGCGCGTACGTGGTGTAGTCCACGTTCACCTTGACGTCCGGATACTTCTTCCGGAAGCCGCCGAGGATCTGCTTCTCCAACAGCGTCTTGCCGTCGGCGCCCTCGTAGATCGGGGTGAGCAGCGTGATCTCGCCCTCGGCGGGACCGTCGGCGGAGCCGGCCGCGGAGGAGCCGGTGCCGCAGCCGGAGAGTGCGGCCGCGGCGGTACCGGCGCCGATGGCGGCGAGCAGCGACCGTCGTTTGAGTTCCATGGGCACCCCTTTTGAGGTGGAGGCAGTGGATCGATCCAGCGATGGCAACCCGGCCATGGCTGGGAAGCGCTGGTAAATCGATGCACTGAGACTAGGAACGCCCCAAGAGGCGCGTCAACAGCTGATGCACAACAATTTTCAGGGAAGTTAACAGGTGTACCGGTGAAGAGAGTTCAGTAAATCGGTACACTAGTCTGGCTGAACGCGTTCCGAACCGGAGGTGGCATGAGCGGGGTAACGATCCATCAGGTCGCGGAGGCCGCGGGTGTATCCGCGAGCACCGTGTCGAACGTCCTCAACGGGCGTACGGACCGTATGCAGGCGGCCACCCTGGCCCGCGTGGAGCAGGTGATCGAGCAGCTCAGCTACCGGCCCAACCGTGCGGCGCGGATGCTGCGCACCGGCCGGATCAAGGTCATCGGCCTGATCGTGCCGTCCGTCGCCAACCCCTTCTGGGGGTCGCTCGCCCGCGAGCTGGAGGCCATCGCGCTGACCGAGGGCTACCACGTACTGCTCTGCAACAGTGAGCGCGACCCGGCCCGCGAACTCAAGTACAGCGAGGAACTGCTGGCCGACGGGGTGAGCGGCGTGGTGCTCTGCTCCTCGCTGCCCTCGCTCGACCATGTCGCGCCGCTGCTCGGACGCGGCCTGAAGATGATCGCGTTCGACCGCACCGCCCAGGCGGGGGACCCTCCCTCGCTGTCCTCCATCAGCGTCGACAACGCGATGGGCGCCGAGCTCGCCACCCGTCACCTGCTTGAGCTGGGACACCGCAGGCTGGCGTTCGTCTCCGGCTCGGTCAACAGTGTCAACCGCCGCGAGCGGCTGCGCGGGTTCCGGGCCGCCCTGGAGTCGGCCGGCCTCGACCCCGCCGACGCGATCGTCTGGCCCGGCGCCGACACCGCCGAGTTCGGTGACAAGGACGCAGCCGAACTGGGCCGCAACGCCGCCCGCGAGCTCCTCGGCCGGCCGCGACCGCCCACCGCGTTCGTCGCCATCAACGACATGTGCGCGATCGGGATCTGCCGGGGCGCGAAGGACGCCGGGCGCAGCGCCGGGCAGGACGTCTCCGTGGTCGGGTTCGACGACATCCTGCTCGCCGACCTCTTCGAGCCACCGCTCACCACGGTCCGCCAGCCGCTGCCGGAGATGGCCGCCGAGACGTTTCAGCAGCTGCGCGCGCGCATCGACTCCGCGCCGGTCGCGGGGCGTTCGCTGCTGATCAGGCCGAGGCTCGTCGTACGGAAGTCGACCGCGCAGGCGCCCGCGGAAGCGACGGTGCCGGCGAGCCGGGCCCGCACCGGTGAGGCGGCGGCTCCGACGGCGGGGGCGCGCGGCTGACCCGGCGGGCTTGCGGGACGCGGCCTGCGAACGGCCGCGCCGCGCGCCGGAAGGCGGGAAGGGCCTTCGGTCAGTCTCCCTGGGGCGGGGCGCCGTAGCGCAGCCCGTCGACGAGCAGCGCGACCATCCGCTGCGTATGGCCTTCCCCGTCCTCGTGGGCGGGCATGGCCAGGTTGCCCGTGGCGCGCAGCAGGTCGTCCGGGCCGATGTCGGCGCGGATCTCACCGGCTCGCGCCGCGGTGTCCAGGAGTGCGCCGAGTACGGGTACGAAGCGCTGCTGGAAGTAGTCGGGCAGGCTGTCGTAGGCCCGGTCGCCCGAGTGGAGGGCGGCGCCGAGCCCGCGCTTCGTGCCGATGAAGACCGCGAAGCGCTGTAGCCATCCGGCGAGCGCCTCGGCCGGCTTGTGCTGCGCCGCGAGGGGTTCCGCGGCGTCGGCGCAGGCGTCGACCTCGTTGCGGAAGACCGCGGCGATGAGGTCGGAGCGCTGCGGGAAGTGCCGGTAGAGGGTGCCGGCCCCCACGCCCGCCCTGGCGGTGATCTGGCGTACGGGTGCGTCGACCCCCGAGGTGGCGAAGACCTCCGCGGCCGCCGTCAGCAGGGCGTCGGTGCTGCGTCGCGCGTCGGCGCGCAGGCGCTTGCCGGGCAGCGCCCCGGTCGTTCCGGCGCCGCTCTCCCGGTCCGTGTCCTCGTGCACGATGCTCCCCTTGCTAAGCGGAACGCTGTTCCGTATCGTTAGGTCGAACGCTGTTCCGTTTGTTCCAGCGTAGCGCCTGGGTGCGCTCTTTCAGGCACCGGCCAAGGTACGAGGAGAATCATGAACTACCGCACACTGGGCCGAACCGGCATCAAGGTCAGCCCGTACTGCCTCGGCGCGATGATGTTCGGCGCCGCGGGCAACCGCGATCACGACGAATCCGTCCGGATCATCCACAAGGCGCTGGACGCGGGGGTCAACTTCGTCGACACCGCCGACGCCTACTCGCGCGGTGAGTCCGAGGAGATCGTCGGAAAGGCCCTCAAGGGCCGCCGGGACACGGTGGTGCTGGCCACGAAGGCCCACCTCCCGATGGGCGACGACCCCAACCAGCAGGGCAATTCGCGGCGGTGGCTGGTCCGCGCCCTTGAAGACTCCCTGCGCAGGCTGGGCACCGACCACGTCGACCTCTTCCAGATCCACCGGCCCGCCCCCGACACCGACGTGGAGGAGACCCTCTCCGCCCTCACCGACCTGGTGCGCGCGGGCAAGGTCCGCGCCATCGGCTCCTCCACCTTCCCCGCGTCGGACATCGTCGAGGCGCAGTGGACCGCCGAGCGGCGCGGCCTGGAGCGCTTCCGCACCGAGCAGCCGCCGTACTCGATCCTCAACCGGGGGATCGAACGCGAGGTGCTGCCCGTCTGCGAGCGCTACGGCATGGGCGCCATGGTCTGGAGCCCGCTCGCGCAGGGGCTGCTCACCGGCCGCTTCCGCAAGGGCGCCGGGACCGACAGCGTCCGGGCGGCCCGCGGCTACAAGCACCTGAGCGACGAGCGCCGGATCGACACGGTCGAACAGCTCATCCCGGTCGCCGAAGAGGCGGGGATGTCCCTGACCCACCTGGCGATGGCCTTCGCCATCGCCCACCCCGGCGTCACCTCGGCGATCATCGGCCCGCGCACCATGGAGCACCTCGACGACCTGCTCGCCGGTGAGGGGACCGTGCTCACCGACGAGGTCCTCGACCGGATCGACGCCATCGTGCCGCCGGGCACCGACGTCGGGGCGCTCGACATGGCCTACGACCCGCCCGCCATCGGGCAGGCCGCGCTGCGCCGCCGCGTGCCCGGCGAGCGCTCCGCCGCCTGATCCGGCCGGCTGCGGCCCGGACCCGGTGCGGGCCGCGGGCCGCACCGGATCAGTTCGCCGACGGGGCCCAGCCGTTCGCCTCGATGCGGTGGGCGTCGCCCGCCCGGCCCTCGTCGAAGACCGTGCGCCCGCCGTCCTCGACGCGGATCGCGTCCACGTAGACCCCGCGGCCGACGTACAGCTGGTCCGTGGCGTACCGCCACCTCAGCCGCAGTTCGGTGCCGTGCCAGGCCGACAGGTCCGCGTCCAGCCGGTGCCAGACCCGGCCCGACCAGCCGGAGACGGAGCCGGCCGGATGGGGTTCCGGCCGGGGCCGCCGGTCCTGCGGCGCCGGAACGGTACTGAAGGGCACCGGCCGCCAGCTCGTCCCGGCGTCCGAGGACCCCTCAAGGAACAGGAAGTCGGAGTCCGGCTCGGTGTCCCACCACAGGGCGCAGCTCAGCCGGGCGCGCGACGAGGCGAGGGCCAGCGGCGGGAGCGCCAGGGTGGCCGATGACGCGCTGGCCAGTCCGGAGAACCAGGCCGTACGGCCCCGGGCGGGCGGGACCGCGACGGCGCGCGCCATCTGGTTGGCGGTGGCGACGCGCGGCGCGCTGCCGGAGCGCCAGTCGCGCACCGGGTGGACCGAGTTGCCGAGCACGATCAGGAACGAGTCGGTCGTCGGGTCCAGGACCAGGCTGGTGCCGGTGAACCCGGTGTGGCCCGCGGTGCGCGGGGTGGCCATCGCCCCCATGTACCAGTGCTGGTAGAGCTCGAAGCCGAGGCCGTGCGCGTCGCCGGGGAACGCCGTGTTGAAGTCGGTGAACAGCAGGTCCACCGAGTGGGCGGAGAGGATCCTCGCGCGTCCGTAGACCCCGCCGTTGAGGAGTGTGCGGGCGAGGACCGCCAGGTCCCAGGCGCAGGAGAAGACCCCTGCGTGACCGGCGACGCCGTCGAGGCTGTACGCGTTCTCGTCGTGCACCTCGCCCCAGACGAGTCCCCGGTCGAGGCCGGACCACGGCGGCCGCTCGTCCTCGGTCGCGGCGATGTTCGGCCGCCAGGAGGCCGGCGGGTTGTAACGGGTGCGGTGCATCCCGAGCGGAGCGGTGATCTGCTCGCGGAGCAGGACGTCCTCGGTGCGGCCGGTGATCTTCTCCAGCACCAGCTGGAGTGAGATCAGATTGAGGTCGGAGTAGAGGTACACCGTGCCCGGCGGGCTGGCCGGCACCTCGTTCCAGATCAGCGCCAGCTTCCCCTGCCGGGTCGGCGCCGAGTAGAGCGGGATCCAGGCGCGGAAGCCCGAGGTGTGGGTGAGGAGCTGACGGATCGTGATGTCCTGCTTGCCGCCGCCGGCGAAGTCGGGGAGGTACGAGGCGACCGTCGCCTCCAGCTCCAGCGTGCCCCGTTCGATCTGCTGCACGGCCAGGATCGAGGTGAACAGCTTCGAGACCGACGCCAGGTCGAAGACCGTGTCCTCGGCCATGGCGATCTGCTGCTCCGGCGGGAACTCCACCCCGGTGTCCGTCTTCTCGTCGTACGCCGCATAGCGCACCGCCTTGCCGATCGGCCGGTGCAGCGCGACCGTCCCGCCCCGCCCGGCGAGCAGCACCGCGCCCGCGTACCAGGGGTGCTCGGGGGAGTCGCCGAGATATCTCTCGGCCTCCGTGACGAGCTGGTCCAGCGGCTCCTGGAGCAGCCCGGCCCGTGCGGCCGAGCCGCGACGCAGCGTCGGCCGGTGCTGCCCGGACGCTGATCCGGCCGCGGTTCCCGCGCGCATGTCCGACACCCCCGCCTCCGGCTCCGTGGCAGACGCCCGCTCCGCGAACGGAATCGGCGCCAGGGCGAGTGCTCCGCCCAGGGCCAGCATCCCACCGCCCAGCCTCCGCCGGCTGATGCCTCCGCCCGCCGTGTCCTCGGTCATCCGGAACCCCTTCCCCTGCGTGAAAGTAACTTTCGAAATCTCTTCCGAGCCTGAAACTTCCTGCCGGACCAGAGAGTACTGTCACCCTCCGCCGCCCCGTAGGTCCCTGGAGCCACAAAGAATCTGACACTGCATCAGAAAATCTCTTCCTTCGGCTGTCCGACTGCGGCATCCTGCCGCCCATGGAGACGGAGCTGAGCAAGAAACTGGGGATCGAGCACGCCATCTTCGGCTTCACGCCGTTCCCCGCGGTGGCCGCGGCGATCACCCGGGCCGGCGGATTCGGAGTGCTCGGAGCGGTCCGCTACACCGCCCCCGACGACCTCGCACGCGACCTCGACTGGATGCAGGAACACACCGACGGCAAGCCCTACGGCCTCGACGTCGTGATGCCCGCGAAGAAGGTGGAGGGCGTCAGCGAGGCCGATGTCGAGGCGATGATCCCGGCCGGGCACCGGCAGTTCGTCCAGGACACCCTCACCAAGCACGGCGTCCCCGAACTCGCCGAGGGCGAGGCCTCCGGCTGGCGCATCACCGGCTGGATGGAGGAGGTCGCCCGCAACCAGCTCGACGTCGCGTTCGGCTACCCCATCAAGCTGCTGGCCAACGCACTGGGCTCACCGCCCGCCGACGTCATCGCCCGCGCCCACGCGCAGGACGTGCTCGTCGCCGCCCTCGCCGGCAGCGCCCGGCACGCCCGGCACCACGCAGAGGCCGGCATCGACGTCGTCGTCGCCCAGGGCTACGAAGCGGGCGGCCACACCGGGGAGATCGCTTCCATGGTCCTCGTCCCGGACGTCGTCGACGCGGTGGGCCCGCTCCCCGTCCTCGCCGCCGGAGGCATCGGCAGCGGCGAACAGGTCGCCGCCGGGCTCGCGCTGGGCGCCCAGGGCGTCTGGCTCGGCTCCCTCTGGCTCACCACGGAGGAGGCCGACATGCACTCCCGCGCCCTGACCGCCAAACTCCTCGCCGCGGGCTCCGGCGACACCGTCCGCTCCCGCGCCCTCACCGGCAAACCCGCGCGCCAGCTGCGTACCGAATGGACCGACGCCTGGGACGACCCGGCGGGCCCCGGCCCGCTGCCCATGCCGCTCCAGGGACTCCTAGTGGCCGAGGCCGTCTCGCGTATCCAGAAGTACGAGACGGGAGCGCTGCTCGGCACCCCCGTCGGCCAGATCGTCGGCCGGATGAACACCGAGCGCAGCGTGCAGGCCGTCTTCGACGACCTCACCCGGGGCTTTGAACGCGCCGTGGACCGGATCAACCGCATAGCCGGACGGAGCACCTCATGAACCAGCCGCCCAACGGCTTCTGGGCCCAGGCCGCCGCCGACCCCGACCGCACGATCCTGATCGCACCCGACGGAGAGAACTGGACGGCCGGCCGGCTGCACGCCGACGCCAACCGGATGGTCCACGGACTGCGCGCCGCCGGTCTGGAGGAGGGCGACTCCTTCGCCGTCGTGCTGCCCAACGGGGTCGAGTTCCTCACCGCCTACCTCGCCGCCTCGCAGGCCGGGTTCTACCTCGTCCCGGTCAACCACCACCTGATGGGCCCCGAGATCGCCTGGATCGTCTCCGACTCCGGCGCCAAGGTGCTCATCGCCCACGAACGCTTCACCGACGCCGCGACCGCCGCCGCCGACGAGGCGAAACTGCCCACCAGCCACCGCTTCGGCGTCGGCGGGGCCGAGGGCTTCCGCCCGTACGCCGAACTGCTGGAGAACCGGCCGGTATCGCCCCCGGAGGGGCGCACCCTCGGCTGGGTCATGAACTACACCTCCGGCACCACGGGACGGCCGCGCGGCATCCGGCGCCCGCTGCCCGGAAAGCTTCCCGAGGAGACCTATCTCGGCGGCTTCCTCGGCATCTTCGGCATCAAACCGTTCGACGGCAACGTCCACCTGGTCTGCTCACCGCTCTACCACACCGCGGTGCTCCAGTTCGCGGGAGCAGCCCTGCACATCGGCCACCCGCTGGTCCTGATGGACAAGTGGTCGCCCGAGGAGATGCTGCGGGCGATGGACACCCACCGCTGCACCCACACGCACATGGTCCCCACCCAGTTCCACCGCCTCCTCGCCCTCCCCGACGAGGTGAAGCAGGGTTACGACGTCACCGCGATGCGCCACGCCATCCACGGCGCGGCCCCCTGCCCCGACCACGTCAAACGGGCCATGATCGACTGGTGGGGCCAGTGCGTCGAGGAGTACTACGCGGCCAGCGAGGGCGGCGGCGCCTTCGCCACCGCCGAGGACTGGCTGCGGAAACCGGGCACCGTCGGCCGGGCCTGGCCGATCAGCGAACTCGCGGTCTTCGACGACGAGGGCACCCGCCTCGCACCCGGCGAACTCGGCACCGTCTACATGAAGATGAGCACCGGCGGATTCAGCTACCACAAGGACGAGGGCAAGACGCGGAAGAACCGCATCGGGGACTTCTTCACGGTGGGTGATCTCGGCATCCTCGACGAGGACGGCTACCTGTTCCTCCGCGACCGCAAGATCGACATGATCATCTCGGGCGGGGTCAACATCTACCCCGCCGAGATCGAGAGCGAACTGCTCACCCATCCCGCTGTCGCGGACGCCGCGGTCTTCGGCATCCCGCACGCCGACTGGGGCGAGGAGGTCAGAGCGGTCGTCGAAGCCGCCGAGGGGTACGAGGCGGATGACGCGCTCGCCGCCGAGATCCTCGGCCACTGCGCGGAGCGGCTCGCCGGGTACAAGCGGCCCAAGACCCTCGGCTTCATCACGACGATGCCCCGCGACCCCAACGGCAAGCTGTACAAACGGCGTCTGCGCGAGCCGTACTGGGAGGGGCGTACCTGACGCGGCCGGCCGGGGCCCGTCCGCCGGGCGGGCCCCGGCCGTGGTCGCGCCGCTGCCCACCGGCCCCGAAACGGGCCCGCGGGACGCCTGCGACATCCCGGCGGTATCCGGACCCTTGACCGCCGGGCCCGGCCCGCACAGGATCACGCCATGACAGGTGTACGAAGCAGCACAGTCGACGGCGTCCTGACCCGCAGCGCACGGCGCACCCCCGGCCGCACCGCCCTGCGGTACGCGGAGCGGACCTGGTCCTACCGGGAACTGGAGGAGGCCGTCAGTACCGCGGCCGCCGTCCTGATGGACGGCCACGGGCTGAGCCCGGGGGACCGGGTGGCGTCCTACGCCCACAACTCCGACGCGTACCTGATCGGCTTCCTCGCCTGCGCCCGCGCCGGACTCGTCCACGTGCCCGTCAACCAGAACCTCACGGGCGAGGACCTGGCGTACATCCTGAGCCAGTCCGGCAGCTCCCTGGTCCTCACCGATCCGGACCTGGCCGGCCGGGTCCCGGACGGCTACGCCGTACGCGCACTGCGCGACGCCCCGGGCTCCCTGCTCGCGGAACTGGCCACGCCGCGCGCTTTCACGCCGGAGCGCGAACCGGGCGCGGACGACCTGGTCCAGCTGCTGTACACCTCGGGGACCACCGCGCTCCCCAAGGGCGCGATGATGACGCACGGCGCCCTCGTCCACGAGTACGTCAGCGCCGTCACCGCCCTCGACCTCAGGGCCGACGACCGGCCCGTCCACGCCCTGCCGCTCTACCACTCCGCGCAGATGCACGTGTTCCTGCTGCCCTACCTCGCGGTCGGGGCCGAGAACACGGTCCTGGACGCCCCGGACGCCGGCCGGATCTTCGACCTCGTCGAGTCCGGACGGGCCGACAGCGTCTTCGCTCCGCCCACCGTCTGGATCGGCCTCGCCAACCACCCGGACTTCGAACGGCGCGACCTCGGCGGGCTGCGCAAGGCGTACTACGGCGCGTCGGTCATGCCCGTACCGGTACTGGAACGGCTCCGCGACCGGCTGCCCCGACTGGCCTTCTACAACTGCTTCGGGCAGAGCGAGATCGGCCCGCTCGCCACCGTCCTTGGACCCGACGAGCACGAGGGCCGGATGGACTCCTGCGGCCGGCCCGTCCTCTTCGTGGAGGCCAAGGTCGTCGACGAGGACGGCGCGGACGTCCCCGACGGCACGGCCGGCGAAGTGGTGTTCCGCTCACCGCAGCTGTGCGGCGGCTACTGGGACAAGCCGCAGGAGAGCGCCGAGGCGTTCCGCGAGGGCTGGTTCCACTCCGGCGACCTCGCCGTACGCGATGCGGAGGGCTACTTCACCATCGTCGACCGGGTGAAGGACGTCATCAACTCCGGCGGCGTCCTCGTCGCCTCCCGGCAGGTCGAGGACGCCCTCTACACCCACCCCGCGGTCGCGGAGGCGGCGGTCGTCGGACTGCCCGACGAGCGCTGGATCGAGGCCGTCACCGCCGTCGTCGTACTGCGGGGCGAGGCGACGGAGGCCGAACTGATCGACCACGCCCGTGAGCGTCTCGCCCACTTCAAGGCCCCGAAGAAGATCGTTTTCGTGGACGGACTCCCGCGCAACGCCAGCGGCAAGATCCTCAAGCGGGAGCTGCGCGACCGCTTCGCCTGACGCCGCGTACCCCCTGCCGCGCCCTACCCCCTGACGCGGCCGACTCCGACGTGGAAGCTGTCGATATGGCCGCTGCCCTGCGGGGCCGGTGTGTCCTTGTACCAGAGCGGGGCCGTGACCACGCCGGGATCGACGAGGTCGAGTCCGTCGAAGAACCGCGCGACCTCGGGGCCGGTCCGGGGCCGCAGGCTGATGCCGCTCGACCGGTAGGTCTCGGTCTTGTCCTCCTCGGCCGGGAGGAACTCACTGGTGAAGTGCGAGAGGATCAGGCAACTGCCGACGGGCAGCGCGTCCAGGAGGGTGCGGGTGATGCCGTACGGGTCCTCCTCGTCCGGCACGAAGTGCATGAGGGCGATGAGGGAGAGCGCGACGGGCCGGTCGAAGTCCAGCGAGTTCCGCGCGTGACGGAGAATCCTCTCCGGTTCGCGCACATCGGCGTCGAGGTAGTCCGTCGAGCCCTCGGGAGTGCTGATGAGCAGCGCCTCGGCGTGACGCAGGACGATCGGGTCGTTGTCCGTGTAGACGACCCGGGCCGCCGGATTGATCTCCTGGACTATCTGGTGGAGGTTCGGCCGGGTCGGGATGCCCGTTCCGATGTCGAGGAACTGGTCGATACCCGTGCGCGCGGCCCAGCCGGCCGCCCGGTGCATGAACGCCCGGTTCTGCGCGACACCCGCTTTCGCCATGGGCGGCATCTGCTCGCCCAGCTCCTGGTCCACCGGGTAGTTGTCCTTGCCGCCCAGCAGGTAGTCGTAGACGCGCGCCGGGTGCGGCCTGCTGGTGTCGATGATCGGGGTGTCGGCCGGATCCGGCGTCATGGCAGCTCCAGAAATCCTCGGTGCACGGGAGCAGGCAGGACGTCGCCCCGTCGACGCATCCTGCCACAGCGACTTCACGCGAAACTCTGGCACGTCGGTCCGGGAGCGGCGCGGCGCCGCAGTCAACTGCCCGGCCTGTCCCGCTCGTCCACGATCCTCCTGAACTTGCCGACCGACCTCTCCAGCGTCTCCGGATCGAGGATCTCCACCCCGACCGAGACCCCGATCCCGTCCTTGACGGCCGCCGCGACCGACGCGGCGGCGGCAGCGCGCTGCTCGGGCGTCGCCCCGGCCCTGGCCTCCGCGCGTACCGTCAGCACGTCCAGCCGGCCCTCGCGGGTCAGCCGCAGCTGGAAGTGCGGCGAGACCGCCGGGGTACGGAGTACGATCTCCTCGATCTGCGTCGGGAAGAGGTTCACCCCGCGCAGGATCACCAGGTCGTCGCTGCGCCCGGTGACCTTCTCCATACGCCGGAAGACCCGTGCCGTCCCCGGCAGCAGCCGGGTCAGGTCCCGGGTCCGGTAACGGATCACCGGCATGGCTTCCTTGGTGAGCGAGGTGAACACCAGCTCGCCCTCCGCCCCCTCGGGCAGCACCTCGCCGGTGAACGGGTCGACCACCTCCGGATAGAAGTGGTCCTCCCAGATGTGCAGCCCGTCCTTCGTCTCCACGCACTCCTGGGCGACGCCCGGCCCCATCACCTCGGACAGCCCGTAGATGTCGACCGCGTCGATCGCGAACCGCTCCTCGATCTCGCGCCGCATCTCCTGCGTCCACGGCTCCGCCCCGAAGATCCCCACCTTCAGTGAGGTCGACCGCGGATCGACGCCCTGACGCTCGAACTCGTCCAGGAGCGTCAGCATGTACGACGGCGTCACCATGATGATCTCGGGCCGGAAATCCTGGATCAGCTGGACCTGGCGGGCCGTCATGCCGCCGGAGGCGGGAATGACCGTGCAGCCGAGCCGCTCCGCCCCGTAGTGCGCGCCGAGTCCGCCGGTGAACAGCCCGTACCCGTAGGCGATATGGACCTTCTGCCCCGGCCGGCCGCCTGCCGCCCGGATCGAGCGGGCGACCACGTCCGCCCAGGTGTCCAGATCCCCCTGGGTGTAGCCGACGACGGTCGGGCGGCCCGTCGTGCCGCTGGAGGCGTGGATCCGGCGCACCCGCTCCTCCGGCACCGCGAACATCCCGAACGGATAGTTGTCCCGCAGGTCCGCCTTGGTGGTGAACGGGAACCGGGCGAGATCGGCGAGCGAGCGGCAGTCGTCGGGGTGCAGTCCCGCCCGGTCGAACGCGGCCCTGTAGTGGCCGACGTGGGTGTACGCGTGCAGCAGTGTCGCCCGCAGCCGTTCCAGCTGGAGCGCCCGCAGCTCCTCGCGGTCCATCCGTTCCGCCGCGTCCAGCAGAGCCGTCATGCGGATCTCCCTCTTCCGTGCGCATCGTGCAGACGACCGATCATTCGGTCGCTCCTCCCGGGAGCAGTAATTCAGGATCTTGTGCCCGCTGACAAGAGGTGGGACCGGACGCATGTCGCGCGACCGCCCCCGAAACGGCCACCCCTCGCGGATACGCTCGTACCGAACAGAGCCGCATCACCCGGTCGGCCCTGTTTGGATGGTTTCCATGCCGACTTTCCACACGTACGACGGAACCGAGCTCGCGTATCACCTCGAAGGACGGGGCGCACCCCTGATCTGCCTGCCGGGCGGGGCCATGCGGGCCAGTACCTATCTCGGACGCCTGGGCGGACTCGACGGCCACCGGCAACTGGTGCTGCTCGATCTGCGGGGCACCGGGGACTCCGCCGTACCGGACGACACCTCCACCTACCGCTGCGACCGGCTGGTCGACGACGTCGAGGCACTGCGCGTACACCTGGGACTGGAGCACATCGACCTGCTCGCCCACTCGGCGGCGGCGGACCTCGCCGTGCTCTACGCCGCACGCCACCCGCACGCGCTGCGCCGGCTGCTCCTCGTCGCCCCCACGACGCGGGCCGCCGGACTCGGGTTCGCCGAGCGCGAGGCCCGCGAGGCCGCCGAACTGCGTCGCGCGGAACCGTGGTACGAGGAGGCGCTCCCGGCTCTGGAGGAGATCTGGGCCGGACGGCTCGACGACGAACTGCGCGCCGCCGCCCGGCCGTTCCTCTACGGCCGTTGGGACGCCACCGCGCAGGCCCACGCCGCGTCGTCCGCGGCACAGATCAACGCCGTTGCCGCACAGGGCTATTACGCGCCGGGCGCCTTCGACCCGGCCGCGACGGTGGCCGCACTCCACGAACTGGCGTCCCCGGTGCTCGTCCTCGCCGGGGAGTACGACGGCGTGACGACCCCCGACCGCGCCGCCGAACTGGCCGCGCTCTTCCCGGAAGGCGAGTTCGCCGTACAGCGTGGTGCCGGACACTTCCCGTGGCTGGACGACCCCGGGGCCTTCGTCCGCACCGCCGCCGCCTTCCTGGACCCGCAGGTGCACAGCGTGCAGGCCGGCGGGACACGGCTCGCCTACCGGGTGTGGGGAGACCCCTCCGCACCGCCGGTCGTGCTGGTCCACGGACGCTGCGACGACAGCCGCACCTGGACCCGGATCGCCGAACAGCTGGCCGCCCGGAACCGGGTGTACGCCATCGACTTCCGCGGCCACGGCCTCAGCGACTGGCCCGGCCGCTACTCCTTCGAGCTGTTCCGCGACGACCTGCACGCGTTCCTGGAGGCCCGCAACCTCTCCGGCGCCACGGTCGTCGGGCACTCCATGGGCGGCGCGGCGGCCTACCTGCTGGCCGGGCGGCAGCCCGGACTCATCGGCCGGCTCGTCCTGGAGGAGGCACCGCCGCCCTTCCCGCTCGACCCGCCCCGCGGACCCGCACAACGCCCCGACGGGGAGCTCGACTTCGACTGGCCCGTGGTGCCGTCCATCGACGCCCAGCTCAACGAACCCGATCCGGCGAGCCGGGAACGCCTCGGTGAGATCACCGCGCCCACCCTGGTCATCGGCGGCGGACCACGAAGCCGGATCGATCAGGACGACCTCGCCTGGATGGCCCGGCGCATCCCCGGCGGCCGGCTCGTCACCATCGACGCCGGCCATCTCGTCCACACCGAACGACCGGAGGAATTCCTCGCGGCGCTCCGGTCGTTCGGTGTGGCCTGACGCAGCCGCCCGGCGGGTCAGTCCCGGCGCAGCAGCGACACCATGACGTCGCGCAGCGTCGCCTCCGCGTCCGCGACGCCCGCCGGTGAACGCCAGGCGACGAACCCGTCGGGGCGCACCAGCACCGCGCCCTCCGTGCTCGTCCCGTGCGCCTGCGCCCAGTCGGCACCGGCCTCCGGCTCCAGATCGCCGCCGGGACCGGTGCCGATGCCGAACGCGTCCAGCCGCACCGACAACTGGTCACCGACCCGGGCCGCCGCCCGCCGCCACGCCACGTCCGCGCCATCGGTGAGCAGCACGAAAGAGCGCTCGTACAGATCCAGGGTGGAGATCCGCTCACCGGCCCGCCGGACCCACAGGTGCGGTGCCCGGCTGCCCGGTTCACCCGTCAGCTGCATCCCCTGCGGCACCACCGGCTGGTCCGGGGCGACGCCCAGCACCGCACCGTCCACGTAGCGGTAGCCCAGCGCCACGTTCAGCATGCCGCCGCGCTTGCCGCCGCCCACGGTGGGCGGCGGCGCGTACCCCGGGTGGCTGTGCTCGCCGGAACGCGCGGAGGCCCGCTCGCTCGTCGCCCGCGCCACCGGAAGCCGCTCCGCGCCGTACGTGTCCAGCAGACCCGGCCCCGCCTCACCGCGCAGCACGGCGGCCAGCTTCCATGCCAGGTTGTGCGCGTCCTGGATGCCGGTGTTGGAGCCGAACGCGCCGGTGGGCGACATCTCGTGCGCCGAGTCACCGGCGAGGAACACCCGGCCCCGTGAGTAGCGGTCGGCCACCCGCTCCGCCGCGTGCCACGGCGCCTTGCCGGTGATCTCCACATCGATGTCCGGGGCTCCGACCGCCTTGCGGATGTGCTCGGCGCACCGCTCGTCCGTGAAGTCCTCCAGGGTCTCGCCCCGGTCGGGCTGCCACGGCGCGTGGAACACCCACTGCTCCTCGTTGTCCACCGGCAGCAGGGCGCCGTCCGCCTCCGGGTTGGTCAGATAGCAGACGATGAAGCGCCGGTCACCGAGCACATCGGCGAGCCGGCGGGAACGGAAGGTGACGCTCACGTTGTGGAACAGGTCGCCGGCACCCGAACGGCCGATGCGCAGCTGCTCACGGACCGGGCTGCGCGGACCGTCGGCGGCGATGAGATAGTCCGCCCGCACGGTGGTGTGCTCGCCCGTCTCCCGGTTCTTCAGAACCGCCCCGACACCTGAGCCGTCCGGGTCGAACGACAGCAGTTCGGTGGAGAACCGCAGGTCACCGCCCTGCTCCCGGGCGCGGTCCAGCAGCACGGGCTCCAGGTCGTTCTGGCTGCACAGGCACCAGCCCGTCGGGCTGAAGCGGGCGAGTGCGCCACCCGGGTCGATCTCCTTGAACAGCCACTCCTGGTCGTCACCGGTCAGCGAACCGGCCTGGAGGATGCCGTGGTTCTCCGCCAGCACCGACGCGGCCGCCCGGATCCGCTCCTCCACCCCCGCCCGGCGGAAGACCTCCATGGTGCGGACGTTGTTGCCGCGGCCGCGCGGATGCGTCGAGGTGGCCGCGTGCTTCTCGACCAGCAGATGCTCGACGCCGAGCCGGCCGAGGAAGAGGGACGCGGACAGGCCCACCAGGGAGCCGCCCACGATGAGGACCGGTACGTGGAGGTCGACGTTCTCGTTCATGAGTTGCTCCAGCTCGGACGCCGTACAGATGCAGTGTCCATGCCCCTGCCGGAGCCCTGTCGGAGCGGTTCGGACGCCCGCTCACCTGAACGGTTCATAAATCTCGCGTCAGCCGGACCAGCGTTTCACGATCGGTGACGGAGACGACGCCCGCGGTCCGGGGCGGACCGTGCGCAGCTGCCGGGAGACTCCCCGCTCCGATTCCACTCGACAGCCACCGGTTACCCAGCGAACCGGCGGGCCGGGCCGCCCCACCGTCTCGAAGGAGTTCGAAAGATGACCACCACCCTCTCGGAACGGACCTCCCAGTCCGCCTTCGACGGATCAAGGCTGCGGGTCATCCTGCTGCTTGACCTGCACGACGGCGCCCAGAAGCAGTTCCTGGAAGCCTACGAGCACATGCGCAACCAGGTGGCCTCCATTCCCGGCCACATCAGCGACCAGCTGTGCCAGTCCATCGAGAACCCCTCCCAGTGGCTCATCACCAGCGAGTGGGAGAGCGCCCCGCCCTTCCTCGCCTGGGTCAACAGCGAGGACCACGTGGCCACGGTCCAGCCCCTGCACAGCTGCGTGCGCGACACCCGCTCGCTGCGCTTCAGCGTCCTGCGCGAGACCGGCGCCGCCTTCGAGGAGAGCTTCGAGCCCGCCAAGGGCGGCCTGCAGGCCGCGCCCCGCCTCGGGGACGGGATCGTGCGCCACGCGCTGACCTTCACCGTGAAGCCGGGCACGGAGGAGAGGGTCGCCAAGATCCTCGCCGACTACGCCCCCCCGAAGGCACGGGTCGACGAGCACACCCGGCTGCGCCGCACCTCGCTCTTCATGCACGGCAACCGCGTCGTGCGCGCGGTCGAGGTCGAGGGCGACCTCCTCGCGGCCCTGCGCCACGTCTCCCGGCAGCCGGAGATCCGGGCCGTGGAGGAAGCGCTCAACCCGTACCTGGAGCAGGACCGCGACCTGGCCGACCCCGACTCCGCCCGGATGTTCTTCACCCGCGCGGCGCTGCCCACCGTCCACCACGTGACAACGGGTCGCCACCCCGAGCGGGACCTCAAGCGCCACGCGCTGTTCTACCAGGCCAAGGAGGGCTGCGGGATGGCCCTGGCCCGCCTCCTGGCCGAGCACGACGAGGAGGAGGCCGACGACACCGGCAGCCCCATCGACAGCAGCACCATCTTCCAGCGCGACGACGTCGTCGTCCGGCTCCTGGAAGTGGACGGCCCCCTCGACGCACAGCCCGACCGGTCGCTGGGCATCCACGGCCCCGGCAAGGCGGTCAGGCTCGCCCGCCTCCTCGACGGGGAGGCGAACCCCGTGCCCACCGGCGAACAGGACGCCATGCGCTTCCTCGGCCGCGCCGGGATGACCCTGATCACCGACCGGCGGGCCGCGGAGTCCTGAACCGCGTACCAGCAGAGCGGGGGGTTCTCGCTCGACCCGTCGACACAACGCGCAACGCGCCAGGAGGAAGACACTCATGACCACGCACCGGCCACGCATCGTGGACCTCAGTGAGACCCAGCCCAACACCAGGCGCGGTGGAGACCTGCGCGCCCTGCTCACCCCGACGGCCGTGGGCGCCACCAGCGGCTTCATGGGACTGGCCATCATCCAGCCCGGCGACCGCATCGCGGAGCACTACCACCCGTACTCGGAGGAGTTCGTGTACGTGGTGAACGGGCTCCTGGAGGTCGACCTGGACGGTGAGCCGTACGCGATGCGGCCCGACCAGGGGCTGCTGATCCCGCTGAACGTACGCCACCGCTTCCGCAACGTCGGTGACACCGAGGTCCGCATGGTCTTCCACCTCGGCCCCCTCGCGCCCCGCCCGGAGCTCGGACACGTCGACACCGAGCAGACGGAGGCTCCCGAGCAGGGCGCGCCGCCAGAACGAACGGAGGCGGCCTCATGACCCGGCGGGTGGCGGTCACCGGGGTCGGGGTCGTCGCTCCGGGCGGGATCGGCGCACCGGCCTTCTGGGACCTCCTCGCCAACGGCCGCACCGCGACGCGCGGCATCACGCTCTTCGACCCGGCCGGCTTCCGGTCCCGGATCGCCGCCGAGTGCGACTTCGACCCGGCGGCCCACGGCCTCGACGCGGACGAGGTCGCCCGCTCCGACCGGTACGTCCAGTTCGCGATGGTGGCCGCCCGCGAGGCACTCGCGGACGCGGGTCTGGACCAGGAGCGCACCGATCCCTGGCGGATGGGCGTCTCGCTCGGCACGGCCGTCGGCGGAACCACCCGGCTGGAGCACGACTACGTCGCGGTCAGCGGCAGCGGCGCACGCTGGGACGTCGACCACCGTCCGGCCGGGCCCCATCTGGAGCGGGCGTTCTCACCGAGCTCCCTGGCGTCCGCCGTCGCCGAGCAGGTCGGGGCGCACGGGCCGGTGCAGACCGTCTCGACGGGCTGCACCTCCGGACTCGACGCGATCGGCTACGCCTTCCACTCCATCGAGGACGGCCGCGTCGACGTGTGCATCGCGGGGGCGTCGGACTCCCCGATCACCCCGATCACGGTGGCGTGCTTCGACGCGATCAAGGCGACCTCCGCCAACAACGAGGACCCGGAACACGCCTCCCGGCCCTTCGACTCCCGCCGCGACGGCTTCGTGATGGGCGAGGGCGGGGCCGTACTCGTGCTGGAGGAACTCGAACACGCCCGCGCCCGGGGCGCGACGGTGTACTGCGAGATCGCCGGCTACGCGACCTTCGGCAACGCCTACCACATGACCGGGCTGACCCCGGAGGGCCTGGAGATGGCCGAGGCCATCAACCGGGCACTGGGCCACGCCCGGATCGCCGCGTCGGACATCGACTACGTCAACGCGCACGGTTCGGGCACCAAGCAGAACGACCGGCACGAGACGGCCGCCGTGAAGCGGGCGCTCGGCGCACACGCCCACGACGTACCGATGAGCTCCATCAAGTCGATGGTCGGCCACTCGCTCGGGGCGATCGGGGCGATAGAGATCGCGGCCTGCGTACTCGCGCTGGTCCACCAGACGGTCCCGCCGACGGCGAACTACGAGTCGCCGGACCCCGAGTGCGACCTCGACTACGTGCCGCGCACCGCACGCCCGCTGAAGCTGCGCAGCGTTCTCTCCGTCGGCAGCGGATTCGGTGGCTTCCAGTCCGCTGTCGCCCTGACCAGAACCGGTGGGAGGACACCATGAGCACCGACAAGGCCCGGCAGACCGTCATCACCGGCATCGGCGTCGTCGCCCCCAACGGCACGTCCACCGAGACCTTCTGGAAGCGGACGCAGGAGGGCATGAGCGTCCTGGACCGGGTCACCCGCGAAGGGTGCGAGGAGCTTCCGCTGCACGTGGCCGGCGAGGTCCGGGGCTTCGACCCGGTCAGCCTGATCGAGGAGCGCTACCTCGTCCAGACCGACCGGTTCACGCACTTCGCGATGGCCGCGGCGGACATGGCCCTGGACGACGCCCGGCTGGGCCGCGCCGACTACGAGGACAAGCCGTTCAGCGTGGGCGTGGTGACCGCCGCCGGGTCCGGCGGCGGCGAGTTCGGCCAGCGCGAGCTGCAACGGCTGTGGGGCCAGGGATCCAAGTACGTCGGCCCCTACCAGTCGATCGCCTGGTTCTACGCCGCGAGCACCGGCCAGATCTCCATCCGCGGCGGCTTCAAGGGGCCCTGCGCGGTGGTGGCCAGTGACGAGGCCGGCGGCCTGGACGCACTGGCCCACGCGGCCCGGTCCGTCCGGCGCGGCACCGACGCGGTGGTCGTCGGCGCGGCGGAGGCACCGCTCGCGCCGTACTCCGTCGTCTGCCAGCTCGGGTACCGCGACCTGAGCGCCGGCGAGGACCCGACACGGGCCTACCGCCCGTTCACCTCGGACGCCTGCGGATTCGTGCCGGCGGAGGGCGGCGCGATGTTCGTGGTCGAGGAGGAGGGCGCGGCGCGGGAGCGCGGCGCCCGGGTCAGGGCCGAGATCGCCGGTCACGCGGCCACCTTCACCACCGCGATGCGCTGGGAGGAGTCCCGCGAGGGGCTCGCCCACGCCATCGAGGGGGCGCTGCGGGAGGCCGGCTGCGCGCCCGAGGAGATCGACGTGGTCTTCGCGGACGCCCTCGGCGTGCCCGCCGCGGACCGTGCGGAGGCGCTGGCGCTGGCCGACGCGCTCGGTGCGCACGGCAGGCGGGTCCCGGTGACGGCGCCCAAGACCGGCATCGGGCGGGCGTACTGCGGTGCCCCCGTCCTCGACGCGGCCGCCGCCGTGCTCGCCATGGAGAACGGTCTGATCCCGCCGACGCCGAACGTGTTCGAGGTCTGCCACGACCTCGACGTCGTCACCGGACGGGCCCGTGCCGCCGAACTGCGGACCGCGCTCGTGCTCAGCCGCGGCCTCATGGGCTCCAACGCGGCGATGGTGCTGCGGCGCCCCGCCCACGGCGCGTGAGAGCCCACAGAAAATCCCCGCGAGAAGGAAGAAGCCCCTCATGACCGATCGACTGACCTACGACGAACTCGCCGTCCTGATGAAGAAGGGCGCCGGACTGACCGTCGACCCCCGGGAGATGGAGAACCGCTCCGGCACCGCCTTCGACGAGTTCGGCCTCGACTCCCTGGGCCTCCTCGGCATCGTCGGCGTACTGGAGAACCGGCACGGACAGCCGCTGCCGGCCGACGCCGACCGGTGCAAGACGCCCCGAGAGTTCCTCGACCTCGTCAACAACAGCCTCGTGACAGGAGCCTGACGTGTCCGGACACACCGAGAACGAGATCGTCATCGCCGCCCCCCTGGACCTCGTCTGGGACATGACGAACGACCTCGCGAACTGGCCCGACCTCTTCAGCGAGTACGCCGCGGTCGAGATCATCGAGCGCGACGGCGAGCGGACGACCTTCCGCCTGACCATGCACCCCGACGACAACGACAAGGTGTGGAGCTGGGTCTCCGAGCGCACCACCGACCGCCCCGGCCGCAAGGTCCGGGCCCGTCGCGTCGAGCCCGGCCCGTTCCAGCACATGGACATCCACTGGGAGTACTCCGAGGTCCCCGGCGGCACGCGCATGCACTGGGCGCAGGACTTCGCGATGCGCCCGGACGCCCCGGTCGACGACGCCTGGATGACCGACAACATCAACCGCAACTCGCGCGTCCAGATGGAGCTCATCCGGGACAAGATCGAGCAGCGCGACCGTGAGCGCCGTTCGGCGTCCGTCACGGCCGGCTGACGTCCCGTCCGCCGACGGTCCGGTCACCCGGCCCCCGCGCCGGGTACCGGGCCGGGTATCAGAAAGGCACCACCCGATGCACCACGCACTGATCGTCGCCCGGATGGCACCGGAGTCGGCGCCGGACATCGCCGAACTGTTCGCCGCCTCCGACAGCAGCGAGCTGCCGCATCTGGTCGGCGTCACCCGGCGCAAGCTCTTCCAGTTCGGCGACGTCTACCTGCACATGATCGAGTCCGAGCGGCCGCCCGGTCCGGAGATCGCCAAGGTGACCGAGCACCCGGAGTTCAGGGGACTCAGTGACCGGCTCACCGCCTTCATCAGTCCGTACGACCCGCAGACCTGGCGGGGCCCCAAGGACGCGATGGCCCAGGAGTTCTACCGCTGGGAGCGCGACGCCTCCGCCTGACGACGACGATCGCCCCGGGTCCGGCCTCTCGGCCGGGCCCGGGGCGATCCGCGTGCCGCCCGCGGTGGGCTTCCCCGCAACGGTGGAATCAGTCCGGGACCACGCATTCGAACGCGTGGAGGTAGGGGTTGACCTGCCGGATCTCACCGATGAGCAGTCCGGCCTCCGACAGCCGGTCCACCAGACTCTGCCGGGTGTGCTTTGCGCCGCCGACGTTCAGCAGGAGCAGCAGGTCCATGGCGGTGGTGAAGCGCATCGAGGGGGTGTCGTCGACGAGGTTCTCGATGACGACGAGCCGGGCCCCCGGACGGGCCGCCGCGATGACGCTGCGCAGCGCCCGGCGGGTGCTGTCGTCGTCCCACTCCAGGATGTTCTTGATGATGTAGAGATCGGCCGACACCGGGATGCCCTCACGGCAGTCCCCGGCCACGATGGCGGTCCGGCCGGCGAGCGGGCCGCCGTCCCGCAGCCGTTCGTCGGCCCGTGCCACCACACCCGGCAGGTCCATCAGGGTGCCGCTCACCGAGGGGTGCTTCTCCAGCAGGCTCGCCAGTACGTGCCCCTGACCGCCGCCGATGTCGGCGACCACGGACACCCCCGTGAGGTCGAGGAGCGCGGCGACGTCCAGCGCGGACTGCACGCTGGACGTGGTCATGGCCCGGTTGAAGACCTGGGCCGACTCATGGGCGTTCTGGTGGAGGTAGTCGAAGAACTCCTTGCCGTGCACGTCCTCGAAGACATTGCGGCCGGAGCGCACCGCGTCGTCCAGCCGGGGCCAGACGTCCCAGGTCCAGGGCTCGGTGCACCAGAGCGAGATGTACCGGAGGCTGTCCGGGTCGTCCTCGCGCAGCAGCCGCGACATCTCGGTGTGGGCGAACGCGCCGTCCGGAGTCTCGGTGAAGATGCCGTAGCAGGACAGGGCGCGCAGCAGCCGCTCCATCGGTACCGGTTCGGTCTTCACCGCCGCGGCCAGCTCGGCGGCGGTGGCCGGCGTCTCGCCCAGCGCGTCCGGGACACCGAGCCGGCACGCGGCACGCACGGCGGCTGCGCAGGCGGCGCCGAACACGATCTCGCGCAGCCGCATCGCCGGCTGCGGTGCGGCGGCTGCGGCGGCGGGCGGGTCGGGAGCGGTGGTGGGGGTGGTACTCACGGTGGTCATGCGCTCTCGCTTCTCCTCGTACGGGGGCGCACCGGTCAGCACATTCCGGCCGGTGCGGACGTCGTGCAGACGTTGCCGGTGAAGTCGTTGCCGGTGCCGGTGTCCTCGTTGGCCAGGTCGGCCGGCCGGTTGCCCGTGACCAGGTTGCCGGTGATGGTGTTGTCGGTGTTCTTCGCTCCGACGAAGCTCTTGAACAGCACGACGCCGCCCGAGAGCGGGGTGGCACCCACGTTGTCCCGGATCACGTTGGAGCGCACCTGGGTCGTCTCGGTGCCCGTGAGGACGATGCCGGAGCCCTGGAGGGCGGGCAGCCGGTCGGTGGCGGCGCAGAACTTGTTGTTCCCGGTGATCCGGTTGGACCGGATGGTCATGGCGCCGGCCTTCGGCGTCCCCTCGTCGCCCACGACGAACACGCCGGTGCAGTTGGCGGTGAGGGTGTTGTCGTCGACGAGCAGGTTCCGCACGCGGCGTGCGGTGAACCCGATCCGGTTGTCGGTCAGTGTGTTGCCCCGGACCCGGGTGCCCATGGTGTCCGTGGCGCCGCCCTCCTCGTCCACGCTGTTGGCGACGAAGATTCCCGCGTCGCCGTTGGCGCGGGCGGTGTTGTCGCGGATGTCGGAGCGGGTGGAGCGCTGCTGGGCGATGCCCCAGGTGCCGTTGGAGCCCGCGGTCACGTCCCGGACCTCCAGCCCGTCCGTCCAGGAGGCCCATACGCCGTTCTTGGCGAATCCGGTGACCGCGAGGGACCGGACGGACACGTGGTCCACGGTGTGCTGGGCCGTGCCCTGGACGCAGACGCCGTTGCCGGCCTTCGCGCAGGCGTTGTCCGGCTGCGCGCGGCTGGTGTCCGGCACGATGACCGTACGGTCCCCGGAACCGCGCAGGGTCAGGCCCGGCGTGCTGATGAGCACGCTCTCGCGGTAGGTGCCGGGCCGGACGACGATGGTGTCACCGGTCCGCGCGGCGTCCACGGCTGCCTGGATCGACTGGCCCGGATACACCACACGGTCGCCGGCGGCAGCGGCCGAGGCGGACGGAACGGCCGCGCCCAGTCCGGCGGCCGAGGCGGCTGCGATGCTCACGAGGCATGTGAAGTGTCGTTTCCTCATGAGCCGAAGCTATGGGCGATCACCCCCCGATGCCACGCAGGGTGAGCGGTTGGGTACCGGACGTGCCCGAATGGCTTACGCCGTGCCCCGCGGCCCCCGTCCGCGACGGACGCGGGGCCGCGCACTCGGGTGATATCGGCCCCGGGCGACAACGGCGCCGCCCGCCGGGCCCGTCTCAGCCGTCGGCCGGGCGGACCGGAGCGACGACCGAGCGGGCCCACCGGTAGTCCGCCTTGCCGCTGGGGGAGCGCCGGATCTGCGGGGTGATCACCAGGTGCCGGGGGATCTTGTAGCCGGCCAGCCGGGTGCGGCAGTGGGCCTGGACGTCGTCGAGCGAGGGCTCCGTCGCGCCCTCGCGCAGCTGCACCACGGCGGCGACCTGGCTGCCCCAGCGCTCGTCGGGCGCGCCGGCGACCAGCGCGTCGTACACGTCCGGATGCGCCTTGAGGGCCTGCTCGACCTCCTCCGGGTACACCTTCTCGCCGCCGGTGTTGATGCACTGCGAACCCCGGCCCAGCACGGTCACGATGCCCTCGGCGTCGACCGTCGCCATGTCGCCGAGCAGCACCCACCGCTCCTCGCCCTTGCGGAAGAACGTCTCGGCGGTCTTGCGGGGGTCGTTGTAGTAGCCGAGCGGTACGTGGCCGCGCTGCGCGATCCGCCCCGGCTCACCGGGGGAGACCGGCTCGTAGGTCGCCGGGTCGACCACCGCCGTACGCGCGTTCATCCGCAGCCGGAAGCCGTTCTCCGGCCCGGAGTCGGCCGTCGCGGTGCCGTTGAATCCGGACTCGGACGAGCCGAAGTTGTTCAGCAGCATCACCGTGGGCACCAGTGCCTGGAACTCCGCCCGTACCGAGTCGGACATCACGGCGCCCGAGCTGGAGACGGAGAACATCGACGAGCAGTCGGTGCCCTTCAGCGGCCCCTTCAGCGCGTCGATCAGGGGCCGCAGCATCGCGTCGCCGACCAGCGACACGCTGGTGACCTTCTCCCGCTCGATCGTGCGGAGGACCTCGTGCGGTACGAACTTGCGGTGCAGTACGACCCGTTGCCCGAAGTTGAAGCCGATGAACGCCGTGAGCGTCGAGGTGCCGTGCATCAGCGGGGGAGTGGGGAAGAAGGTGATGCCGTCCCCGCCCGCCGCGACCCGCTCGGCCAGCTCCTGCGGGGTCTTCACCGCCTCGCCGGTCGGCGCGCCGCCGCCGAGGCCGGAGAAGAAGAGGTCCTCCTGGCGCCACATCACACCCTTGGGCATGCCCGTGGTGCCGCCCGTGTAGATGATGAACTGGTCGTCGGGCGAGCGGGGAGCGAAGCCGCGCCCGGGATCCCCGGCGGCCTCGGCCGCCGCGAACGCGACGGCCTGTGGACCCGGTACCCCTTCCGCCGGCGCTCCCACCCGGACGAGATGGCGGAGCTTCGGCGCCTGCGGCGCGGCGGCCGCGACGCGTTCGTCGAACTCGGCGTCGAAGACGAGCGCCGCCAGGTCCGCGTCCTGGTAGAGGTAGACCAGCTCCTCCTCCACGTAGCGGTAGTTGACGTTGACCGGGACGATGCGCGCCTTCAGGCAGGCCAGCACCGTCTGGAGGTACTCGACCCCGTTGTACAGGTGCAGCCCCAGATGCTCGCCGGGGGCGATGCCGGCCTCGATCAGATGATGGGCGACGCGGTTCGCCGCGGCGTCCAGCTCCGCGTAGGTGAGCCTGCGCTCGGCGCCGGTCCCCGGATGGTCGAGGTAGACGAGCGCCTCGCGTTCCGGGACAGCGTCGACGACCGATTCGAACAGGTCGGCAAGGTTGTACTCCACCGTTCCTCCTGACCCCGGTTGCTGAGTGGCCCGGCGGTCATTAGAGCGCCGACCGGCACAAGTGGGAAGGGGGCCCGGCGAAGAAAACTGACTGACTGTCAGAAAACTATTGAACTGCCTCCCCAACTACTGCAACCTGTTCTAGCCTTACGACGGGAGACAGACCATGGGCGGTACGGAACACCTCACCGTGCAGCGCGAAGGCGCCACACTGGTGCTCACCCTGAACAGGCCGGAAGCCAAGAACGCGCTCTCGCTGCCGATGCTGGTCGGCCTGTACGACGGCTGGCTGGCCGCCGACGCGGACGACGGGATCCGCTCCGTCGTCCTCACCGGCTCCGGCGGCTGCTTCTGCGCCGGCATGGACCTCAAGGCCCTCGCGGGCGACGGCATGGACGGCGAGCGCTACCGGGACCGGATGAAGGCCGACCCCGACCTGCACTGGAAGGCCATGCTGCGCCACCACCGCCCCCGCAAACCGGTCATCGCCGCGGTCGAGGGCCACTGCGTGGCGGGCGGCACCGAGATCCTCCAGGGCACCGACATCCGCATCGCGGGCGAGGGCGCCACCTTCGGCCTCTTCGAGGTCAGACGCGGCCTCTTCCCCATCGGCGGCTCCACCGTCCGGCTGCCCCGCCAGATCGCCCGGACCCACGCCCTCGAAATGCTCCTCACCGGCCGCCCCTACGACGCCGGGGAAGCGGCCCGGATCGGGCTGATCGGCCGGGTCGTCCCCGACGGGACCGCGCTGGAAGCGGCCCTCGCGGTCGCCGAGCAGATCAACGCCTGCGGGCCGCTCGCCGTCGAGGAGGTCAAGGCATCGGTGTACGAGAGCGCAGAGATGACCGAGACCGACGGCCTCGCCGCCGAACTCAAGCGCGGCTGGCCGGTCTTCGCCACCGCCGACGCCAAGGAGGGCGCCCGCGCCTTCGCGGAGAAGCGTCCGCCCGTCTACCGACGCGCCTGAATCAGGAGATACCCGTGCCCGACATCCTCAGCGCACCGCTGGTGGTCGAATTCCCCTTCACCCGCTCCCTCGGCCCGGTCCAGAGCGCGTTCCTCACCGGACTGCGCGAACGCACCGTGCTCGGCGTGCGGACCGGCGACGGCAAGGTCCTGGTCCCGCCTGTCGAGTACGACCCCGTCACCGCGGAGGAGCTCCACGAGCTGGTCGAGGTCGCCGCCACCGGTACGGTCACCACCTGGGCCTGGAACCCGCACCCCCGCCGCGACCAGCCCCTGGACACCCCCTTCGCCTGGGTGCTCGTACGGCTGGACGGGGCCGACACCGCGCTCCTGCACGTCCTGGACGCATCCGGGCCCGAAGCCGTCAGCACCGGCATGCGCGTCCGCGTCCGCTGGGCGCAGGACCGCACCGGAGTCATCACGGACATCGCCTGCTTCGAGCCGTACGGGAGCGAACCCGGCGAATCCGGTGAACCCGCGCCGCACGACGGGGAGTTCACCGAACCCGTCACCGGCATCGTCACCCCCGCCCGGCTCGACTACACCTACACCCCGGGCCGCGCCCAGAGCTCCTACCTCGAAGCGCTGGAGGACCGACGCGTCGTCGGTGAACGCTGCCCGTCCTGCCGAAAGGTGTACGTACCGCCGCGCGGCGCCTGCCCCACCTGCGGCGTCGCCACCGACGAACGGGTCGAGGTCGGACCACGCGGCACGGTCACCACCTACTGCGTCGTCAACATCAAGGCCAAGAACCTCGACATCGAAGTCCCCTACGTCTACGCGCACATCGCCCTGGACGGCGCAGACCTCGCCCTGCACGCACGGATCGGCGGCATCCCGTACGACCAGGTGCGGATGGGCCTGCGCGTCGAGCCCGTATGGACCGAGGGAAGCCGCCATCCCGACCACTACCGGCCGACCGGAGAACCGGACGCCGACTACGACGCGTACAAGGAGCTGGTCTAGATGCGGGACGTAGCGATCGTCGCCTTCGCGCAGACCGACCATCTGCGCCGCACCGACGA
The DNA here is from genome assembly GCF_041435055.1 of Streptomyces sp. NBC_00341. Classification (NCBI taxonomy): domain Bacteria; kingdom Bacillati; phylum Actinomycetota; class Actinomycetes; order Kitasatosporales; family Streptomycetaceae; genus Streptomyces; species Streptomyces sp. NBC_00341. The sequence continues at coordinate 304,898 of NZ_CP108002.1, read as the reverse complement.
ACTGTCCGAAGTCGAGATGCTGATGCCGGTCCTGCACGAGGTCCTCGACGCGACCGGTCTGCGCACCAGCGGCATCGACTTCACCTGCTCCGGCTCCAGCGACTACCTCGCGGGCCGCGCCTTCTCCTTCACCATGGCGCTCGACGGCGTGGGCGCGCACCCGCCGATCTCCGAGTCCCACGTGGAGATGGACGGGGCCTGGGCCCTGTACGAGGCCTGGGTGAAGATCCAGACAGGCGAGGCCGACACCGCACTCGTCTACGCGTACGGGAAGTCCTCGCCCGGCCAGGTGCGCGATGTCCTCACCCGCCAGCTCGACCCCTACTACACCGCCCCGCTGTGGCCCGACTCCGTCGCACTCGCCGCCCTCCAGGCCCAGGCGCTCATCGACGCGGGCGACACCGACGAGAGCGCCCTCACGGCCATCGCCACCCGCAGCCGCCAGGCCGCGTCGGGCAACCCGCACGCCCAGCTCAGCGGAGACGTACCGGCCGGCGACTACCTCGTGCGGCCCTTGCGCACCGGCGACTGCCCGCCCATCGGCGACGGCGCCGCCGCCGTGATCCTCGCCGCCGGGGACACCGCGCGGGCGCTGTGCGCGCGGCCCGCCTGGATCCGCGGCATCGACCACCGCATCGAGGCCCACGGGCTCGGGGTGCGCGAGCTCACCGAGTCGCCGTCGACCCGGCTCGCCGCCGAACGGGCCGGGGTCTTCGAACGGCCGGTCGACACCGCGGAGCTGCACGCCCCGTTCAGCTCCCAGGAAGTGGTGCTGCGCAAGGCGCTCGGCCTCGGTGACGAGGTCAGCGTCAACCCGTCCGGCGGCGCGCTCGCCGCCAACCCGCTGATGGCGGCCGGGCTGATCCGCCTCGGAGAGGCCGCCGCCCGCATCCACCGCGGCGAGTCGGAGCGGGCGGTCGCCCACGCCACGTCCGGCCCCTGCCTCCAGCAGAACCTGGTCGCCGTCCTCGAAGGGGAGAGCACCCATGCCTAAGGAGCCCGTGGCCGTCGTCGGCGTCGGCCAGACCAAGCACGTCGCGGCCCGCCACGACGTCTCGCTCGCCGGACTCGTCCGCGAGGCCGCCGTCGCCGCGCTGAAGGACGCCGCGCTGACCTGGGCGGACATCGACGCCGTCGTCATCGGCAAGGCCCCCGACTTCTTCGAGGGCGTGATGATGCCGGAGCTCTACCTGGCCGACGCCCTCGGCGCGGTCGGCAAACCCATGCTCCGGGTCCACACCGCCGGTTCGGTCGGCGGTTCGACGGCACTCGTCGCCGCGAACCTCGTCGCCGCCCGGGTGCACCGCACCGTCCTCACCCTCGCCTTCGAGAAACAGTCCGAGTCCAACGCGATGTGGGGCCTCTCGCTGCCCATCCCGTTCCAGCAGCCCCTGCTGGCCGGCGCGGGCGGATTCTTCGCCCCGCACGTGCGCGCCTACATGCGCCGGACCGGAGCGCCCGACACGGTCGGCTCGCTGGTGGCCTACAAGGACCGCCGCAACGCGCTGAAGAACCCGTACGCGCACATCCACGACCCGGACATCAGCCTGGAGAAGGTCCAGTCCGCACCGATGCTCTGGGACCCCATCCGCTACTCGGAGACCTGCCCGTCCTCCGACGGGGCCTGCGCGATGATCCTCACCGACCGGGCGGGCGCGGAGCGGTCACCCCAGCCGCCCGCCTGGGTGCACGGCGGCGCGATGCGCAGCGAACCGACCCTCTTCGCCGGCAAGGACTTCGTCTCGCCGCAGGCCGGCAAGGACTGCGCCGCCGACGTCTACCGGCAGGCCGGGATCAGCGACCCGCGCCGGGAGATCGACGCAGTGGAGATGTACGTCCCGTTCTCCTGGTACGAGCCGATGTGGCTGGAGAACCTCGGCTTCGCGGACGAGGGCGAGGGGTGGAAGCTGACCGAGGCCGGAGTCACCGAACTCGACGGCGACCTGCCGGTGAACCCCTCGGGCGGAGTGCTCTCCACCAATCCCATCGGCGCCTCCGGCATGATCCGCTTCGCAGAGGCGGCCCTCCAGGTGCGCGGAGGCGCGGGGGAGCACCAGGTCGAAGGCGCGCGCCGGGCACTCGGCCACGCCTACGGGGGCGGGGCGCAGTTCTTCTCGATGTGGCTGGTCGGCGCCGAACCGCCCACCCGCTGACCACGCCCGGCCCCGGGCGGCCGCCACATGCGGTCCGCCCGGGGTCACCGTGGGTAGCCTGATGGCTGTGACCGCTGAGAGAGACCTTCGAATCCTGCTGCGCGACCTGCGCCCGGAGCTGCACCCGGGGCGGTACGTCTTCGCGACC